>OZ246402.1:0-376283 GCA_965230975.1 uncultured Candidatus Saccharibacteria bacterium
TCTGAGTTCGATTGGCTTATAACCTCTAATCACCGCTCATCAGATAGATTCGTAATTCTAACCTGTTCGGACCTCCATTTCTATTTCTAGAAACTTCATCCTGGCTATGATTAGGTCACTCAGCTTCGGGTCCATTTGTTTAAATCATAGACGCCCAAATTTAGACTCGGTTTCCCTATGGCTACACCACTTAGTGGCTTAACCAAACTTAAACAAATGACTCGGTGGCTCATTCTTCAATAGGCACGCGGATAAACCTTATAGGATGAGAGTGCTTCAACTGTATTGCTACAGCGTCCACACAGACATTGACCTATTAGACGTTCTTCCACTGATTGTTGGCATATGGTTTCAGGTTCTATTTCACTCCCCTAACAGGGGGACTTTTCACCTTTCCCTCGCGGTACTAGTTCACTATCGGTCTCAAAAAGTATTTAGTCTTGGGTTAATGGTTAACCCGACTTCCTACCGAATTACTCCTAGACGGTAGTACTTAGGAAAACTTCCATGGAGACCCTATACCTTTCATCTACGGGACTATTACCCTCTACGGTGATTCTTTCCAGAATTCTTCTACTAGATATTGAGTTTTGTAACTCCATCTTCTACTTTGTGGCGTAAAAATAAAGTTCCCTTTAACACCTAAACTATCATGACCCCTACAAGGGCGAACGACCAATCTCACCTACAACGCAGGTTCAAAAGGCCATTCAGATAGTATGGTTTAGACTTCTCCCATTTCGCTCGCCGCTACTTTGAGAATTTTTTCTTTTCCTCCGGTTACTAAGATGGTTCAGTTCACCGGCTTACCTTCGCTATGCATATTTTATTTTGCATAGGATTCTATCCCAAACGGATAGAGAGTTTCCTCATTCGGACACCCTTGGATAATAACGTTTATTTAACAACTCTCCAAGGCATATCGCAGTTTATTGCGTCCTTCATAGGCTTTTTGAGCCAAGGCATCCACCATACGCCGATATTAGCTTTTATCTTGATTATTGACTATGAATTAATGTGCTAGTTGCATTATATATATATCCTATTTTCAAGGATAACAGTAATGCACTCGTTCATTAATCTATTTCTATCCAATTTTTAAAGAACAATAGTTTTTTAAACTAAGAATCTTTGAAATTCAAAGACTCTATTACATAAAAAACTACTATGGACCTGAGGAGATTCGAACTCCTGACCTCCTCATTGCAAATGAGGCGCTCTACCAACTAAGCTACAGGCCCTTATTCGCTTTCTATGGTGGGCGTGCCTAGAATCGAACCAGGGACCTCAGTCTTATCAGGACTGCGCTCTAACCATCTGAGCTACACGCCCTCTTGGTAAAAAGCGTAGCTAAAAAACTAAAATTGTTAAAAGAGCTAAGCTCATTTTAAAACTTAAAAGCAAAGAGTATGTAAAGTTACTTAAGAGAGAGCTTTAAGTTAAGTTTCGATTAGAAAATAACTTAAAGTAGAAATGTTTCAAGATCGTGACCTTGAAACTTAAATGAATTTTAGTTCAAGCGCTAAACATTGCTTAATACTAAAATTTAACTCCTTAAAAGGAGGTGATTAGCCGCAGATTCCCCTACGGCAACCTTGTTATGACTTAGCCCCAGTCACCGACTCTACTCTAGTTTAGTAAACTACCCTTCGAGTAAAACCGGCTCCCATGACTTGACAGGCGGTGTGTACAAGACCCGAGAACGTATTCACCGTGGCATGCTGATCCACGATTACTAGTAATTCCGCGTTCATGCAGTCAGGTTTCAGACTGCAATCCCAACTGAGAACCGTTTTGTTGCGATTAGCTCCACCTCGCGGTTTGGCAACGCATTGTACGGTCCATTGTAGCGTCTGTGTCGCCCAAGACATAAGGGCTATGATGACTAGACATCGTCCCCACCTTCCTCCCCGTTTAGGCAGGGCGGTTTCGGAAGAAATTTTAACATCCGATAGGGGTTGCGCTCGTTGCGGGACTTAACCCAACATCTCACGACACGAGCTGACGACAGCCATGCAGCACCTCTGTATCACCCTCGAAGGATTCCGACTTTCATCGGCTTAGCAGATACAGTTCAAGCCTAGGTGAGGTTCTTCGCTGATCATCGAATTAAACCAGGCGCTCCACTGCTTGTGCGGGTCCCCGTCAATTCCTTTGAGTTTTAGTCTTGCGACCGTACTCCCCAGGCGCCCTGTTTAACGCGTTAGCTGCGACACCCATCGAATCCAATCCAACCCCGACAAGTCGGGGAATTCAAAGATTTAGACAGACATCTAACAGGGATAGTTTACAGCGTGGACTACACGGGTATCTAATCCGTTTTGCTCCCCACGCTTTCGAGCCTTAGCGTCAGTAAAGGTCCAAAGAAGTGCCTTCGCCATTGGTGTTCCTCCTGATATCAACGAATTTAACCTCTCCACCAGGAATTCCCTTCTTCCCTACCTTACTCAATCTACCCAGTATCTCCTGCAGTTTATCCGTTGAACGGATAGATTTAACAGAAAACTTAAATAGACGCCTACGCATCTCTTTACGCCCAGTAAATCCGGATAACGCTTGTGTCCCACGTATTACCGATGCTTCTGGCACGTGGTTGGCAGGCACTTATTCATTGGGTACACTCAGAACTTGTTCCCCAATAAAAGGAGTTTACGATCCTAAGACCTTCATCCTCCACGCTACGTCGCAGCATCAGACTTTCGTCCATTGTGCATAATTCCTAGTTGCTGCCTCCCGTAGGAGTCTGGGCCGTATCACAGTCCCAGTCTGGCTGACCATCCTCTCAGACCAGCTACCCGTCATAGATTTGGTGAGCCATTACCTCACCAACAATCTGATAGGTTATAGGCTAATCCTGAAGCACCGGAGTTTTACCCTACACTTTAACGCAAGGGTCTATCGAGATTTACCACACCTTTCGGTGTGCTATGCTCGTCTTCAGGGTATATTCCTATATATTACTCAGCCGTCTGCCACTCTCTGTTTTTAGTGCAAGCACCAAAAACAAAGCGTTCGACTTGCATACCTTAGGCACGTAGCGAGCGTTAATCCTGAGCCAGGATCAAACTCTCCATAAGATTTACTTTACTAGTTCCGGGGGGAACTAATAAAAATGTTTATCTCTGTATTTAAACAGAGTTTAGAATCTTTTAAATTTTTTTGATCTAGAGTATCAAAAAATCAAAGAAAATTAACGTAACTTATCACTTTGTAGTTTTTAAAGAAACCTAAGTATTTTGCGCAAAAAGAAAAACCCTTTAATTAAAGAGTCTTTTATTTTGTTAATCGCAAACTTCTTGGAAACTTCTGGATTCCTATTGGATAATCTCAGAAAAGGTAAGGTGATTATATAATCGATTTATTCTTTTTGCAAGTATATTTTACCAATAATTTAACTTATTATTTGGTATTTAGAATTTCTTGTAGAGCCAACCTGTTTAATCAAACCGCTCTTTTCTAGTTTTTGCATATCTCTTCTTAAAGTTCTTTCAGAAACATCTTTAAATCTTTCTGCTATGTCTTTAATTTCAAAGGCCTCTTTTTGCATACTTTTAATAAACTTTTCCATTTCAGACTGCCTGTCAGATATAGTCTCGGAGACATCTTTAGCAAGTTTTTCAACTTCAGACTTTTGTTTTCTTACAACCTTAGCAACTATCTTAGCCTCTTTTTGTAGGTCATCTTTAATATTTTCTAACGATTGCTTGTTATCCTTATGTAAATAAAGATAAACAATATATAACCAACCTAAAAATATAAAAAACAATGCCAACAATACTAATTTAAACAAAACTTTCATATTTAATTATTTAACTAAATTATTATGCAACTTTAAATAACTTAGTTCAAGATTTTATAATTTCAATTCGGACATACTACCCCAACGGTCCCCCACTCTTAAATCTACGTCATACTTAACTCCAATGTCTTTAACATTTAGCATTATCTCTTTCACCTGATTAGCAAATCCAGAAATATCTGCATCTTTAGGTAATTCAAACAAGAACTCATCATGAACTTGCAATAGAAGTTTAGCACTATACTTTTTAAGGGCTTCTGAAAAATTAGTCATACAAAGCTTCATTAAGTCTGCTGCAGAACCTTGAATGATAAAATTAAATAATTCCCGCTCTGCTGCAGATTGAAGCATTTTATTGCTAGAATTAATATTTAATTCTTCCCGCTTTCTACCCATGATTGTTTGGGTATAGCCAGTTTTCTTTGCATTATCTAAAACCAAATCCATGTACTTTTTTATATTTGGATATTTTTTATAGTATTTATCTATAAACATTGCGGCAGTTGCCCTATCAATACCTAGCCTTTCAGATAAGGCGAATGCAGAGATTCCATAAATAACCGAAAAGTTAATTGTTTTTCCAACCCCTCTTTGCTCTTTAGTTACAGATTCTATTGGGATATTAAAAAGTTCTGAGGCTGTAATCTTATGAATATCTTCACCTTGATTAAAGGCGTTTAGCATAGTTTCTTCTTGGGCAACTGCCGCAAGTATTCTTAATTCTTGTTGGGAGTAATCTACCCCTACAAAAGTTTTATCTTTTGACGATATAAATAAGTCTCGAATATTAATCCCGTCTATCAACCCTTTTGGAATATTTTGCATGTTTGGATTTTTAGAAGAGAACCTTCCGGATATTGCTCCAAATTGATCAAAAGTTGCATGAACTTTTCCTGTTTTTGCATAAACATAATCTGGCAAAGATTCTAAATAAGTACTTCTTATCTTTTCTAAACCCCTATACCCTAAAATCATATCTATTAAAGGGTCTATACCTTTCATTTGTACCAAAGCTGCCTCATTTGTACTTTGACCACCCGATTTTGTTTTTTTAGGAGACCTTAAACCCCTTTCTTGAAACAAGATAGAACTAAGTTGTTTAGGAGAGTTAATATTAAATTCATGGCCGACCTCTTTATAAATTTGCTGTACATAAGATTGAATACTTTTAACTATAACCTCTTTATCTTTTTGCAGTTGATTTACATCTAACAAAATACCTTCTCTTTCCATTTCAATAACAACATTTATAACAGATCTTTCTATTTGATAAAGACTATCAATTTCTGCTGAATTTGTTAGTAAGTCCTTTAGCTTATTTAGTGAAAGCAACATTGATACAGAATTGTTTGAATATTTTATACTATAAAGATCTAATATATTTTTTAAAGAGTAATTACACTTACCCTTAGACATTAACACAGCTAAGATTCCCAAATCCTCAAACTGATTGATATCAATTTCTAGATTGTTGTTTAGAAAGCAATTTAAAATCTTCTTTAAATCAAAAACATAGAATTTTTTATTTTTTATCTCTTTAGAAAATTGAACCAAATCATTAATCGAAAGCGTATAAATTTTCCCAGCAGATAAAATGAATACCTTTACAAAATCAATATCTAAAGAATTTTGACCTTCTTTAAATTCACAATAAATAAATGACTCATCAGCCAAGTCGCTACCTTTTGTCCAAGGTATAATATCTATCAGGTCATCCTCAACCAAAGATTCCTCGTTAACACTTGCCATGCTGTAAGCATTAACCAATGTATCTAATCTTACCGTTAGCGACTTGAATCTTAATTCTTCAAAATAGTCTTTTAAGTGACCTGCGCTAAATGTTGGGAAAAAACACTTCTCAAATTCAAAAACAATTGGAACTTCTTTAACAACAGTAGCCAAGTTTTTAGACATTATTGCAGTTTCATAATTTTCTAAAAGTTTATTTTTGTATCTAGGTAAAACATCTTCTATATTTTTATAAATATTATCTAAAGTTTCATATTTATTTAACAACTCAACAGCACTTTTAGGGCCAATTCCAGCAACACCTGGGATATTATCAGATGGATCACCACTCAGCCCCTTGTAGTCGGGTATTTGGTTTGGGGTTACGCCCATTTTTTCTTTAACCATTTCAAAGTTGTAAAGCTTTGATTGAGAAAATGAAGAACCCGCAAGATATACAAAAGTATCTTCGTCAACTAATTGAAAAAGATCTTTATCACCCGTTACAACAATTGTTTTTGCCCACTTTCCAGAATGAATGTTGTCTATTGTTGCAATAACATCGTCCGCTTCGTAACCATCTACAGAAAGTATTGGTATATCAAATCTATCTAGTAGCTCTTTAACTTTTGGAATTTGAATACTAAAGCCTTCCGGAGTCTCTTTTCTGTTTGCTTTATATTGAGTGTAATCTTGAGACCTTATTGTTGGCTTGTCAGAATCCATAATTGCAATGACATGCGTTGGTTTAAACTTAAGTAAAACCTCTAACAACAAGCTTGCAAAACCATATACTGCATTAATTTGTACGCCATTTTTATCTGTAAGTGTTGGGGGAAATGCGTAAAATGCTCTAAATATTAAAGCGTAGGAATCTATTAATAATAATGTTTTTTCTTCTTTCATTTTTTAATTATATTATTGATATACCTATTTGGCGAGAATTTAATTATTTTTATAAAGCCAAGAGACTAGATTACGACTAAGTTATTGATAAATAGTGACTGTTTAGAAGTACGAAGCCGTGAGTTGCCCAACAATGTGAACATCCTGCTTTAATCTTCCATTTACCCTTAGCCCCAAATTATACTTGTTTGTAAGCAAGAAACCCTCTTCTAAAAAGAGATCCATCCACTTTTCCCAAGGTTTCCATTGCCCCGTCCACTGCATATGGGGAATATTTACATTAATTATCCAATCGTTAATTTTTATAAACTGTAATCTCTGACTTGGTGTTAAAGAATAAAACTTTGAAGTTAAATCAAAATTAGTCATTATTGATAATTTATTATTATTTTCTACCAAACTACCTACATTTACACTATTCTCAAAAGACTCCTCCCATAATAATAATATACCTCCAGGTTTTAACACTCGTTTAAATGTTTTAATGTGCGATTTTATTAACGATTCACTTTTAAAGTGGTGCAAAACAAACTCCAGGTTAATAAAATCGCACGAGTGGCTTTCTATTGGGTAATCGAAAGAATCTTGAGATATTTGAATATAGTTACTCTTTTCAGGGTATCTGAATACTCTACTTTGAGGGACAACATCTATTGCAGTAAATAACTTTATGTTTGGATATTTTCTAGCGACCTCATTTATTCTAGCCAAATTATTAGCTCCAACATCTACAAAATGATTTACTTTTGATAAATCAAAAAGATCTATTAATGAAACTTCTTTTCGAGTTTTTGAAGTTTCAAGATTTGTGGTATCAAACACTTTTGCAACATTCTGTCTTAAAAAATCTGAGGCAACCAAACCCTTATTTTCCCAAATATACTCCACCATATTTAAACCCACTTGTCCGCTAACGCCATATTCTTGAAAGTTTAAATAGTAAAATTCTTTTAACGGATTCATAATTTCTTAGAAAACCAATTTAAATTTTACAATTCAAATTAAGCTGGTTTAAGATTACAAGTTACTTTTAACTAATTGAAAAATCGAAAGCTAAATTATCAAAATATATTACCAAATGATAGTCATTTCTAGGAGAAATAAGTCAAGATTATACTTTATTTAACATTTACATTAATAGTACCACTAGCAGATGTTACAATAATCTGATCAGAGCCACTCCATTCAAATTTAAATGTTTCTTCATTTTCATATTCACTTGGAGATACAACTTGTTTAAATGACTTAGTAGCAAAATTATAACTCCATAATCCTCCATTTCTAGCATATTCTTTATTAAGTTCAGACATAAAATCTTCACACTCTGTACCAATAAGATCTTGGGGGCAACCTGTACCAATCATAGTAAAGAATATAAGTACAACCTCTTTATTTGGAGCAAAGCTGTACGATATTGGGATAGATATACTGGATTTTGGGAAATCTATTTTTGCAAGTAAAGAACCTCCATTTTCTAAGCTAAAAACCTCTAAACTACTATCTTTAAAAGATAGGTCAGAATTATAATTTTTAGAGTAAAGCACGTAATTTTGTATGCGACCGCTTGTATAATCTATATTTTTTAATGCAAAAAATTTATTTTGAGCTTTTAAAGTCTCTACTTCAGAATCAACACTAACTACTGCCTCTGAATTAATATAGCTTACTGGAATTTCTGTATTAGTTTCTATAATATTTGTTCCAGTATTTACAATAGGATTATTCTGAGGCTTATTATTTAGTTGAAGAAATACAAGAATTGATATACCGCTGATTACAAAAATTAAAACCACTATTGCTATAACTGCTGCTATTTTTTTATTCATATATTTAGGATTAATATTACTTATATAGGATATATAATTTTGGATCTGAGCACAATGGAAACAAATTTAGTTCTCCAAGAAGCAGAGACAGAAGGTGATGAAGAAATGTAAAAAACTATACTTAAATAGTTATTTAATTTGTTAAACTCAAGCAACTAGCACTTAACATAAAAACGCCCCCGATGTATCGGGGGCGTTTAAAGTTATGTTTACAAAGCATTAAAACAACATTTCAAACTCCTCTTTACCCAAAACCTCTTTTTCTAGAAGAGCTTTGGCAACCAAATCTAACTTCTCCCTTTTTTCTTGTAAAATTTTAACCGCATTTTGATAAGCCAAATCAACAATCTCTTTAACCTCTTTATCTATCTCTTCTGCAGTTTTATCAGAGAACTCTTTAGATGAAGAGTAAGCATAACCTAAGTACTCATTTTCTTCAAAGTCACCATACTGAACCAATCCTAGCTTTTTACTCATTCCAAATTTTTGCACCATTCTTCTTGCAACAGCAGTTGCTTTTTCAATATCGTTGGAAGCACCTGTAGATATGTCATCTAGCGCAACTTCTTCTGCTGCCCTTCCACCTAAACTGACAGTAATGTCTGCAATAAGCTTACTTTTAGACATTATATATTCATCATTTTCAGGTAAGAACATAGTTACCCCACCAGAGTTACCCCTAGACACAATTGAAATTCTATCTACAGGAGTTGAATTTGGCGTATATTTTGCAACAACAGCATGACCTGCCTCGTGATAAGCGACTAATTGTAATTCTTTTTCTGTTCGCTTTCTTGATTTCTTTGCTGGGCCTAAAACCACTTTTGAAACAGCCTCATCTATATCGTGCATGTTAATTTCTTTGTTGCCCGCTTTAGCTGCAATTATTGCAGCTTCATTTAAAATATTTTCTAAATCTGCACCAGAAAATCCAACTGTTCTTTTTGCAATCTTATTTAGATCTACACTAGCAGCAAAAGGTTTGTTTTTACCATGTATTTCTAAGATTTGCTTTCTACCCTCTGCATCTGGCAATTCAATTCTAACCTGTCTATCAAACCTACCAGGTCTTAAAATTGCTGGGTCTAATACATCTGGTCTATTAGTTGCAGCTATAACAATTAAGTTTGTATTCTTTTCAAAACCATCCATTTCTACCAAAATTTGGTTTAATGTTTGCTCTGTTGTTCCAGATTGAATTCTAGTGCCTCTTTTTCTGGCTACAGCATCGATTTCATCTATAAATATTAAAGAAGGGGCTGCTTTTTTAGCTTTTGCAAAAAGATCTCTAACTCTTGATGCACCTGCTCCAACTAACATCTCTTCAAATTCAGAACCTGATGTGTGAAAGAATGGAACAGCTGCCTCACCTGCGATTGCCCTTGCAAGTAAAGTTTTACCTGTTCCGGGTGCACCAACCATTAAAATTCCCTTAGGGATTCTTGCTCCTAATTTTCTGTACTTATTTGGATCTCTTAAAAAGTCTACAATCTCGTTAAGTTCATCTCGTGCTTCATCTATTCCAGCAACATCTTTAAATGTCGTTTCTGTTTTTGAACCAAAAAATACTTTAGCTCTAGATTGGCCAAATTGAGAGATTCCCATGCCAGAAGATTGTGCACCTCTAAATATTATATATCCTAATACTACAAAACCAACTAAAGTAATAACCGTTAATATTTGGTCTATTGATATACCAGAAGGCACATTTGTTGGGATGATTTGTACATTATCTTGAGTTAAAGATATACCTTCTGCTTGTAGTAAGTCTGTAAATGAATAAACTCTTGGGTCCCAATCTATGTATGATTTTTCAACATTTTCAGGTTTGATTTCTGAGATTAGTGTATTATCTAAAACCCAAACTGACGCTATTTGTGAAGTTTTCAATCTTGATTCTAGTGAATCTAATTCAACCTCTTGGGCAGTACTTTTTAATCTAACAGTGTTAATTCCATACATTGAAAGATTAATATTGTTTGATTTTAATGTTTCAGAAAATTCTGCATCTGAAGTATCTTTAATAATTAGATCTGTATTTGGAAGGTTCCTTTTAACAATTACAAAGTTAGAACCTATTACTACCTCTCTGATGGATTCACCCCTATTGAAAATTGATTTTACTTGATCTAAAACACTTTGATTATTTAAGGTAGCTATAAACTCTTGTAAAGTTATGTCTGTTAAGTTTCTATTTACACTAGATTCAAATGACTCATCTGTAGTGCTTAAAAGGTAAGATTTGCCAATAACGCTTACTCTCGAGTCATTTTGGATTAAAACCTGGCTGTATTCGTTATTTTTGATACCTGAAACAATTTTATCTAACGAAGTTTTATTGGTAAAAACATCTCTATTGAATAAGCCGAAAATTACAAAAAATAACACTAACGCTGTTACCAAGTAAATTAGTGGGTTAACTTTAAAAATGTAGGACTTTGTGCCTTTTTGTGCTTTTGGGTTAGAACCAATTCTTTTAATTAGTTCTGTAGAAAAATCTTCTAAGTCCTGCTTTTTAGTAGCTGCAAGATTTTTAGGTTTCTTTGAATTTGATTTTGAATCCATATTTTTAATTTAAATTTTTAGTAATTGAGATACTTAAGTAATATTTAGCAGAATTAATTAGTTTATTATATATTTTTATTTATACAAACTAAATATTATCACGCTTTTATAGAATAGTGTTGAAAGGTTTATTAACAAGCACTACGTTTGATTTTATAGCAAAGGAGGGGATCGAACCCTCGACCTCAGGTTTATGAATCCTGTGCTCTAACCAACTGAGCTACTTTGCTTTGTTGCTACAACAATTTATGTGCTTGTAATTGTAGCAAATATATACCCTTTCTTAGAAGAGAAATATTGTTTATATTACAATATAGATTTTAAATCAAAAGGCCTAACATACATGTTAGGCCTTTTGGTTGCGGGGGTCCGATTCGAACGGACGACCTTCAGGTTATGAGCCTGACGAGCTGCCACTGCTCTACCCCGCGATATTAATTTGTTAAACGTCAATTTGAATGCTGGTTATTATACCTCTAAACTTTGGTTTTTAAAAGATAGGTAATAAGATTAGAGTATGATACCAGTTTAGAGCTTAATTGATTCTGCAATAGTCAATATCATTTTGTGAGACCAATAAGCTGTACTATATAAGTTATTTTTGGCAAAATTTTCTAAATCATCAATTTTTACCCATTGCACTTGAGCGACTTCTGCAATATCAAATTCAAAACTTGTTAAATCTACAATTGCATAATAACAATAAAAGAACCTTGATTCTCTATCATTTATGTCTAAGTGCTTATTAAAAAATTTAAGCCCAACATGGACACCTAATTCTTCAAACAATTCTCTTTTAGCTGCCTGTGTAATATTTTCACCGGAAAGAATATGTCCGGCTGCAGAGATATCCCACCAACCAGGAGCAACTTTTTTACTTAAACTTCTTTGAGCAAGGAGAATTTCCTTATTTTTATTGTAAAGGAAAATTGCAACTTCTCTATGAAAGTTTGTGTTGCTTGAATGAATCTCTTTTCGATGCATTTGTCCTATTACTGAATCTTGATTGTCCACAAGATCTAAAACTTCATGTATCATGTTTTAATTTGTAATATATGAGCTTAGCATTTGCCACCAGTTTGAAAAATCTGACTTTTTTGTTAAATCTAATAGGTCTTTTTCTTCATCTAAATATGTAGCTTTTTGCCTTATTGTATACAAGTCTTCTGAAGATTGAGCCATGTTTGCAGAATTTCTTAAAAGTAACATTTTGTACTCATCAGAACTTACATATTCTAGCTCTTTTTGAAGCTCTTCATTTTTTGCTTTTAGGTCATTTAAACTTTGAGATTCTATTGAAAATATCTGATAGTTGTTCCTAGCAGTTGTTATAACTCTTAAAATATTACCTGTTAAAACTAAAACGGCCAAGCATAAAAGAATGGATATAAGTAAATTTTCAGTAGTGAAATCTTTAAAGTATATCAATAGCTTTTCTGCATTAATATTTTTGCTTAAATTTTTAGCTTTATTCATTTTAAATAAATGTAATTTAAATTGACCCTATAATATTAGCTATGCTAAGATCAATGACATGAAAAAAAACTCATCACTGACAAATTTAGAATTGATAAATAACTTTACTGAATATCTTAAAGAAAACAACAAGTCAGTGTCAACAATAATAGCCTATAAGAAAGATTTGCAACAGTTTAATGAAATTAATAAAGACAAAAGCTTTGATTTATACACTCCTGATGACATAAAATCCGCTGTTAACGAGCTTAGAAATGTCCATAAAGTAACATTAAAAACTGTATCAAGAAAAATCAATAGTATTAGAAGCTTTTTTAAATATCTTTATTCGAATCAATTAGTTAGCAATAACCCTTCTACAGAAATTAGTCATCCTAAATATAGAAATAAAAAACCTAGAGTTTTATCTCAAATGGAATATTATGCTCTAAGGGAAGCTAGTAGAAATAACTTTAGATTAAATACCATGATCGAGTTATTGCTACAAACCGGATTAAGAATTAGCGAGCTTTCAAATTTGCAAAAAAGAGACTTGTACTTAGATGAAAAGAACCCATATTTAGTTGTGAGAGGATATTCCAGTACAGACGAACGAAGTGTGCCACTTAATTATAAGATTAAAGTATGCTTAAGGAATTATTTAAATCAAGACAATACAAAATTCCAACCATTATTCTCTACCAAAACAGGTAAAAATATTGAAATTAGGAATATTAGAACATCTATAGATAAAGCTATTGCCAACGCTCAAATAAAAAATGCATGCGTTAACGACTTAAGAAACACTTTTATTGTTGCCCAACTAAGTAGTGGTATGAGTTTAGATTTCTTGGCAAAAATAGTTGGCCATAAAAATATAAATACTACACTTAAGTACACCATGATGCTTTCAAAGAAATATCAGCCAAGTTCTGTAAATCATGTAGTAGAATTGTAATAGATAGTTATTTAGAATATTAAAAGATATGCATAACCAAGTGCTTTCTATTTTAAATAATATTTCATTACTCAGTTCTTCTAATTTACTAAGCAAATTCTCAGACAAGCTTGCATATGTTCTTAATACTCTAGATGTAAATAACTATAAGGATTTAGCCGATGGGTTAAGAGTATATTACTCTCTAGACTGGAATATTGTTAATGACACGTTGATTAACAAGGTTTTAGCAATGCTTGCAGTTATTTATTTTTACCAAGCAGATATAAATCGAAGTAATTTATTATTCGAACTGAATAAGTTTCGTACTCAAAATATTGAAGATTTAGAAATTGAAAAGTTTATTTCAATTATTGAATATTTTATAAATAACTTAGCAGATATAGTTACAACTTCCACTTTGGAAACAGATACTCATAGAAAAAAACTAATCTTAATGGAAAGGGTTAATAAATTTATTGAAGATTCAGAAATTAGAGATAAGACTGTGGATTTAATGCTATTAATGAATTCTTAACTAAGAAATTTGAGGTCTAAAACTTATATTCCTAATAGGCCAGCGCGGACTCGAACCGCGGACCCCAGCTTTATGGGCTAAATTCTTTTAATTTACTGAATAGGCCTGCGCGGGCTCGAACCGCGGACCCCAGCTTTATAAGAACTGTGCTCTAACCACCTGAGCTACAGGCCTATTCAGTAAACTGGTATTTATAAGAACTGTGCTGTAACCTCGATTATCGGGACTACTTTTCTATCTGCAATTAATGTGACACTTTATGGGCTAATTGCTGTGCAATTATAATTCAAACACAGGCTGTGCGTCCATAGATTAACAATCATTTCTTTTTACACAAAAAAGGTTCTTTACTATAGATTAGCGTAATGTTTTGGTCTTACCCTATTCTTAAATTTAATAATTGACTTTATAGGAAGTTTTTTGAAGATAGAGATATTAAAAGCCTAAACCACCAAAAAGACTATCTTTCTTATCCTCTTTTTCCTTCTCTTTGGTAAAGGTACTTCTTAATTTAATCTCGTTTTCTATAATATTTCTATCTCTACCATATTTAAGCCTTGAAATTTGCCTTGCGACTTCTGCAATTTCTTGATTAGGCTTACCAATCATATCATAAGGAGAATCTCCATAAAAAGACCTACAAGAGAATGCAGGAGTTGGCTTACCATCTGTAAGCATTTTTAAATAGAAACTATAGTTTTCTACCTGTTGCAAATCTTTTGGATCAACTAAATCTTCCCCTACCACTTTACCCAAAAAAGGTGCATCCTCTTCTCCAATTCTCATAATTGCTTTGTTTCCAACATTACCAAATACCGCATCTTTAATTTTGGTGTTGCCACCCTCTCTAGTTAACTGTCCCAAGAACTGATGCCCAATTGTAAGTGCAAGTTTGTATTTTCTAGCTTCAGATAGAATAGTTACAATTCCATCTGTTAAAAAGTTTTGAAACTCATCTACATACAAGTAAAATGGAGTTCTTTCTGACTCCGGAACATTCTCTCTTTCTAAGGCTCCTACCAAAAGTTTACCAACCAAAACCATACCTAATAAAGATGCATTAAAGTCTCCAATCTTACCTTTTGAGAGCTTAACAATTAGAATCTTCTTTTTATCCATTATTTCTCTAAATTTTATGGATGATTCTTGCTGAGAAACTATTGGCCTTAAATATGCATTTGATAAAAAGCTTGCCATTTTAGATGTGACATATGGGGTAACATTTTTTAGAGAAACATCTCCACCCGCCTGCTCTGCTTGTTTTTTCCAAAAATCTACGGTTTCTTGATTTTTACATTTAGAAAGTTTATATGCTCTATAACCCTCATCTGCAAAAACTTTTGGCACTTCAAGCAAGGTTGCACCAGATTCAGTGTCTTCTGTTAATAATAAAATTGCGTACCTAAAATATTGTTCAAACATTGGGCCTCCAGTGACCTTCAAGTTGTACAAGGTATCAAATATATTCAACATTTCATTAATTGCCAATGTTCTTTGCTCCTCGTTATTAAACTCTAACATGTTTATTCCCACAGGTCTTTCAAGATCTGCTGGGTCTACAATTACAACGTCTTCTATTCTTTCTGGGGGTACTTGAGCCAAAATTTTCTCGGCATCTGTTCCGTGAGGGTCTATATACCCACAACCATGACCCATTTTCATGTCTCTAATCATCATTCCACTCATGAAACCAGATTTACCTGTACCTGTTTGTCCAATAACATAAAAATGTCTCAGCCTATCTTCTGGCTTTAAAAAGATTTCTCTAAACTGACCTCTATATGTATTTCGGCCAACATACATATAGTCTTTTTGAAAGCTATTAGTTACAAAATCTGGTGCTGGCAAACGTTTTGCCAATTGCCATTTAATATACGGTGTTTTTATATTTCTGTTTGGGAAGTGAAAAAGAGTTGCAAGTTCTGATGTGTTAAGAACCATAGAATCTGAAGGGATTCTATATATAAATTCTGCCACTATGTTTTTTAAATTTTCGCTAGAAACTTTCTTTAGTTTATTACTACCAATCTTGGTAAATGGCTCAAAAGAACTTAACATGTTTGTTAAATGAGTATCTGCAGAAAACTTATCATCAGAAATAACTACTAATCTTGCACAAACATTAAATACAGGTTTTTGTATTTTTTGTTCTACAAAAGATAAACCCTCATCTTCTTTTTTAGGTTTTGGAGTCTCTCCTTCTTTTGGTGCAGGAGGTGGTTCTTTCATTTTATTTACATAGTCTTTTGTTTTATTTCTCCACTCAGAATCTGCCGGGGTTATAATTACTTGAAATGCGGCAGCTTCTTTATCTTGCAATTTACTAAATGCATCTGTAAGTGTTGAAATTGTATCTACAGGTAGTTCTTCGTAAGTTTGTATTGGATATTTAGAGTCCTTATCTAAAATAAGACCCGTATATGCAACGTGACTATCATCATCTGGAAAAAGGTTGTATTCTTTTACTATAGTTATTTCTGCTGTTGGGTATGTTCCATTAATTTGCCTATCTACAAGGCTTGAGATTTTTTTAGGGCAAACTACATAAAACTTGATAGTTTCTTTAAAAGCGACCATTTCAAAACTAATAAATGACCTGGCTTTAATGTGTTTATTTAAACCTTTTAACTTTTCACTTACACTCAGTAAACCTGAATACAATTGCTCTGCAGCTTTAATTTCCACATCATTATTTTGAGGCAATTTAATTTCGTAAAATACCAAATTTAAGCCCTTTTCTTTTAATACATTCTCTTTAAATTTATTAAAAAGTTTTAATGCAATTATGTAAAGCACTATGAAAATAATTATCACAGCTACCAAACCAATTCCCAATGGAACTAAAAAATTGAAGTTGAAGTTTGTATTTAATATACTTTGAGACCTCATATGATTTTGCTTATTAAGTATATGCTAATGGTAGTTTAGAGTCTAGAGTAATAGTTTGCAATTCAAATTTGTTTACTTTTTTGATTTGTATTCTTGCAAAAACTTTTCAAATTGATTAGCTAACCAAGTACTTGTATTAGATGTAGATCCATTTTTATTACTTTGAATATAGTCTTCTACTTGGTTTAAATCTGTTGGATCAAACTTTGTAACTTTAAAACCCTCATCAAAAGGCATTGGCATTTTAATATCTACAACAGGCGTAGCAACTTGTGGGGTAGAAGCTTGAGCATTTTGTGCTGTATTAACTTTAGATTGTTTTTCTGATGCTTTTTCTATTGAGCTCTCTTTTTCTGCAGATTTTTCTATATTTACCTCAAGGCTAGATGAATCAACACTTGGAGGCATAACAGGCATTTGCTCTAAATTACCACCACTAGAAGTATCAGATGCCTTTTTTATTTGTAACTGCACAAAATCATATGCAACTTTCAAAGGAATTACCTGCCCATTTGGTGCTGTAACTAAAGGTGCATTATTTTCATCATTACCAAAATATTTAAACCCAAACTGCTCTATTTGAGACAATACAACACTAACCTGCGGATTTGAGTTAGCTGATGTGTTAGTATTTTGATTTGTAGTATTCATAGTTAAAAATTATATTGTTTTCTATCTTGATCTAATCTTTTTTGCATATCTTTTTCTTTTAATTTTTGTCTTTTATCAAACTTCTTTTTTCCTCTAACTAGGCCAATTAATACCTTTACTAACTTTCCTTCGTTTTCATAAATTTCCAAAGGTACTGCTGTAATACCTTTTTTTTTAAGCTCTAAATCTATTCTTTTAATTTGATTCTTTTGCAATAAAAGACTTCTTTGTTTACGCTCCTCTTCTGGTGAATGTACAACGCCAGATTTCCAATTTGCGATAATTGCATTAACTAAGAAAGCTTGATTACCAAAAATTTTAACAAAACTACCGCTTATACTACCTCTTCCACTTTTCAAAGATTTAACCTCCCAACCTTGCAAAACAATTCCGGCTTCGTATTTATCTAAAACTTCAAAGTCAAAATAGGCTTTTTTATTATCTATTAGGGTTCTCATTGGCTGCATTATACCCTTTTAATAAGTCATTACAAAGACACTTTTATAATTTTTGACCCATCTAAAACATACACTGTATTTGTTGATTGATCTACCACAACCTCTTTTATATTAGAAAATATATTCTCTGTACCTCTATAAACAAATTGCTGAATAAACTTTACATTTTTTTGTTCATTATCTATAACTTCAAATACCATGACTCTTTTATTTTTTGGATCTGCAACTGCCATATAGTTTTGGTCAAGATCAATTGCTGTAGCTTGTGATAAGGAGTTGAAATCAGTTTGAGCAAAGTTTTGATATGTTTCATAATTCAAACTATTGTCACCTCCTGCCAAGTATCTTTTAATACCTGTGCCCTCAATCAAAACATAAATTTCGTAAGGCACAGAGATATCTATAGCCCTAGCGAATTCTGCATCTGTCTTCCAATTTGGAGGATTAATCGTTACATAAATTGAGCCTCCGCCTCCATAAGAATTACCTACTTTATCTCGTTTGAATATTTGCTGATGATTTTGGTGCAATTCGTATAGAGCATCATTATTTGAATATATTGCTGCTTCGCTAATATTACCTATTAAAGCTGTAGACAAGCCGGCTAACCTTGTAAATTCTCCGGATTGTGTATTTAAAATACCCATAGAGCTTGATGTATCTGAATCGTAAACAACTAGATTATTTGCAGCATTTCTAACTAAATGTGCTGGTGTATTTAAGTTTTTAATTAGCTCTTGAGCAGTAGAGTTTACGCCTGTATTTATTTTGTAAACTACATTTCTTTTAGCATCTGTTGCATACAAGCTACCATTTGCAATAGCTAAATCTGATAGATTTGTATCTGAAAATAACTTGCCAACATCAGTTACTAATTGAATGTTTGACTCGTTAATCTCTTTAATAAAAGATAATGAATCTTTAGCTAAATTAATTTTCACTTTAAGTCTATCTAATTCATCTGTAAAAAGGTTCTCTTTCTTTTGAGTATCAATAGATGTAGCAAGTGTAGTTAATTTATTGCTTAAAATATCTTTTTTTGTTTGATCTTGATTCTTAACAGTCTCAACTTGACTTACCGCTTGGTTAACTTCAGATTCTAATTGAGACACTTTAGATGTAACATTTTGAATTCTTTCTGATTCCCTTCTTGAATTATCTGCATCTTTCCAAGCGAAATAAATCAAACCTACTAAAATAATTAGTACAATAACCATTATTACTCTATTACGTTTTAATTTATCTGCATTCTTTCTTCTATCTAACCTATCTAAACCTATAACATCATTTTTTAAAAACTGTAAAAACTTACCAAATAATATTTTAATTTTTTGGAAAAGTGTTTTAGCAACTTGCTGATATGTTTTTTGACCTGTAGAGCCCTCGCCTTTTTTAAAAGCAAAATTTTCTTTTAATGTAGCAGCAGTATTTTTTACACTTTCAAAAGTATTTGAGTTTGCATTTGGGTTTTGAACATATGAGTTGTTTAAACCATTGTTTGTTGACTTTGAATCCTGATATTCATTGCTTTGATCATCTTCAAATTCTGTAAATTCAGGACCAACCTGTGCTTTATTTTTGTAAGTTGGTAACTTGGATGCTAAACCAGAGACTTTTTGAGATACATTCTTAAACCGGTTACCAAACTTATTTACAAGACCTACTGTGGTTGTGCTCTCTTCTACTAAATCGATATCATTCTCTCTACCATCATTTGCCCATTCATTATCATAAGGTATTGATTCTGTTTGCTCACCCGTAGGGTTTAATTGAGTAGATGATTGTAAATCATTTGAGTTGGTAAATGTATCTTCATTAAAATCATTAGGTGTATCTTCTATAAATTCTCCTATAGGGACTTGAGAGTCAATAACTTCAGTTGTATTGTCTACATCTATAATAGGAGCTTGTGGTACTGGTGCAAATGAATTCCAATTTTCAGATTCGTCTGCAAAGATCAATATTGCAGAACCTTTATCTTCTGATATATCTCCAAGTAAATCTACTTGTAAATACTTTGCTAATTCTTCTAATTTTGATAGTGAACTTGTATAAGGTGTTGATGTTGTTAACAAGATTCTATCTGAACTCTCAAGCTTTAAGCTACCTGTTTTTACAAAGCCCATCATATTTGCATCTACCAACCCTTTTGAAATATCTACAAGCTTTTGATTTCTGTAAATAAATAACTTACTGTCTCCAATAACCCCAACTGTTAGCAAATCTTTATTAACAAGTGCAATAGACATTTCTATATCCATCCCTTTTTCTAAAATCTCATCTTCTCTAGATACAATTACCTCTAGTTTGGTTTTCATTTTTTGCAAAGCTTCTTCTAGCTTTACAATCTCATCCTCTTCGACTAAATCGTTATAGTAAGCATCTTGAAACTCGTCTAGTAGCATTTTAGCTATTCTTTCTAACTCTACATTTTCTGCGTCGGATTTGAGTCTTACAACACAAAATAACTCACTTTCAATCTCAGCGCCTTCATCTGGCCTATAGCCGTAAATACCAGACCAGTCGTTACCTGAAATCTTTCCAACTAAGTAATTCGCTTTTATATTCATAACCCATGATTTTTAACTTTTTACAGTATATCAGAAAGTTAAAGCAAAATTATCAATAGAAGAATGACAATTAGTATAAAAATGTAAATTACATTTATTATTGTAAATAAAGGCTTATTGCCTGTAGAAAAAATATTATTCATACTTGAAATTCTGCTTACCAAGACAATCCCGACTAGAAAGTGAAACAAAGCAAAAAATATTGCTACAAGCTTTATTACCTCTGCAATAGTATTATTATCCATCTGTATATCTTTTAACAATTTTAACTAAATCCATAATCACATCCCTTACCCTTGTTGGGTCTGCAATATAATCAAAGCTTAATTCTCCGGCATTAGATGCAGTTCTAACCTTTATTGTTCCATAGTTAAGCATATCTGCCAAAAATCCTAAAGACTGCTCTTCTACATCTTCTAAACTTCTTAATGGAGCCTCCGCAACCTTGTACCCTTGAAATGGAGAAAATTCATAATCCAAAATTCTGTGGTTAGTTACAATATAAATATCGTAATACCAATCATAAAAATTTTTAATTACATTTGAAAATATTATTGAGTAATAAGCCAAAAGTATTATTATAAATACCCTAAAAGATAAAAATTCTATACTTATATTTAGCAATTGAAGAATTATTATTGAAATAAATGGAATTAATGCATAAAAAACATTGTTAATAATCCAGCCTATGTTTCTAATCCAGTGCATTCTTACTAAAACATATATTTTTTCATCTGCATCTTGCGTTGCAAAAGTCATTCGTTTTGGTCTGTATTGAATACTTCCAAACCACTTAGACATTCTCTTTGGGACAACAGCTTCTATCTCTTGATCAATCATTTGCTTTAAAACCATGCTATCTATTTTTGGCTGATTCACACCATTTGGATAAGTGCCCTGAAACTGCGGTGGGTAAGGATAATAATTTTGAGGGTTAAATGGTGTGCCCGGCTGTGACATTGAGTTATTTGATGGGTAAGGATTATTATTTACCGGCTGAGTATTTGGATTATTTGCACTTGGCTGTATTAGATTTGTATCACTCATGTTTAAATTTAATTACTTTAATAATATCATCTTTTAGTTAATTATATAAAATTACCATTTTAGTTAACATTCAAATAGTAAGTTTGACTATAAATAAAGTCATTTGTCCCATTACTAGAAACCCATTCGTTCCAATAGTACTTAAACCACCAGCCACCAATAACCCTAATTTGACCGTTATTACCATTTAAATAAACTTTCTTAACTCTAAGAGATGGGTCACGCTCAAAAGATAAACTTTTTAGACCTCCAATATCTAGCATCCACTGACCCAATTGATTGTGGTAAAGCATTGATTCTATATTTGCCATGGTATAAGAATAAGTTTTCCATTGCCACAAACCGCATGGTGAACCTTGGCAATAATAGTTCCAGTATAGTCGTGAGTTTTGAGCATATTGATTATCGTTAACAGACCTTAAATATGGCCGATCTGCAGTTGCACTGCCTCCAAGACTTTGAAATCTTGTATCATAATCTGCTGATCCATTTCCCTGATTATTGTCTGCCGAATATAAAGCCTCTATTAACTGACCTGAATAAGTAATTACCAAATCTTTTGTTTGTTGAACTAAATCCATCTCATTTTGATCTCCATTTTTAAAATAAGAAACCTGACAATATGTTGTTAAACAAATTGGATAATTAGGATCACCGTTATTTGTATATTTTGCTGCATAAGTTCTGGCAGCTATAATTTGAGCTTTTCTTGCCTCTGAATGCCACCCTTCTGGCATTTCACCCAAACCAGATAAATAAGAATCAAAGCTAACTCTATCTGTAACAACAGGACCATAGTAATTACCTCCATAATAACAACCCTCCTGATATGGGGCTAAGGCTGGATTACCCTGACAATATTTAACACTTATTTGAGAATTTAACGAATATTGAACAACTTGTGCGCCAGTATAGTAAAACTGAAGTATTTGAGTTGCATTCAACCCTTGTTCTGCCGCACCCTTAGCCCCATATTGAGACATTCCAACTCCATGACCCATTGCCAAGTCCCTACCATTTCCGCAAAGGTAATACGTACCGGCAGGTGCATTTGCATCTTTTATACAATTTGTATTTCCTAACGTACCTTGATTTTGACGTAAGATTTCCTCTTCCCTTAAAATTGCTTGACGCTGTTCTTCACTTAATGACTGAATACTCCCTTGTATATTTTTTACACTTACTTGCAAATTATTTATTTGATTTCCGCTAAAAGATACCATATATGCTAAATATGCTATTTGAGCTTCTAAATCCCTTTTCTTTTGTTCAAGTTCAGATTGGGCCTTTTCTAAATCAGATTTAGCAGTTTCATATTTTGTTATTTCTTCAACTAGTGCTGTTATTTCTGTATTTACATAGCCAATATCTGTACTTTGCTTGTCCGCAACAATTTCTGTATATTTTTCGTTTTTTCTGAAATCATAATCCTCTTTTATAACCTTGTTAATGTCTGTATTTGTTGTTCTCCACTCCATATAATTAGATCTGACAGAATTTATTCTGGTAATTTCTCTTTGAAGCTTTTCAAGCTCTTTGAGCGCCCTGTTTTGATTGTATAAATCTAATTGTATTTTATTGTATTCGATTTCTGCCTCTATCTTTTTTATTTCAGCTTCAATTGCCGGAACTCCTCCACCTATACTTGAAAGATCCTGAGTATATTTATCTAAATTTGTTTTGGCTTGTTCTAACTGACTTTGAGTTTGGTTAAGTTGATTTTGCTGGTTTAATATATCTTGTGCTATTTCTGCAGATGATTTAGCCAAGACAGTTAAAGGTAAAAAGGCAATTGAAAATGCTATTAAAACAATACTAATTTTGAAGATTTTAAAGGTTTTCATATAAGACAATTACCTGCCTTATATTGTTATATTTTTCTATGATTTCGTCAAATCTAAGTTGCTTACAGAAAATTACAAGTGGCAAATATACTTTTGTATTTTGAGTTTGATTATTGCCCTGCATTAACATTGAAATGTATTCATCATCCGGCTTTACAGATAAATTTGAAGAAAACTCAATATTTTCTTTTTCTATTTTTAAAATATCCAACTCTCTTCTTTTTTTATAATAGGTATCTACATCTATATTTTGCTTTTCTAGTTCTTCTAAACTTTTTTTTGATTCCTCTATTTGCGAAATTGTATTTTTTAAAGATGACTGAATATTTTCTAAGGTTTCACCTCCAAGGGATTTATTTATATTTTGATTTATATTCTCCTGCTCTGCTAATAAAGCATTTAAGTATGCACCCTTTACCATCTTCATATCTTCGGCTTGTGTTGCAAAAAGTTGTACATCAGTACCTTGTGGTATAGGAGCTACAGGCATTTGTTCATTTTTTTTGATCTCTTTTTTATTACTAACCTGTATAACAACAAATATCACAAGAAAAGTCATAGACACTGCTAAACCCAAAAGTAATAAGCCTATATTTGATGAAATCAAAAAATAAACTATGCTTGCTAAAACCTGAATAACAACAAGGGCTAAGATCCACTTATGTTTTAGTTTAATTGGATCTGGTTCTATTTTGTAGGTTTCTGCCATTCTACTAGCCTGCTTAAAACCACCACTTAATTTTTGATTTAACTGATCAATTCTCTCTTCTTTAATTTTATTTATCTCATCTGTTTTATGATGTGCATTTTCATTTTGAACCTTTAAAACCTCTGACTCTACCTTTGTTTTGCCATCTAACAAAGATTGTACAGATGCAAGCTTTTGTTCTAAATTACCTTTAGATTTCTCTAATTCTGAAATCTTGCTGTTTAAAGACTCCTTGTTTGTTTTTTGACTTTGATAACCCGATACATCTTTATCTAAGTTCTTAATTTTGATAAGTATTTCTGCAAGCTTATTAAAATTTGCAATTTCATTTTCTTGCATACCATTTGTAAGCTGTTGAAATTTTGAATTTACATTCGTAGATGGCGTAGCTACATTTAACCCAATAGATTTTTCTTGAGCTATAGAATCTATATTTAATTGTGCAGTTTCAGGCAAAAGAATGTATTCACTTAGCAATTGATTGTGAACAGGAATTTGTAAACCTTGTAAAAATGTAAGGTAGTTTGCAACAGATAAATGCTCTTGGCCATCAACTAATATATTTGATTCTACAGAGGATTGGCCTCCGTTTAGAAAGTTTTTTATTTCTGATGCAACTTCGCTAGATATTGATACAGGTGCATTAGTATTTAAAACCAAATCTTTAATTTTTAGTGACTTTATATCTATTCTCATATTTCTAGAAATGTTTATTTACATTCTACTGAAGTTTAAGATGGAAAGAAAATGAAATTTGATTTAATTTTGAAGCCAAGTACCCCGATCTGCAGTACTACCGCCTGTTGCGCACACAAAGAACATACGACTTGCTGCACCTGCTGAATCTGGAGCTAAGTTTTCTGTATATATTTGAGTGGTTGTAATATACCTTTCGCCACAAAAGATCATTGACCCCGGGTTGCTACAAGCTAATCCATCTGGCAATGTGCCCCCAGATTCACAAGTATTTCTAAGGTAAGTTTCGTTTCCAGTACATATGCTTGTAAAAAAGAATTGAAATCCGGGCATATTTACGTTGTAACATTCTACATCTGTATTTACACCAAGCAATCTAAACACCGTTGTTAAAATTGGAACTGCCAAAAAAACTAGTATAAAACCTATTACGTAATTAATTATCTTTTTTCTAAGCTCTACTAGTTGATTGTCAGAAGTTCCACCTCTTAAAATATATTGATAGCCTAAAACCACAAGTAACACAAAAGAAAAAGATGCAACGAGTGCCCAAATTATGTATAAAATTCTAATAAACCAAAGTTCTATCTGCTGCAAAGCTGGTGGTATTAAATAAGCTCTATCATCTCCGGAAACGCCATCATCATCTAGGCCTCTACATAAATAATAGCCTGTTGCACTATCTTTATAAATCGTTGCACTACTTCTGTTTCCAAATTTATCTAAACATTGGTAAGATGCTTCATCGTTACCTGAAAATGGGTTTGTTTGAATTTGTGCTTGGGCAATAGTTGGGAAAGCGATAGTAAAAAGAAGGCCTAATACTAGGCCAACTTTTAATTTATTTTTAGGTAAACCTATTAAATTCATTAATTAGTTTAAATCATTTGTAATTTGATCTACTCCTTCTTGTGGCAATGGGTTTGTTAATGCACCAGTTGCCTCAAATAGTACCAAAATCAAGACTAGGCCAATAACACCTACAAACAATGCTATTAAACCAACAAATACGCTTTTAATTGCTTTTTGTGCAGATTCAATTTTATCTTTATCTCCTTCAGATCTAATATATTTAATAGCAGCTTTAATAACAATGTAAACAGCAACAACAATAATTGCAATAAAGATAAACGATGCTCCTAATCTTGCCAAGTTTACTGCTTGTTGTGCTAAAGTTGTTTTATCTGGAACAGCATCGGCTTTTCCTGAACAAACGCTATCTATACCAAAAGCCCCAATGTTTTTAATGAATGGGAATATATCACAAACTACACTACCTGTTGTTTGTGCATGAACCGGAATTGGGTTTATAGTTAAAGTTGCTAATGCGATTGCTGTTGCTACCAAAAGTTTCCTAAACATAGTTATCTTTTAAAATCTATAAATTAATTAAATCACAATTATTTTAACACTGCAATAGAATTATTAAAGAATAGGTAAATCCACCAAAGGTGGATCTTCAACCTGCTCATTAAAAATACCTGTTGCATCAAATAATACTGATATTACTATAATACCTATTACACCAACAAAGATTATTATTATTCCAAAAAATACACCTCTAATATTTTCAATACCTTCTTGAACTTTATCTTTGTCTCCTTCACTTCTGACAATCTTTAATACTGCTCTAATAATTAAAATTATCCCAAGCCCAATTATTGCAACAAATACCAGCGTTAAACCAAGTTTTATTAAATTACCCGAATCTGTATATGCACTTGCACAATCACCATTTGGGCAGCCTCCAACATCTGCACAAGGTATAAAATCACATAATCCTTGTGCTTTAATGCTTAAGTTAAAAAGACCGGGTAAAAAAGACGAGAATATTAAGATTAGTGCAAAAAATATAGTAAATAGTTTTGTTTTCATATTGTTTTTAAATTAAATTAGGCCCCCTCCCCCTGATGACCCACCAGTGTTTGAGGTATAACCACATTCTGCATCTGCTTCTTCCCTAGCATTTGCTCCACCTTTATCTAAAAATGCCTGGAAATAGTAGTCGTAATCTGCAGATTCACAAGATCTAAACATTCTAGGCCACTCAAATATTGTTCCTAGGCCAGCAAATATTCCAATAATACTTAAAATGACAGGAAATAAAAAACTCATAAAAACCCCTAGCAATATGTTTTGAAGTTTTTTTATTAGTTCTTGAATCTTATCGGCCTTTCCACCGCTTTGCATTCCTTCTACCCCTAACTGCACAATTTTAACTATCCAAAAAGCTACTATACCCAAGGTTGCAATTACCCCTAAAAAGGAAAGTAATGAAAAAACAGTAGATGCAGACCCTGCAACAGCGCTAAAATCTACAAATAGTGGAATTGTTATTGGTTTTAAATTAACTTCGTCTGGTAAGTTTACTGTTGATTGTTGCAAAATTGTACTAATTATAGTTTGTAACATATTTATTGAATAACAATTGTTGGCACACCGGAATCCACTGGTGCATCTGGGTTAACCTGAAAATTAATTGTATTTAATGCAGGCAAACCAAGTATGCTAAATATAATTTGGGTTATTAACAAGAATGTAAGCGCCAAAATAAAGCCAATCAAAATAGCCCTTGCTTCTTTACTAACAGCTGCAATATCTTCTTCTTTTGTAGTATTTGGTAATTTTATAGCATATATATAAATACCTCTAAATGCAGCGTAAATTGCCAAAACACCTATAACTGTTGAGAATATAAAATTAATGATTGTAGGGATTTTTTCGTATGTAATATTTACTTTTGTGTTAAATATTTCAAAAGCAAAAAAATTAAGCTCAGCTGGAGTATCTATAGCAACACTCTCGTCTTTACATTTATTTTCACAACAATCTACCCTGCCAGAAGAACCTGGAGTCGGTAATGATTTAGCTAAAATACATGCGTAATCGGGTTCATACTCTCCAGGTCCGGAACAACCTGCTGGAATACATGTAGATTGAATAGGACAAGCGCACACACCTGAACCACTAGAACTTTCTGTACAGTAATATTGATTACCACCTCTAGTTGCACACCATTCAGTTACTAACTTACCCCTACAAAGTGAATCACTTAGTGGGCCACAATCTTGTGCCTTCACGTTATTAGAAACCAAGAACGATGCTATTACTAAGAAAGCTGTAAATAAAAATATTTTAAAGATATTATTCATATTTTAAAAAATATTAAGAGTATCTACTCCTAAGAAACTTGCAACCACACCTGTTATAGCTGGTGCGAATACTGCAATTGCCATACCAACAATTGCTGCAACAATAATATTTCTTGCTGTTTTAATTTTACCCTCATCTCCTTGAGATGTTAGCCAAACCGCAGCAGCATAGAGAATCATTCCAATAAATGTGAGTATAAATAATGGTCTAATTAAGCTTGTTGCAAAGTTTATTACTTGTTCTAAATCATCAAATACAGTTGGATTTGGAATTTGAGGTAAACCCAAACTGCCAGAGCTAGCAAAAGTTGTAATTTTAAAAGATAAAGAAAAAACTAGCACTAATAAAAAAAGAACAAATTGTTTGGTTAACTTTTTCATAAATTTAATTTAAGATACTCATAATTTAATACATATTGACTTAATTATCAAAAAATTACTTAACTTCTTGAATAGATAATCCGTTCAAAAAAACATCATCACCATCTTTTACATTACCTAAAATTATTTCATTTGCTAATATGTCTTCTATTCTTTCTTGCACAACCCTTCTCAACTCTCTAGCACCCCACAATGGTGAGTAACCTATTTTGGCCAGTTCTTCTAATGTCTTATCATTCCAATGAATTACAATACCTTTCTCGATTAACTTCGTATTGACTTCTGCTAAGAATTTCTCAACAATTTTTGTAATTTCTAACAAACTTAAATGTTTAAACATTATTAATTTATCAAATCTATTTAAAAATTCAGGTCTAAAATAATTACTTAATATTTCTAAAGATGAACTTTTTATTTCTGAATAGCTCTCTTTTTGCTGGTATAACTTTTGAATCTCTTTTGACCCTACATTTGAAGTCATAATTATAATTGTATTGTAAAAATCTATTTTTCTTCCCATTCCATCTTTAAAGAATCCATCATCTAAGACAGATAAAAATAAATCCAAAACTTTAGGATTTGCTTTTTCAATCTCATCTAATAATACCAAGGCAAAAGGCCTTGACCGAACTGTGTCTGCTAAAAAGCCTTTTGTATAACTCCCATCAGAATTATAACCACCTATCAATCTTGTTAAATTTTGCTCTTCTTGATATTCGGACATATCTATTCTAATCATTAAGTTCTCACTTCCGTAATATAAATCTGCCAATGCTTTTGCTAATTCTGTTTTGCCTACCCCTGTTGGTCCGTAAAATAAAAACGAAGCTATTGGTTTTTTACTATTGGTTAATCCGGACCTTGATCTTTTAATTGCAGCAACTACAGGAGTTATTGCTTCGGTTTGACCAACTACTCTACTTTTTAAATTATCTTCCAAATTACCAAGCACCTGTTTTTCATCTATACCTAAGTTTCCAATCTTTACGCCAAGTTTTGTATAAAGAAGCTCTTCTACCAAAGAACCGTCCAAATAGTTGAAACCTTTAGACTTTGCCAAAACCATAGCCTCTTCTAATAAATCCATGCCTTTTAAAGGCATCTTTTTTTCGTAATCAAATTTATATGCATAATCTACAATTCTTTTAAGTGCCGAAAATTGAATAGATATTTGATTTTTGCTCTCTTTGCTAAGTGCTTCATCTGCCATTATTTGTAATGCAATTTGTGGGTCGGGCTCTTTAATTTCTAAAACATCAAATTTAGAAGCTAAATCTAAATCACTTTTTATATATTTTTGATAGTTTAATGGTTCATCAATCGCAATAAATTTAATTTTATTATCTAGTAGATTTTTTAATAGATTAACTGCTTCATCTTTCAAATTAGATCTAAAACTAAATAAACTTGTAAAGTTTTCACCAATTAATAGAATTTCACCAGATGCAGAAACCTCTTGAAATATTGCCAAAAATATTTTTTTTATATCTTCTATGCTTTGGGCATTTGCTATTATTTTTGCAAAGTTTAAAACAACAAGCCTACTATCTTTTAATTTTGAAGGCACGTCTTCTACTACCATTCTTGTAGCTAAATATTTTATAAAGGTTGTTTTGCCAACTCCACTTTCACCAAGCAAATAAACAAATGTAGATGTATCTCTTTCTAGCAAAGACAATAAATTTGTCATTAACTCTTCTTTCCCAATTGAAATGCTAAAACTTCTGTTTGCGGCCTGGCTTGTTAAATCTTGCCCGTATTTATCTAGCGTTGGAGTAATTGTAGATGTATATGTTGTATTTACGTCCCCAATCGGTTTAAGCTGGGACAAGATTTTCCATTTTTTTTGGTACTCAAATTTTTGATTTGAGTTAGAGTACCATTTTCTTAGGCCATCAAGTTCTAAATCTGTTACCTTGTTTTCTATCAAGCCAGGCCGCAAGTAATATTTAAGCAATGTAAAAAATATTACATAAAGATTAATTCCAGATGTATTAAGTAAAATCCCTTCATTTAATAGTCTAGAAAAGAAATTTACATAATCTTCTGAAAAAGTTAAAAAGGTGGTTTTATTAACAAATTCATTTAATTGATCTGCATTTAACCCTAGCCTTTTTGAAAGGATGTTTGAAAACCTGGAGTCTTTTATTAAGCTACTAAAAAGATATTTAATATAAGTGCTATCTTTATTATAAAGCTGATTTAATAACATTGAGGACTCTATATCTAAAAAGTCATTAATATAAAACCCTTTTTCTTTTTTATTGGCAGATGCAAAGATTTTTGTGAGTTTTTGTTTTTTATGATTTAGTTCTAGGCTATTTCTGTCTCTTTTTAAAAAGTACCCAATTATCAGTGAGACAATTAATAAATAAGGTATTAAATGTAATATACTTTTTGGCTTAATAAAATCTGCAAAATAGAATGTACCCTGTAATATCAAAATTCCAAAAACAATCAGTAATAAGATTATTGAAATTGAGATTAAAAAATTACCCAACTTTCTCTCTTGATTGTAACGTTCATGTTTTAAGCCGTTGTATTCAAATAGTCTGCCAAAATCCAAGTAAATATAGATATTTCTAAATTCGAATAGTTTTTCAATACCTTGGTTTTTCATATTCTAAAGACAAATCTTATAACCCCGTATACTGGTATAAAAGGTAATATTGCCAATAATACTAGTAATAAAATTGGGAGTACTACTTTAAAAATGCTAATTATGGTTCCCAAACTAATCCACCAAAACTTTACTATCTTGCCAAACATAAGTCCAAAGCCGGAATTATCTTTATATAAAGGGATATTAAAAGTCTTTGCGAAAGGCAAAGCCCTGGTTTTATTCATAGAAAAAATAAAGGTTGCTAAGACTTTATCATTCAAAAAGCCCCAACAAACAACCGAATACCACCAGTTAAAAACTTCTAGAAACAAAGACATTAAATATATCTAACTGCCTATATTATGGAGAATAAGCAATGGAAAGTCCAGGGAATTTGGGATTGCTAGGTGACAAACTAAAGCAAATTATTTGTTTGTAAATATGATTTTAAACTTTGAAACCCTGTCATTTCAAACACTTGCAACCCTGCTCCTATCGCAGATTGGCAGTATTTATGATCATCATCAATAAATAATATTTCCTGTGGGTTTACATTTAGTCTTTGAGCTATAGTTTTATATGCCTCGGCATCATTTTTGGTATATCCTACAGATTCTTCATTAAATATGTTTTCAAATACTGGGGTGAATAAATTCTTTAGTTCTAGGTGATTTTGTATGTAACCGGCAGTAAACATATTTATAGAATATTTGGATTTTAAAGTTCTCATCAATTCTAAATATTCTCTATCTATATAAAAATAGTCCCAAAAGTTGTAGTCTGGATTTTCTTTTTCTAATTTGGAATATAGTCTATTTAGGGTTTCGGTCCAAGATTCATCTTTAACAAATAAAAATGTTCTAGATAAGTCAGAAAGGATTACTTTAATCATATTAATTAGTTAATTTTTAACTTTACATTGTAGCAGAATTATACCAACCTGAGGTAAGAAAATATTAAAGAGGCTCCTTTTACAGAGCCTCCCTTTATGCTAAAGCAATATTTTCGATACATGATTTAGTTATATATTTATATCCTTAAATTGTTTGGGATATACCTCACCGTGATAACTTTTAATTTGTATATACTCATACATAATATAACTACAAGTAGTGCTTTTAAGTCAATACATCTTGAATTACAGTAAATATCTTTCACAACTGTCTCAAACCTCATAGAGCTAATGGGTTAATAAATATAGTATGTGATATAATCGCCATTATTTATTAACAAAATATAATGACTGCTCCTACTCCAGATAATAGACCGTTTGAGGAAAGGTATAATGAAACTAACCGTCGAACTACTGACAAATATAGGGCGACAGAAGGAATCAACCGTGCTGTCGTAACTGCAATACAAAATCTGATTGAAACCTTAGGTGCAGATCGTGATGTAGCAATCGAATTAGTTAGAGAGCAACTGGCGCTTTTGGGTAATAATAACTATTTCCTTGATAATTTATATTCTACCTTTGAAATTCACCCTCAGAGTTTTGAGCCTGCTTCTGAAGAACCTAAAGATTCAGAATCTTAATATATATTTATTATGTTAAAAAGGGCTCCCTTCGGGAGCCCTTTTTTAATTCCTACCTTAAGGTGCTTTCTTAAAACATACAACTTGCAACTTAAGACTTATAACTTGTTTACATCATATCCATTCCACCCATTCCTGCTGGTGCAGCATGATTGTGATCTTCTTTTGCTGGAACTTCACTTACTACTGCTTCTGTTGTTAATAACAACATTGCAACAGAAGATGCATTTTCCAAAGCTGTTCTTGTTACTTTTACTGGGTCAATAATACCAACTTTTACCATGTCTACAATTACATCTTTTCTTGCGTCATAACCCATTCCACCCTTCATGTCTCTAATATAAGAAGCTGCTTCCTTACCAGCATTAGACATAATTTGTCTAAATGGAGCTTCTAAAGCTTTTCTTAAAATATTCAAACCGATTGCTTCATCTTCTGACTCAGTTTTAACATTTGCTAAAACATCTACAGAATTTAACAATGCGATTCCTCCACCTGCAACAACTCCCTCTTCAATTGCGGCTCTTGTTGCTTGAAGTGCATCATCAATTCTATCTTTCTTCTCTTTTTGCTCTACTTCGCTTGCTGCTCCAACTTCTAAAACTGCAACTCCACCAGATAATTTTGCAAGTCTCTCTTGCAACTTTTCTTTATCATAATCTGAAGTTGTATTAGAAATCTCTCTTTGAATTTGAGCAACTCTTGCTTCAATAGCTTTTTTATCGCCTTTACCATTAATAATAATAGTTTCGTCTTTTGTAACCTTAATCTTGTCTGCTCTACCAAAGTCACTTGGATCCATGTTTTCTAGACTCTTGCCCAAATCTTCTGTAATCAAAGCACCTCCTGTTAGAATTGCAATATCTTCTAACATTGCTTTTCTTCTATCTCCAAATGCCGGTGCTTTAACTGCTACTGCGTTTAAGTTTCCTTTTAGCTTGTTTAAGATTAAGTTTGTTAATGCATCTCCATCTACCTCTTCTGCAATAATTACAACATCCCTTACACCTGCTGTTACAATCTTTTCTAGGGCTGTGAATAATTCTTTTGCTGCAGAAATCTTTTTGTCTGTAATTAAAATTGCTGGTTTTTCGATTACAACAACTTGATCTTCTGAATTTACTGCAAAGTAAGGAGAAACATATCCTTTATCAAACTGCATTCCTTCAACAAATCTTTGAGTTAACCCAAAAGTTTGGCCATCTTCTACAGTTATTACACCTTGTGCACCAACTCTATCAATAATATCTGCTAACATTTCACCAATCTCCTTATCTCCATTTGCAGAAATTGTTGCTACTCTTTCGTAATCTTCTTTGCCCTTTACCTTTACTGCTGTTTTTTGTAAATGATCTACAACTGCTGCAACACCCTTTTCAATTCCTAGTCTGATTTCCATTGGGTTTGCGCCTGCTGTTACATTTTTAAATCCTTCTGCAATAATTGCTTGTGCTAAAACAACTGCTGTTGTTGTTCCGTCTCCGGCTGCATCAACTGTTTTGCTTGCTGCTTCTATTAAAATTTTTGCACCAAGGTTCTCTACTTTATCTTCTAATTCAATCTCTTTAGCGATTGATACACCATCTTTTGTAATGTGTGGAACACCATATGATTTTTCTATTGCAACATTTCTACCCTTTGGGCCTAATGTTACTTTTACTGCATTTGCTAGTTTATCTACGCCACTTTTTAATTTCTTTCTAGCATCTTCGTTGTAAATAACTGTTTTTGCCATGTTTTTTATTTAAAAATTAAGTTCAAAATTATTAATCTACTAATACTGCTAAAATATCTGCTTCTCTCATTAACAAGTATTTTTTACCATCTAATTCAACTTCTTCTGGTGCGTATTTTTTAAACATTACTACATCACCTTCAGATACGTTAAAAGGAACAACTTTTCCATTGTCGTCTTTTTTGCCTGTTCCTAATGCAATGATTTTTCCTTTTTGTGGTTTTTCTCCTTTACCGGATGTTTGAATTATTAATCCAGAAGCAGTTACTTCGTCTTCTTCGGTAGCTTCTACAAGAATGTATTCGCCTATTGGCTTTAGTTTTATAGCGCTTGCCATAAAGTTAAATAATAATATGTAAGATATTTAAGAGTTTGCTTTCTAGCAGTTAAGCTTTCAGCATGCTAATCATACCAATCCTTGAAATTCTCTGTCAAGGGAACATTGTTATAAGATATTGTGGACTATAAAAACTATGTTATTATTTTGCAATAAATTTTATTGACAATTATGAATACTCATATTGATATTGAGGGAGATGTACCAACAACTAACTACTTGAGAAATGATTATGTATCAGAAGAATACATGTTAAGAAAATCCCTACAACTTGAAAGAGCTGGGCTTATGCAGTGGGGGAATAAAATTAACGAAATGACTCGTGTAAGGCTAATAGCTACCGGTGCATACTCAAGTGTTGTACGGTTTATTGATTCTACTTTTTTCAAAAGATTTCAAAATAACATACCTAATTTTTTAGAGTTTCTAAGAGCAAGTGATACCTTTAAAAATCAAATAAAACAAATTGCCTTTGATTACGATGTAGATATGTCAAATCTTGCTAAACTTATTATCCAAGATGCTATTGAAATGGAAGGCTACTTCGAATCATACGCAGAAATTTACTATGCAATAGGCGCCTTATTTTATAATGAAGAGGAACTTTAAAACATGGATAGTCACATTCTTACTACAGAAGCGGAACTGAGAGTTGGCGCAGAATTTGTTGACGAGGAATACATGCAAGATAGAGTTATTGAGACATTAAAAAGATATTCTGAAATTGCTATAAGGCCCGAAGAAATTAAATTACTTATTGATAGTGGCGCACTTAGGTTAACTTCAGATTTTGTAAGAAATATTACAGAGCAAATTTTATACTCTTTAAACGGTGATAAAGATAGCTATATCGCCACAAATCTAGATAATATAAGGATAAGACTAAATGCAATTGCAGAAGAGTGCCAAGTACCCCTAGAATTATTGATGAGAGGCATGATTTATTATGGGACTATCAATGACGCAAAGTATCCTTATAACGTTCAAGGAAAAGTTATGTTAAAAATAGCAAACCTTATTGAGTGGTAATTACTGAATATTCGTTAATTCTGAGTTCGACTAGACTTCACCCGAATCTCGCTTAGGTTTCTCAAATTCTACTTCAAAGTCTGAGCTAGTGTATAGCTCTCCGTCATCACCTATGCTAAATCGAGTTTCTGATGACAATCGGCCTGTAGCACTCTCAAGTCTCTTTTGCTTAACAGAATTAGCAGAAGTTAAAGCTTTTACTTGAGCCTTATTAAAATTAAGACTATCAACTATAAATTTAACCCTGCTCCGCCTTCGGTTATTGAGTAAGCCTTTGTTTGGCATAGCGTATACAATCCTCAAAAGAACTTTCAAAGCAAGCTCTCTTAGCCTATTTGCTTCTAAAAGGCTTATTGTTGGATAGACTTTCGGATTTAATATACCTTCAACAAAGAAACTAACTAGACCAAATAAGTTAGGTGTAGTTTTATTATAATTTGCACTTTCTAGGTATAGTCTATCTAATCGTTCTGAAAACCTATTTAGTAAAACATTACTATGAGTTAAATTTGCATATCCTTGCAAATTTGTAATAAAATGTATTAATTCATCATTAAATTCTTCACCACCATTTGGATATTTAGCTAATAAATCTTCTAGGCATTGACAGATTGTTACATATCTTAAGTGTATTTCCTTTACAACTAATTCTTTATACTTGTTATCTTTTTTTAATATTTGCCGAATAAACGCCTCAAAGTTTTTTACAGCGATGCTTTGATCTCCAATACCCAAATCCAAACTTTCTTGAATAAAAATTGCAAATTCAGGATAATTTTTTGCATAAAAATCATTATAAGCAACTTGGTTAATATAACCATTTTGCTCAAATAAAGTTATAAGTTCTAATACATAAGCTCGATTCCTATTGCCAAATAACTCTACTCCTGAAGTTAACCAAGCATATAAATTCTTTAATAAAACAGCTTGGTTTTCAGTACTATCCTTTAATTCTGAAAACACCTTTAAAAGTAATTCTTTTGAATAATCGTCTAATTTATCAATTTGAAGGTCAAGATCATTCAAATTAAAATATTGCCACAAATCAACTAAATCAAATATCGCTGTAGGTTTATAACCCTTAATTAATTCACAAAATCTTTCATTATATAAATACGATTCTCTTTGATTAGAAAGTTTATGTATTTCCCAACCCAAATTACTAGCTGACTCAGAGTTAACACTTGTAAAAGATCTTCCTGTGAATATTAAGATCTTTCTAAGAATTTGATCTAGCTCACTTATATCAAAACTACTCTTTCTAAGCCTATCTGTGTTTGCCCACAGGGCATTTTTTTGTATTGCTTGCCTTAAAGCTTTAAGTATTTGTACTACATCTTCTTTAGGTAATTCTATTACTGCCCTTTTTAATGAATTTGCATCAACTTGAACCTTACCTAAATCTAACCTTATACCCATCAAAGAATCCATTGCTTTATCTATTGAGTACTGAGTAGAACTTCCATTTTGTAATTTTAAATAAGGAATCAATGCAATTGATAGATCTTGGGAAATTGTATTCAGATCAAGAACACCACCTATTTCTACAAACAAAGGCGAATCGATTGACGTTTGAAGAGATTTTAAACTATCTGCTATTAAAGCTCCGTTGGGATCGACATGTAATACAGCTGAAAGCATAATATACTGCACTATATTTATTCTGAATCTACTGCTTTCAACCAGTGCCAAAATATTATCATCACTCATTATTTCTAATACACTACCTTGTACATACTCCTGGGATACAGCAGGCCTATTAGAATTAGATAACTCTTCTATAGCAAGTGACTCTAAGTCACTAATTGTTAACTCTCTCAAAGAATCTGGATCTTCTTTGTGCCTAAGATCTATAAGGCTTTGATCTTGCTCTACCTGACCTCTAAAAGTATTGTACTCTGATTGAAATTCATCTAACTCTGATTGATTAAATCTTCCGTCCATCATATTTTTACATTAAATAACTTATTTTAGTTAAGTTAAAGAATAGAGTCAATTTTAGTGTTTGTTTATTGAATGATTAATTTGAACTATCAAGACTTTCTATATCCTTTAAAATAGCTTGCAATCTATCTTGCTGTTGCAACCTTAGTTGTGGTGTGCCATCAAGAATATTACTAAACTTATCTATAACTACCAGGTGTGGCGATCCGTAAAATAATCCAAGTTCAGATTTTGCTATGCAACCCACTGTTCTATACTCCCTTTCAGGGTATAAATATTGAAGAATCATACAAATAAATGTATTAACAGAACCACAAGTTCCTGTTACTCTCAAAACTTTTTCTGATGTTTTATTAGAATTTAAATTGAATCTTGCAACACCCATTCTTGTAAAATAATTCCTAAAATCTCTTACAAACTGTGCATCTTCTTCAGAATATCCTTTAGGTAAAGCTTGATTCTCTGTAAACATAGATGTATTTAAAACTGCTGCTATTCCTGTCAAACTAAATTCATCTAATTTATTAAACATTGATACAAAATCAAGACCTTCAGTTTGATAACGAAAGTAATCTTTTATTAATAATGTGATTACTGTTTCGTTTAAGTCACGAATATTGAACGGTAAATTAATATTCAAAGATTTAAGTAATTCAAATACTAATGACTGTCTTTTAGAAAATTCACTATCTGTATTTGGTTCTACTTCTTTTAGTGGCAATGGTGTAAAACTACTTCTAATATAAACCTCTTTAATTGTCTGAGGTCCCAAATCAATAAATTGTCTTACATTAGTAAGATCAATTAGATAAGATTGCGAAATTGGGTCAAAGTACAATTTATCACGAACATTTATATAATTGACTATATTATTTGTATTAGTAATTGATATAACAAGGTCAGTAAGTTTTGAATTTGGAGGAGTAAATATTTGTCCATAAATACGAATCTCGGTTCCAACTAACTCGCTTATTAAAGACAGTTTTCCTGAAAATATTTTAATACTCTTATCAGAGATTCTTTCTGCATAATCTTCACTTAAAGAATATGGAACAAGCTTATCTACTTTAAACGAGTAACCTTCTAATAGTACCTGTGGAATTTCTACAGAAGATTCATCTACCTCTGCTAAATTTCTAGTTTGATATTCTGCCAACTCCTCTAATGTAGGTGTATATTCAAGATCGGGCACAAGCTCTTGTTTCTGATCCCTAGATATAAAACTTACTGCGTCAATGAACTTCATTCTAAAAGTTTTACTAATAGGCTCAACTAACAGTGTAGAAAAAGCATGTCTAAATATTTCTGCAGCAGCCATGTTATTCAATAAATTTGTTTCATGCCTACCCATGTCAGAAAGAAGTAGTTCTGGATTATTTAACCATTCATCTTTAAATTTTTTGATTTTTTCTGTCCTACCTTCTGTACTATCATCATAAGCGTTTTTTATAAGCATTTTCACAACTTCAATTCCATAAACCTCCGCTTGTGTATTTGCAGCATTCGTTATCTTTTCTTCAAAAATTCTTAAATAATTAACATTCCAGTTAGCAAACTTAATAGGAGATATCATTTTTAACAAAGCAAGAATTTCTTTATCTAATGCTTCAAATTCACTTTCGAAGTTATCGTCGGATATTGAGCTTGTAGGGAACTCATTTGGCATAGAAGCCAGGGCAGACGCTCTGCGAAATGCCATTTCCTTCTCCACATTAGGTTCTCCAAGAACATCACTAGTTCTTGCAAACCCCGATTCTTCAAATCTTGAATTCCTTCTTTGTATAAATTCCAATGCATTCGGATTTCTAACTTCATATCTTTTTGATGATATTGGATTGGATTTGATTTTCGCAATAATACCTAATATCTTTTCTATTTGTGTTTTTTGAGAATCTGAGATTAATTGATCATATGATTCCGACAGCATAGAATGATACAAAGCCTCGATTTCGGGCATATCTTCTTCAGGGAAAATTCTATCTAAAGGTCCAAAACCCCAACCTCTGTAACCCGAAGAGATATCCATTAACCCTAGAATAGTCCTTATGTCTTCATTTGTATAAGGGTGTTGCAAACTTCTTAAAAAGTTAATTACTATTTCTGTTCTGGCAGGTGGATTAGGCTCTTTTTTGAGTTTTTTTAGCAATTCTACTAAAGGTTGGTAGAATCTATTTGACATGAACTGACTTTGGATTTCTCTATCAAACATTCGTGCAAAAAATTGATCAAAGAATTCCTCTGTTGCAACCTCTGGAAGGCTCTCTCCAACTTTATCTAGATCCATATCTTATATTTGATTAGTTTAATTACTGAATCTTTAAATTAATTCTATCAAAGTCAGTAGGGACTTTTTGTAAAAAGCTCGGAACAATTTGTGGGGCAAAAACTACTCTATATTTTTCTATTTCATCAAACAAAGAAAAGTAATCTCTAACCTCTTGCATAGATAAACCTGCAACAGCTTCTTTTATTTCTACTTCATCTAAAGATTTAGTTATAGAACCCTTTGAAGAGATAGATAGCACATAACTAGATTCAACTTCCTCTACTTTATCAATTTGCAAATCTGCAACATTTTTTATTTCTGTATCACCATTTTGATCGTTCTTTAAAATCTCTTTTGCAACAGTCTCTAGGTCAGCTTGTTTTATTGCCATACCGCTAACTTTTCCTTTTACAGTCAAGCTAAATGTTTTATCTAAACTCTCTTCACCTTCTGCAGGAGCAGCTTTAGATTCTGTTTCTTCAAACTTTATTGTCTCTTTTAATAAAGTGTACCCACTTGGAACTAATGCAGTTAATTTAGATTCTGCCTCTTTTTGCAAATCAGGTAAAATAACATCTTTAACTGTTTTAATATTATCTGCCGAAACAGAAGTGAAAGCTTCTGATGTACCACCAGTAATATTTGCGTACCTAGAACCTTTTACTTGAGAAAGTGTATACCCTTCTATTTTAAAGTCTTTATTTGTATCAGAATCAACAATATTATAATTGGCACCCGGTTTTTCCGCCTCTATTTGAACATCTTCTAACCTGGTTGCTCCACTTACAGTAGAACCCTCTGCTGCAGCGGTAGCTTTTTTGATTGTGACCTCTTTTGTTAATAAATAAACCAAACTTGTCTCGTTGCTAGTAATTTTTGTACCTACTGGCAAAGTAACATCTTTATCTAAAGTATTTAAAATATCAATTACACCTTTGGACTTATTTCCTCTAACACCTTGACCATTTGCCTCACCTGTTCTAGATAAACTAACTTCGTTTATTTGTAATAATTGGCCGGGGATTTTGAATTGAGCAGTATCTACGGTACTTAAAGTAGGGTCTATTGTGATTGTCCCTTCAGTGCTTACATCTTCTTTCTTTAATGTAAGTGTAATGTCTACACTAGATAACTGAAATGATACAAACCAAATTCCAACCAAAGCGAATATTAAAACCAAGAAAGATATTATTGCTATTTTTTTATTTCTATCTTGAGGGTTACTAAATCTATTTAGAGACTGTCTTTTTGAAGACCTGTTAAATAATCCAGCTAAAAATCCAGTAGAACCAGAAGATCTTTTAAAATCCATGCCTGTAAAAGATGATTTGTTAGAAAAACTTTTAATTGGTCTTCTAATTAAATCTTCTTGAATAGCTTCTGATGCATCTAAACTAGTTGTGTTATCAATTTCATCATTACTCATATTGTTTTCGCCTAGTATTTTAGCACGAGCACTCTCTTTATCGAATTTCTTTAAATCTCCGCCAGATAATATTTCTATACCGTCAATATTAACCATTTTAGGTTCCCTTCTTGGTTTTTGATATCTTTTTAATAAACTCTCAGTTGATGGATCAGTTTGCGCTTCAATATGATTCTCGACTTCTGCAGAATTTAAGTCTTGCATATCTTGCTCTGGATTTTGATCAAGTGATTCATCTACCATAGAAGTTTCCAAGAGTTCACTGTTTTCATTTTCTATGGTTTCTAATTGATCATTGGATTCTTGTACTATTTCTGAGTTAGAAAGTTCAGTTGGAAATTGTTGGCTTTCTGGAATATCAACCTGAATTGTAGAAGGGTCTTCATTTATATTTTGTAAATTCTCAATTTTTCTATTTTGAAATTTACTTAAAACATCCACTTTGCTTGTTGCAGATTCTTCCCACATCTCATTAGTAATAGAACTTACTTTTGCAGCTACTAAAAACCCGGCTTTTTCTGCTATATGTTTGCCATAAGCATCTTCTGTTACCAAAACCGCTATCTTTTTAGATTTTGCTATTTCTCTGAATAAAATATTAATACTTATGTAACTACTTAACAGTATTGAATTTTGTGGTATAACTAAAATGATTCTCTCTTTATCAGAATTTAACAATCTTTCTATAACAGTAACGATCTCTTCGTTTGGGTCAACAAAAATTTTTTCAGATGCAGAAATAGCCACGTTTTAAATTTAATATTTATTCTAAAATCATTCTAGCCAAAGATAACGGTGCAACATCTGCAGGCATTTTTGCAGATTTTGTTTTGTCAGATATATCTTTTAAGTTGGTTGGGAATATAAAATTCACTTTTGGATACTTTTTAAAATTGAATAGCTGTAACCAAGGGTGTGTTATTAAACCTTCTTGAATTTCTGGTAGTAATGCACCTCCACCACACAGATAAATCACTGCAGGGTACTCTTCTATCTCTTCAAATTCTTCTAGACACAGCTCTACTCCAGTAAGCCATACTTTAACATCTTGTGTAAATACCCTATTTAATTCCAATGATTCAGATTTATCTAATTTACCTTCTGAATAATCTATCTTTTTTTGTTCTGCCTCTTCGTAAGTCAGGTTTAATTCTTTTGCAACTCTTTTTGTAAAAACACCACCACCAATTGCAAACATTTTTGTACCAACAATATCTCCATTTTTAACTAAGGCAACATCTGTTGTTCCCCCTCCAATGTCTATAACTATTGCGCTAGAATTGTTAGTCCTTAAATCTTTTACTGCCATAGATATAGCATATGGTTCAACAACAATCCTTTTTAAATCAAGGTTTAGCTGAGTAGCAACCTGATTAATTGAGTCCAAATAAATTTTTGGTGCAAAAGTTGAGAAAACTCTATAGACAAGTTCTGTTCCGGTATACCCCAGTGGGTTAACTACTCTTGTACCGTCTATATAAACACTATTAATATAAGTTTCCACTTCTTCTACCAAGTTTGGTTTGATTCCAATCTCATCTGCAATTTCCTCTTTTGTGTTTGGGAAAGTATATTTTTTAACTTTTTCGATAAGTTTTTCTAGCTCCTTTTCGTTTATTGGGGATTGTGGATTATCTCTGTCAGAATTAACCATAACTGTTACTCCTTGTACCAATTCACCAGCAATGCCTATAACGGCCTCTGTTGGCATAAGAAATTCATTACCATTTGTTTGTGCCATAGATATACATTCACCAATGCTGTAATCTAAGGTTTCTATGACATTTTTCAAGTTGATAATAAATGCAGCATACATAGAAGATTCTTTTTGTCTTTTTCGATTGTAACCAATAACCTCAACTTCAGACTCTTTATTTTTTGTAAACAATACTGTCTTTACATATTCTGTACCTATATCAAGTGCTAAATAAGCTTGAGGCTTGTCAATTACTGAGCTGCTTTGTGGTTTTTGTAAAAAGTTTATTTTCATACCTTGAAGTTTAGGTACTTCTACTATACAGAAAAGTAAAACATTTCTCAATTCTTAAATTTATTCATTAGTTATCTTTTTGATTTGCCAGTAAAGATATAGCAATGATATACTTCTTAATAAGAATTAAAACCAAAGTATGAAGATATTTGTCTCAATAGCAAGTAATAAAACAAAAACTAACGATTTAAAAGAAGGAGTTGACGCTCTTAAAAGAATTGGGCACAACGTTAATATTTCTGATAGATTTTCGGATAAAAACGATAAACTAATTAAAGATTGTGATCTATTAATTGCAGAAATTTCAGAATTAAACTATAAGCAGGGTTTTGAAATTGCAAGAGCCTTAGATGAAAAAAAAGTGGTAATCACTTTAGAAGAAGAAGGTTCTAATAACTCTAAAGATCTTCCCAAAAACAAATCCTTGATTGTAAAAAGGTATTCTTCAAAAGATTTAGTTACGGTTATAGAAAAAGCAATCAAAGAGGCAGAAAGCAAACTAGATTCTAAGTTCATTTTAATAATTTCCCCAGAAATTGATAGGTATTTGGAATGGGCTGCACAATCTAAAAGAATGCACAAGGCACAAATTGTAAGAAACGCAGTAGAACAGCAAATGAAAAAGGATAAGGATTACAAGGAGTATTTAGACTAAGATTCCTCTTCAAAACTAGAATCCTCTTTGGGATGAGGGAAATGGATAGTAATATAATCTGAATAGCCTGGAGTTAGACTTTTTTGATAACCCCTAAATTCGCCTTCATATTCTGCCGAGACTCTCGTTATCTCTTCAATAAATTCATTCAGCAAAGAAGATTTTCCTACTCTAGAAAAACTTAGAGTAAATGAATGTCGGGTCTGGTAAATACGTATATCTCCATCCACTCGTCTTTTGGTTTTGTCGTACCAAACATAACTTGAAATATCAATTTTTTCAATAAGAATACCAAAAGTCCTCTCTATGCTTGATTTAAAATAATCTAAAAGTAATTTAAATTTTTCGGATTGTACTCTTGTTTGAGCCTGGGCAAGTTCAAATGCAACTTTTCTTGCTCCAATGTCTATTGTTTCCACAACGTCATGAATACCCATTTTATATTAACTATACACCCCAATATCTTCGGGTATAAACTGTCTAAAATTATCTTTAGTAATTTTTGTGCCGGTTGAAATACCTTGCACTATTTGAAGTGCAACTTTTCTTGCAAGCTGAGTCAAAGTTCTTTCAAGCTGTCTAACACCTGCATCAAACCCTAGTGGCCTAATAACAAGTGGCCAAACATCATCATCAAAACTTAACTGTGCCTCTGTTAAGCCAGTAGCCTCTCTGACTTTAGGTAGTAAATAATTCTTGGCAATTACAACTTTATCATTATCTGTATAGCTACCAAAACGAATAACTTCTAAACGATCTAACAGTGCAGCAGAAATGCCACCCAAGTTATTTGCTGTCGTAATAAACATTACTTTAGATAAATCTAATGGATAATCTAAATACTTATCCATAAAAGTCGCATTTTGCTCTGGGTCTAAAATTTCTAGTAAAGCTGCCATTACATCTGCCCTCAATCCGGTGTCAGAACTAACTTTATCTATTTCGTCTAGAAGAATTAAAGGGTTCATAGTTTGAGTTCTAACCAATGCCTTAACCACCTGCCCCGGCTCTGCACTTACACTTCCTTTTGGAATACCTCTAATTTCAGTTACCGAACCTAATGCTCCTAAAGAGATTCTAATGAATTTTCTATTTAAAGCTTGCGCAATTGATTTTGCCATAGATGTTTTACCTACACCCTGAATTCCAACAAAACACAATACGGGAGAATGAGAACTACTGCCTTGCAAAACTTCCATACCGTTTTCTTGTGTGTCAGATTTTGACTGTACTGCCTCCATTTTTTGTAGCTGCAAAACTGCCAAATACTCTAAAATACTATTCTTAACTGGGTCTAAACCATAGTGATTTTTCAATAATGTTTCTTTAACCTTATTAATATCTCCACTTTCTTGGGAGTATATCTCAAATGGGATCTTTACTATCCAGTTTATATATTCTGATACAGGCTCAAACTCTTGCGAAAAATTACCTTTTTGAGACATCTTTACTAATCTCATCAACATTCCTTCTGCCTTTAGTTTTAAATCTGCCGGCAATTTGGCTTCATCTACCTTTTTCTTTAAACTTGCTATTTCAAATTCTAAATCCATTGCCATTGTGCCAGATGAAGTCGTGCCCGTAACTGGCTCTAGTGGAGCACGTGGTAATAAATCAGAGGTTGAAACTACTTGTGTTGTGTTATTTGTGGTTGAGTTTAGGTCATTCATATTCACTACAAGAATACCTTAAATTTTAACAAAATTCCATGTAATGCAAAGGAATTACACTATAGAAACGGGCCCCGATATATCGGGGCCCGTTGAAAAATCTTTATTAAAAGTTTATTTTTCTTCTGATTCAGCTTCTGTAGTTGCTTCTGCAGTTGCGCCTTCTTCTCCTTCTGAAGTTGTTTCTGCAGGTGCTTCTTCAACTTCTTCTTTTTGGAATGAAGCGATATAAACTACAGCGGAAGTTGGATCAACACTACTATCCCACTCTACACCTTCGGGTAACTGAACTGTATCTAATGTAATAGCATCTCCCGGTTGGTTCAAGTTTGAAATATCAACTTCAATACTTGAAGGTAAATCTTTTGGTAAACAGTGAACTGTAATAGCATCAAATTGAGTAATTAAGAAACCAAGGTTTTGCTTAACTGCTGGAGCTTCTCCGTTAACAATAACAGGAACTTCAACATTTAGCTTTCTATCTTCTGCAACTTGGTAAAAACTTACATCCATGTATTCATCTGTTACTGGGTGAATATTGATTTCTTTAATTAAAACCTTAGAAGGCTTTGACTCTCCTTCTATTTCAAGGTCAAAAAATTTATTTCCACCTACTTTTTTGAATATTTGTTGTAATTCTTTTTTATCTACTTGTAAATTTGTAGACTCTCTTTTTGGACCAAAAACGCTACCAGGTACAAAACCCATTGTTCTAATATTCTTAGATTTTTTTCCTACAACTTCTCTTTTTTGTGCTTTAAGTTTCATATTATTTTAAATTAGAATTTACAATGTTAAATTTTTGATGCAACTTACAAACTAGTTTCATCAATTAATCTATTGAGCTTGACCATCAAGCTATTTCAGATTATTTAGATCGGTGAATTATACCACACGTTCTACAGACTGTCTTTGAAATCTTTGTATTAAAAGCGTTTGTATTATAACAAATGTGTTTTGCACAATCCAATAAACACTTAGACCTATTGGGATTGAGTAAGATATAAATGCAATCATTATTGGGAACAATACCATTGTTTGTTTTGTAGATTGTTGCAAAGCCGCTGCAAAGTCCTCTGTTGGGGCTTCTTTTTTGTCTCTAGACTTATCTTTTTCTGTAGATACAGCATTTTTTGGCATGCTCATTTTAATAGAGATGTACTGGGTTATTGCAGACAATGCGATAAAGATTATGTATGGCAAGATACCTAAATTTTCAAAACCTATTGCAGATGCTGCAGTTTTTAAATCTACTATCCCAAAGAAAGATGTGTGTATTTGGTATCCTTCTGCAAATTTTTCTATAAACGGATAGGCAACAATGTTAAAACTTTCTGCTCCTGTCTTGATTAAATTGTTTATAACGTTGTAAATATTAATAAACAAAATAAACTGTAAAATTGCTGGTAAACACCCGGCTAATTGTGCTGGCAAGTATTCAGATTGAACTTTGGCAAGTTCTTGTTGCAGTTTTTCTTTTTCGTTTTTAAACTTTTTCTTTACTGCATCTAGTTTTTCTTGCATTTCCTTATTTGTAGTCATCATTTTTGCTTGTCTTAAGCTTATTGGTAATGTGACTAATCTAGATATTAATGCAATTAAAATTATTGCTAAGCCCAGGTTTTCACTAAAAAGTCTGTACAAAACAACCATTAAGTTAAAAATTGGTTGGTAAAAAAGTACTGTAAATATGTCCATTTTTAATTAGTTATAAGTATTAAGTTGTGAGTTTTAAGGCTAGTTTAAATTGCTGATTTTTGGCAAGTTGTAATCAAACAATAAAAACGTAGAGTTAGAACTTTATATGATAACAGAATTTAGGTGTTTTCAGAATCTATGTTTTTAGATACAAAAAAACCCGCATTGTTAGCAATAGACATATTGCTTAATACGGGCTTATTGGTGGAGATGAGGGTAACCCCTGTCCAACAAATTACAAATCTTTTAACTTTTTACAAGCTTATTCAATTTTCTTTTACTAGGAACCAGCTATAAATTGAAAAAATGCTAAATGCCTAGTGTTTACTAATTCTTGATAATTTAACCGTAAACCAAAGTTAAATTACTGCGTCAAGGCTGGGTTTCGCCTAAAATCTCTCACCTTGAGAAGAAAAGTTAGACGGTAGACCTACTTTTTATTCGGTCTACAGCTTAAAACGACAATTAAGCGTTAAATGCTAATGCTCTGTTTCCAAATGCATTATCAATAGCGTTGTTAATAGCGTTGAAAGCCTTAGTAATTGGATTGACGTTTAGGTCAAAGTTTCGATTGCTCGAAAGTGTCTTTATTTTTACAGAAGTGAACACTACTTCTGGCCTGATTAAAAGTTGTTAAAGTGCTGTCGAATAAACATCCCCGAAAATCTACCGAATCTTTTTATTAATCAGAAGATTTTCGGGATGGTCTAAAAAGATTTTAAAGTACTATATTTGATTTATACCCATATATTATACCACAAAACCCTATTTTAAGGCTCTTTGACCACCTCTAGTAAAAGTATGACCAAACTTCTATGTATTATCTTTTTTATAACAAATCCTAAACTTTCAATTTCTAATAATGAAATTTGTGATATTTTCGTTTCTTCGATGTTTAAAAAATCAAAAACATATTTTTCTTTCATAATCAACGGATCTTCTTCATCGTATTGCAGACTAAGATTTGTACGATACCTTAAAAAGTCACTTGAGTTTTGTTGCATAAACAACATTAATCTACCACCATTCTTAATAATTCTATGCGCTTCTTTAAAATGAGAAAGAATATCTTCTTTTTTATTGCCATAAACCCCCAAGGCCCATAACGAAATACCCGCATCTACTGATGAGGTTTCAAATTCGATTTTGCTAAAATCAGAATAAACATACAGGCTAGGGCTATCTGATGGGAACAAATCAATGCCAACAGCATTCTTATAACCTGCCGATCTTAAATGATCTACAAAGCAACCTAATCCACAACCAAAATCTACAATAGTTGCATCTTTGGAATAATTTAATAGATACTCGACCAAAGTTCTTACCCCAAATGCTCTTTCATACTCCCTCCACCCCCTATCCCTTCGATAATGCTTATAATATTCCCATAATTCAGACACTGTTTTCATGGGCAAGATTATATCACTCAAAACCTAGTCTCTTGCTTTTGCAATAACAAATCCAAAAATATTTACCTTGGGGAATTTAGACTTAATAATTTTTGCACATTCATTTAAGGTTGCACCTGTTGTAAATACATCATCTACAATAATGATATTTACTATATTAGACTCTTTAGAAATATTTTCGTGTAGTATAAAGGCATCTTTTAAATTCTCTGCTCTTTCAAATTTATGAAGTTTTGCCTGAGCACCTGTGTTGTGAGTTTTTGAAAGAAACTTTACACAGTTTATACCAGAATATTTAGAAAGATGCCTAGTCAACAATTCTGACTGGTTAAAACCTCTTAACACGTACTTCTTTTTGCTAGTTGGAACAAAGGTTAAAACAGTATTGTAGGAATTAAAAGAATAAAACTGCAAAAAGTCAGACATTATCTTGCCTAAAGTTTCTGTTATAGCAAAATAGTAATTGTATTTAATATCATAAATAATATTTTTAATAACTCCATCGTACACAGTTAAATTTACAACCCCTTCTAAATAAGTTAACTCCCTACATTCATTGTGCACAAAGCCTATTCTTGATTCTCTATTGCAAATATGGCACTTATTGATTGGATCGACTTTAATAAAACGCTTAAAACATTCATTGCATAAATAATCGCCTTCTTTTTGGCAAATGTAACAAGTTTTAGGGAATATAAAATCTAACACTCCGAATTATTACACTCTAATCTTACAAACTTCTTACAAATTGAAATTTTGTACTTAAGAAATTTCAATTTAGCCCACAATTTGAAGAATTGGCTCACAATTTCAAAATTTGTACTTGAGAATTTTAAAATTAGCCCACAAATTTAAATTTTGTAATTTAAGTATACCCATATTAAAATTTAAATATGTCTAAAATATTAGCAATTGACTACGGTCGAAAACGAATTGGATTAGCCTTATCTGACGAAGATGAGTTTATTGCCTTTACCATTAATCCAGTCAGTGCTGAAAACTTTACAAAACTTTTTCAGCTATTATTAAAAAGAATTAAAGAAGCCAACCCGTCTACTTTACTTGTTGGATACCCCTTAGGGATTGATTTAAAACCAACACAAATGTCTATTGAAGTTGATCAATTTATTGAAAAGCTAAAAGAAAATTTCAACATTCCTATAGAAAAATGGAATGAGGTTGGTACATCAAAGTTAGCACAAAAAAATATTAAAAATTCTAGAAACAAAAGTATTGATAGCGAATCTGCTAGAATAATACTTCAAGAATACTTAGATTTTAAAAAATCCTAATGAAAAAAATTGTAACCTCAGCTTTAATTATTGTATTAATTATTTTTGTAGGAATATTCATTGCATATCAATGGTATAGCAATGCGATTTACACAGAAAATATACAATCTGAAGATATTGCTTTTACAGTTAATAATGGAGACAACCTGCTTACCATAGCCTCAAAGCTAGAACAATCTGGAGTAATAGCAAGTGAACAAGCCCTTAAAATATATGTTAGGTTAAATAACATTACTGCCAATATCAAAGCAGGGCAATATGCTATTCCTAAGGGCACCAATGTGCCAAACGTAATTAAAATTTTAGAAGAAGGTACTTTTAAGGTAAGTATAGCTGTAACTATTCCAGAAGGAATGAGATATGAACAAATTGCAGATTTACTTGTATCTAAATTTGAGTCTTCTGCCCAAACTAATAACTTTGTAAAAAGTGAATTTATAGACATTTGTGAAAACCCAGATAAATACACTTTTGATACAAATGTTAGTGCGATTTTAAATAAATACAAACCCGCAAGCAATCCACTTAGAGGTTTGCTATTTCCAGATACCTATAGATTTGATTTTGATTCAAACGCCAAAACGGTTGTTTCTGCAATGTTATTAAACTTTGATAAACGACTTACGGATAATGGCATAACCCTTGAAAATTTAAATAAGAATCAAAATAATCTAACCAGCATTTACGATGTAATTTCGTTAGCATCTATAATAGAAAAAGAGGCTGGTAATGATGCAGACAGACCTTTGGTCTCCGGTATTTTTCATAACAGGTTAAAAGTAAATTACCCGCTGCAATCTGATATTACTATTCACTTTATTAAAAATGATGAAGATACTTTTATATCTTTTGCCGATACTAAAATCGAATCACCTTACAACACTTACTTATATGCAGGTGTTACACCAACACCAATAAATAACCCTGGGATTTCTTCTATTAAGGCAGCCTTAAATCCTACTAAAACAGAATATTTCTATTTTATTTATGACGCAAATGGTACACTATACTATGCAAAAACTTATGAAGAGCACATTGCAAATGTAAACAGGTACCTATGAGTAAACCCCATCCAGACGATTACAAAATGACGCATTTGGAAACAGATTTTAGTACGAAAAAGATTTTCGCACTAATTTTATCTGTTCTGTTATTTTTTGTTGTACCCATAGTTACAATCGAAACTATAAGCAGTAAAATATCAAAGAACATTTCTGATGGTCAGGTTGCAGGGGTGTCTACTACTCAAACTAATTTTACCAATTCGAATGTTTTAAATCTTTTTGGGGTTAGCCTAAATTTAAATTCTCAATCAGGGCTTTTGATATTGGGAGGTGTTGTATTATTTGGCATTGCTATCATTTTGATAATTTATCTTTTTATAGATAACAATGCCAAAAACAAGTCTAAAAGCTAGAGGATAAGACTTTACTAAATCTAGACAGAAACCAGGCTTATTTTCATAACCATTAATTTCCCTAAACTAAACTTTCTTCTTGGTCTCATTACTTTTATATAATCTACGTTTGTCATTTTCTTTAAGATAAAAAATATTAATTAATTGGATTTTCTAAAACAGCAATTACTTTACCGTTAATAAACGCCTCAGTGCTATTTCTTAAGTATATTGGTGTGTGAACAGGATTACTTGACTCTGGGTACAATATAATTTTGTCATCACTCTTTTTAAAGGTTTTGATAGTTGCGGCATTATCTACAACAGCTAAAACTACATCTCCATCTGAAAAGCTACCACTCTTTTCTACAACCACATAGTTTTGATTTAAGATTGGAACCTTGTTTATAGTTCTTAAATTCATAGAATCACCCTTAACCATTAAAGCAAATAAGTCACTTTTTTTAGGTAGGATTTTTTTATCTACTTTTATTACTCCCATAATTTCTTCTTCTGCAACAACTAGTGGTTGACCTGCATTTGCATAACCAAGGATTGGTATATCGTACATTTCAGAGCTAAACCCGGAATCTAGAAAGATGCCCCTAGATTTACCATTTCTGTAAATATAGCCTTTCTTTTCTAAAGCTTCTAAGTGCTTTACCACGCCTCTTTTGGTTTTTATATCTAGCATATCTTGAAGCTCTGTTAATGTTGGAGCAATATCAAATTCTGCAAAGTAGCTACCTAGAGTTTCTAATACTCTTTTTTGTTTTGGTGTTAAAAATTTTGCCATATACCTTATTTATTAAAAAGTATACATCTATGGTATACGTGGTATACCACTTTGGTCAACAATAAGTAAATTTTTTCTAAAAAAGCAGACTAGAAAATAAATTTTAGACAAGAGATAGCTCTTAACCATCAAGTCAAAAGACGTCCTAGACTAGTATGTAGTATGAGAGAAATTAGAGTAAACAATTTATTGAAGTTTAAGTAGTTTGCTCCGCCTGCAGGACTCGAACCTGCAGCCTGTCGGTTAACAGCCGATTGCTCCACCATTGAGCTAAGGCGGAACAAACTACTCTTTACTAATTGCTCGAGGATTATATCAATAGATAAACTCTCAAACAAGGATAATTAGTTAATTTAAGTACACTAAATTATACTTTTAAAATAAGTGCTTCACTCAAGAGCAAAATAACTGTAAAATTAAAACATTATGAATATGCAAGAAATAATACAACCTGCTCCTATCAAGAAAAAAAGAGAAACAATGATAGATATACTTAGAGGCATAGCGGTAGCGATTATGGTTATTACACATGTAATTGCAATAACTTACCGTGGGAGTGATGCAACGGTAATTAATATCGGTTTGTTTGGAGGCATTACTTCATTCACCTTCTTTTTAGTACTATCTGGAATAAGCACATACTTAGGAACACTATCTTTAAGCCAAGAAGAGTATCAACTTAAAAAAGGGAAAGCTTTGCAAAGAACCTTAAAAATAATAGTTGCATACTATTTAATAGCGTTTGTTTCCGCCTTTGTAACATTAAAAATATTCTCATTGCCACCAAATGCAAGCTGGATAAGCGGAATTATAGAAATAATATTATTAATAACTTTGCCTCAATTTGCAGAATTCTTAATAACACTAGCCTTCTATTCTTTATCTGTCACCTTTCTTTTTAGATTTTATAAATTTGTTTTAAGAAATCCATTGTTAGCAATTTTAATTTCAATAGCTAGTTACGGCATTGCACATTTCCTAGCTTATGTAGATTTAGGGTCAAATATAGCAAATAATTTAAAAGCATTATTTGTAGGGCACATATACTCTACCGGGCAACTTCATAGCTTTCCGATACTTCAATATTTACCTATTTTTATATTCGGACTATTTTTTGGCAAGTTCATACTAAATAATCAAACCAAATCTTTGAGGGTTAGAATTAGCCTAATTTGGCTAGTTGTATTTGGTGCACTAACCTTTGCCGGAAGTATAGCTTTTAAATATTTACCAACTCAAATATTAAATCCATTGCCAGATGAAGGCAGGTTCCCACCATCTTTAACATTTCTTACGCTTAGTTTATCTTTCACACTAGGAGTTGTATTAGTTTACTTATTAGTTAATAACTTTTTACCAAAAGTAGTAAAAGCTTATCTGCATTTTTTAGGTGTTAACGCATTAAAACTTTTAGTATTTCATTCACTAGTTTTATTTTTATTTAAATATTTAACCACAAACATATCTTCTCCTGAAGGGTCAACTTTTCTTTACCTTACAGATTTAGTCTTAGCCTATCTTGTGGTAATGATAATCTCTTCTGTTTTAACAGGATTTTTAGCAAAATTAAAAACATGGTCGTTAGAAGGTAAAGAGGATTCAGGATTTACCTGGGTATTTACAGAAAGAGCAATTACCACATTTGTATTTGTTTTAATATTTACACTTGTTGGCACAACAGTCTATACAGAAACTTTTGTAAAGAATATTGCAGCCGACACTACCTCCATTCAATTTAAAAAGAGATTAATAAGAGAGGAAGATGAGTGGTGGAACCATGAATACAAAACTTTTAGAGATATTTTAGTAAAAAATACAAATCCAGGGCAATCAATGTTCGCAGGTTCTTGGGCACAAGTTAAGTTTAACCACTCTCAAGCACTAGGCAGTAAAAATGCATTTATGTCCGATGGTAGAGATTTGAGAGTTGTTTATTTTGATAACACTAAGGGTGAATTTATAGTAATACCATTTGTTTTAGAGAATGCTAATACAGATAATTCTATAATTTCATTTAAGATTCAAAAAAGTGTTCAGCCACTAACTGAAGATAATAACTACTTTCTATATTACGGAAACCCAGGAGAAACTGAGGCTACATTTTCTACCGAAAAATACGCAACTGCATTTACAGATGGAATAACGTTAAAAGAAGAAAACTTTCATGGAATATTAAGTAAAACTAACAAGCAATGGTTCTTAAAGAAAAAAAGTGCAGCATTTCAAAGTGCAGCGCTAACCTTTGAAGCTAATTTAATAGATAACGAAATTAATTCTGGTAGCATTGTTACATATAGCATTGTTGGTACAAATAAAAATGGCCGAATGGATCCATCTGGAGATAGAAACTATAAGGCAAATATTGTAGTGTCAGATTTAGAACCAGGTGCATATAAAATACAGGCAAACGTTACTGATTCAAGAAACAACCTAAAGATTTACAGAAGTCAAGCAATCTCCTTTTATGTAACCTACCCTATTTATGTTACATGGACACTTGATTGGGAAGGCTGGGATGTTGGACAATCGGACTTAAATGACATTGCAAATATTGGCGACACTTATGGAATGCCAATTACACATTTCTTTAACCCACGTATTTATGTTAAAAATCAATATACAATTAATAAAATATCTTCTGATAGAGCTAAATATATTACAAACTGGGTTTTAGAAAGAAGAAATAGTAAATACGATGAAATAGGAATGCACATGCACATGTGGACTGACATGGTTGCAGAAGCAGGGGTTTCTGCAAAAAGTTACCCTGTTATTCAAGGTACTTATGGTGTAGATGTACCAACATATGCATATTCTAGAGAAGAATTAAAAAAGATTTTTAATTGGGGTAGACAAAAGTTTATAGAGTATGGCCTTGGCGCTCCAATTTCTTACAGAACAGGGGCATGGATGTCTGGAACAGATGTTTTACTAGCAGCACAGGATGCAGGTTTCTTAATCGACTCTTCTGGAAGAACAGGTGGGAAAGTTAATGCCAGCATACCAGGTAGCACAGAAGTACCATGGTCATTAGATATAACTACATCTCCATACTTACCAGATAATAACAATATAAATACCTGGAACAATAGCGCTAACCAAAGAATGCGAATTTGGGAATTTCCAAACAATGGTGCAGACTCTTACTGGTTCCCATCAAGTGAACTTATACGACGTTTTGACGCAAATTATCCAAACAAAGGTTCTATTGCAACAAGACCACAGGTTATTACTTATTTGAGCCATCCTCACTGGTTTGTAAGCGTAGACACCTGGAAAATTAGAGGTTTATTAAACTATACAAGCAACTATTTATATAGAGATGACGAAGGTCCTGTTGTTTATGCAACACTTGAGACCATTTACTCTGAATGGGAAAGAGATAAATTTATTAATGGCAATTAATAAATTTAATTATTATCTCTAAAATATAGCCTGAATTAAATATTAAATTATGGATAACTACTTTCAAATAATAATCCTCTGCTCTATTTTGTTTACCTTATTGGTTTGTATAAACATATTTTGGTTTGTTAGCTATAAAAAGAATCTAAAACAAAAACTAAAATTAGATTTAGAAACAAACTTTAAAGCCAAGTGGCTAAATAAAAGAATGCTTTTAAAAATAATAATTAATTTATTTGGATTAATAATAGTAGGAGCACTTGGAGTAATTGGGTACACTCAAATCACACCTAAAATCATAGCTTCTACCCCAGAAACAGAAGGTGTTTGGGAAAGTTATTCTAAGCCAATCGAGGTTTATTTCAATACTCCAGTAGACACATCTAGATTATATGTAAATATTAATCCGGAAATTAAAGGTGAGTGGAAATTTGTTCCATTCTTGGGAATTAGAAGACTCTCAACATATGGTTATTTTGTACCAGAAGAATCACTTTTACCAAACAAACGTATAGTTGTTTATATAACCGGCATTGGCAGAATTGGATTTCGATCTGAAAGTCATGAATATGGATTTGTTTTTGACTCTGTAAAATTACCGGAAATAACTTCTACAAACCCGACAAATGATTCTAAAGAGGTTGAAGTAAATACTAAAATAACTTTAAATTTAAATAAAGAACTGCAAGGAAACTCAGAGTTTAGCTTTAAAAGCATTCCCGAAGTTGAATTTGAAGTAGAATATTCAAGCTCCAAGCAAATAATTTTAACCCCTAAAACCAATCTAGAATTAAGCACTGAATATCTTATTCAGACATTTCAACAGGCAAAAGTAATAAATTTATTAAACAAGGAGACATTTGAAACTGAAAACCCAATACTAACTCACGAACTTAAATTTTCTACGAAAACTGAGCCTCTATTGCGAAGTTATTTACCAAGAGGTAGCACTGTGAAGGTAGATACACCAATAAAACTAAAGTTTGTTACAGATATGAATAAAGAAAGTGTAGAAAGTAATTTTAGTACAGAACCACATATCGATGGCACTATTTCATGGGACGATAGCAAAACTCTAGTCTTTACACCTAGCAATGTTTTAGATAAAGAAACAAGCTACAAAGTTATAGTTAAAAAAGGAATTAAAAACACAGCTTCTATTGAAAGTGAAAATGATATAAATTTTGAGTTCAAAACAATTGGATTTGTTAGAATACAATCCACATCTCCTCAAAATAATGAAGTTAAGGTAAGTGAATCTAGTGATATAAAAGTAACTTTCAATCAAGAGGTGGACCACCTTTCCGCTCAAAACAACTTTAGAATATCACCAGAAATATCTGGAGACTTTAGCTGGGAAGGAAACACATTAATATTTAACCCTAAAAGCAACTTAGCCTTTAATACAAACTATACAGTCAAATTAAACCCAGGAGTAAAATCTATTAGTGGATTTGATAATATAGAAGAGCTTAGCTTCTCATTTAGATCAAGAACTAATGAAGTAACTATTGCAATGCCACTGTATTATCAGCCTCAATATCCGGTATCATTCTCTTGTAATATTTATGCAGCAAGAATGGCACTTGCGTGGAAGGGCTATTCTACAACAGTATCGGGATTAATTGGTGAAGTCGGTTACGATACAAGACAAGATTCAAATGGCAGATGGCTTGGAGACCCTAATATTAATTACGTGGGCAATAGTGATGGAAGCTGGGGATACGGAGTGCATTGGTTGCCAGTTCAAAAAATGTTTAGCAACCGAGGAATCTATACAGAACTAAAAACTGGGTGGAACGTAAGAGATTTAGCAAGATCCATAGACAATGGTAAACCAGTTGTAATTTGGAGATATAATGGGACTAGCCAAGATCGAAACCTAGAATGGGGTACATCTGGAGTTTATGCAATTAATGGTCAACATGGTGGAGTTGTTACTGGGTTTAGAGGGACTCCTGAAAATCCGACTGCAATCTATTTAAATGACCCTTGGTTTGGACTTATTTGGATGGATATTAATACATTTGATTATTACTGGTCTAGATTGGGAAGAGTTGGATTGGTTGTGAATTAAATAGGGCCTTTAAGCTTTGTCATTTTTTTGGTTGAATGATATGCTATAAACATTAATTAAATATAGAAAAGCTATGAAAATAAAAGATATTTTGTACTTAATCGTGCTAATTGGAATATCCTTATTAGCATTAGCTTTGTTTCAACCCTACCTAAACATAATTATAATTTCATTAGTAATTGTTCAGCTGTTCTACCCAATATACGAATTCATTTTCAAAATAAGTAAAAGCAAAGGATTCTCTACTCTTGTATCTGTGACAGTTTCTTTAGTATTGATAATTACTGTAGTTACAATGTTTACAATCTTTACTCTTGGGGAGATTAGAAATTTAACAGAAGGTAGAGATTTAGTTGCAAGTATTAGAGGTGTTGAAGCATCTATTAACGAAACAATATTTAGGTTAAATGAATTAATAAGTAGATACAATTCGGACATGCAAATATCATATTTGAATTTGCAAGAGGTTGTTGTCCAATTCGCACAAAGTGCTAAAGATCAAATATTCCCTATTGCTCAACAAGCAGTTGCTTTAAGTGGCTCACTATTATTCAACCTTTTCTTAATGGTTTTATGTCTAATCTACTTTTTCCCTGTTTATAAAAACATGCCCTCTTTATTTAGTAAAATTTCACCTTTAGACAAAAAATTCGATCTTCTTTTATTCCAAAAGTTTAGAGATACCGTTAAGGGTGTTGTAAAAGGTAGTTTTTTTGTTGCATTGTTGCAAGCTACTGCAGTTTTAATTCCATTACTCGCTTTAAATGTACCCGCCCCAATATTGTTATGGATTATTATGATGATTTTATCAATACTACCAATTGGATCTGGGCTTGTTTGGTTCCCTGTTGGTTTATTTATGATTATAGATGGGTTAAGAACAGGTAATACTGGGCAAGTAATTATTGCTATAGCTTTAATAATTTACAGTGCAATTATTATTAATGTTATAGATACAACTATAAGACCAAAAATAATGAAAGATACAGTTAATATTCACCCATTAATAACAATTTTCAGTGTTTTGGGCGGGTTAACAATATTTGGACCAATGGGCATTTTATATGGTCCAATAATAGTTGTAATGTTCTTATCTATAATGGATATTTACAATAAGCACTATTTAAATAACGAGGTAATAAAATCGGCAGATGAGATTGGCCCTAAAGAAGGCAACAGTACTGTAAGTAAGTAAGCTTAAAACCTCTTAATTAAGTTGTGTTTATTCTTCAAATAAATGCTTAAGCAGGTGTTTGCTGTATACCAAAGAACATATTCGAATAAACATTAAATGGAAATTAATACCCTGAAGAATAGCTACATTTTTATAACACGGTAGTAAACTTTCAAATTCAGGTATATCTTTATCCTCTTTTATATCATTCAATACATCCATGAATACAAATGGATTGAAGAAGACTCGGTTAATCAAATTTGCAGATGAGGGATTTAGAATAAAATTATAGACTTGTCTTGAAAGATCCAAGATATGCTTATCTGAAATAGTAGTTAAACCTCCATATACAAACCGCTCTTCACCTCTTGTTGGAGATTCGATAAAGTTTATACAATTTAGAAATAAAGATAATCTTAGGTATTGATTAATCAGTTCTCTAAATCTATCTATCTTCTGAGTCTCAACACTATCCAAATCTAAATAAATATCAACCTCGTTATTATCAACAGCATTAATTAATTCGACAACAACACTGCTGAGCCTTGCCGAAATAAATCTTAAGACCTCTATATCAAATTCATTACCAGTTTCAATAGACTCTTTAAACTCTTCAATTAATTGAATTACACTCTCAGGATTTTGGTAAATGGCCTTTGCAAGTACTCTTTTTGTAGTTAATCTATTAAAATTATGTTCATTATTTATTTGTATAAGATTTTCACTTAAAGATGCATATATTCCTTCGTATTTATTAAAGAAATCTAGTAATTTAGCATAACTCTGGGCTATTCTGTCTGTAATTAAAAAATAGTACAGCGAATACACCTTTTGTTGATCAAGCGCTTTAAATATAGACTGGTAGTGCAAAAATGTTCCTATAAGTTCTTTCAGTTCGGCACCTATAGTTTCATTCGCTAATAAGAATGAATTTAATTGCACGGCTGTAAAGTGATATAGACTATTAATATCTGGTGCCTGAGGCATTAACTGCATAAACGTACTTGAGTTCAACATTTTATTTCCAATAAATGCGGAATTTTAGCATTGATTGGCTATATTGTCTGTGTAGTTGGTAAAATTTTTCTATAAAACCTCCAGACAAATAAATACGCTGTTGCCATAGCAAAATGCCAAATAATATGACCATTTACAAAAATAAGTTGTTCTGAGCAAAAGATTTGAAAATAGTCTGCAAGCCAAAAAAGAAATCCAACTAATAAAATACCCAATATTAAAAACAGCTCTAATTTCTTATCTTTGACATTAACGCGTAGCGAAAGGGTTAAAACAGATAACACTAAAGTCAACCCAAAAACTATAATATTTAATAAGAAGTTTGGCGAAAATGTTACTAATACGCAAATTAAATAAATAACTATAAAAAATAGGAGAGAATGTTTTTTTATAAAATCAAATTTTGATTCAATATTTAAAGTAATTAGCCACAAAGTGATTAAATACATACTAGAAAAATCAAGTATCTGACCTAATATTGTGGCCGAATAATGCAGGGCAATAGTAAAAAGCCCAATCAAAGTGATAATTATACTAAAGTAAATATCTATTCTTGTTTTACGCTTAAAGAAAATGTATAAACCAATAACAAAAAAGAAAATCGCTGAGATAGCGTTATAGTATTCATGGCCATTAAGGTAGTACTCACAAAACTTTAATGTAGATTCGCTCAAGAGATCCATTAGTTAGCTAAAAACAAATAATTCTTAGCATTATCTCTCTTTTTACCTTCAAGCTGCACCTCTAAAAGTTCTAGTGTTCCACTGGATAGTTCTAGCAGAAGAGACTTTCCATCTCTTCTTATTTGTAAATTGTTTGACGAGTTAACATTTTTAGAATGAATCTTTGCTTTGTAAATCTTAAGCATTTTACCTTCAATCATTACATAAGCAATCGGCCATGGGTAAAATGCTCTTATCATTCTTTCTGCTAAAGTTATATCTGTTTCAAAAGTTATCTCTGCCTTCTCTTTTTCAATATCTGTTTTATAGCAGTAAGTAACCTTTGAGTGATCTTGAGGTGTTGGATGTAATTCTGAGCTTAAATATTTTGGCAATTCATTTTGAAGCATTACAACCCCTAATTCGGCCAAATTTTGCATAAGGCTTTGAGTTGTTTCTGTGCCATTTAAATCACATATGGCAATTGATACTACGTCTCCTTCATCCATGCCCTCGCTCATTACCTGCAACGTTACACCTGTTTCGGTTAATCCCTGCAAAATTGCCATTGGCACAGGAACAGCACCCCGTAATTGTGGTAATATTGATCCATGAAAATTCAAAGCCTTATGCCTTGGGTATTCTATAAATTCTTTTGGCAAAATTTGGCCGTAAGATGCCACTAGAACAAGCTGGGGGCTAGTTTTGGTAAGAATATCCTGGTATTCATTTCTAAATTTGCTGGGTTTAAACCAGGTTATATTTTGATTGGTTTTTAAAGCCTCAAAGACAGCCGAACCTTTTAGTTCTTGATCTCTTCCAAATGGTTTATCTGGCTGAGTAACAATGCCCACAACTTCTAAAAAATCTGCTTCAAGTGCAGCTTTAAAAATTGGAATCGCAAAATCTCCAGAACCTATAAGCAGTGTTTTTACTTTCATACGGGAATTATATCAGTATTCTTAAATTTATTTATAGAATGCAAAAACCAAATTTGTTATGTAACTTGTAATAATATAAGCCAAGAGGGACATGAAAATTGTTATTAAAATTACATACCAAACTTTTATTCCCGCATTATTTTTTGCCTTTAACCAATATTTGCCCTCATGTTTTCTTAATATGCCTATATATGAGTTTGCAAATGGAATTATTAAAGCATATCTTCTTTTTATGTTTTTATCTAAATCTATTGCCCCTTCTTTATAAATTGCGTTTTTAGCACTAAGATATTCTGTAAACCCAACTACATTAAGCATTATAATAAACAAAATAGTTAGCAAACAAAACACTGCTAAAACCAATAGTATAAAGATTTGAAAATCGTACATAAATATTATAAATAAGTAATAATTTATTCTACTTCTAATTTAGAGAGTAAGCTACTTATTATGACTCCACTACGGCCTGTGGTGGATTATAAGACAATACCTCTTTTAGCGACTTAATTGATAACTCAATTATTTTTACCATGCTTTCGATTCTATTATTTCCAGATTCTATTTCGATATTTTGAGAAAGATTATCAAAAACAAACCTTGCCAAAAATGCTTTTAAATATACATCCCTGTATTGGGCAGGGCTTAAGAGTATTAGCATTAACTGCTCTATTACAAAAGGTTTTGTAGATTTTATAGCTTCAAAAAATTCAATCCTATCTTTTTCGTTAATAATTAATGATCCATTAAAAAACAACTTCGAAGCAAATCTAACTTTGCTAAACAAATCTCTTTGTGAGTTCTCTAAACCTCTGCCTGTTCCATTCATCCAATCATAGTATTGTGCAACAAATAAAGGTGTGAAGGTCGGTAAAGAATTATGCATTCCTGCCATTGCTTCTTGTTCTCCCGAGATGTAGTTTTGAAATTTGAATCTTGCCCTTGCTTCTTTAGTTTCATGAACGTTTTTAATACTTGGTATAACTTGAGCCATTATTTGGCTTGACCTACTTATATTTGGATGGAAATTACCTTTAATTAGTTCATCTCTGATTTCGTAAATATATCTTTCTATAAAATTTGGATTTACAGTTTCAAATAGCTCCGTAAGGCAATCATTAATTCTACTTGGGTCAAACCACTGTGAAAGATCCTCAACTCCATTGGGTGTCTTAAATGATTTGTAAGTATTTAAAACATGTACTTTTTCTAATTGCCAATTAGCTAATGCTACTTCTAACTGCATTGCTCTGCCATCAACGTGCTCTAAATCAAAAGTGCGTGGGGAGGAACCTCCTGTAATGTCAGGATTTAGTGTTTGTGTGGTCATGGGAGAAAATTAACTTATTTAGATTAAAGTAAATATTTTTTTATTGCAATAGTTGTAATCTATTACATTGCGAAAACGTTTTGCCTAAGCTAAAATTACAGAATCTATTTTTTATTTTTAAACCATGTTCAACAAGCCCGAAAGCAAGCCAAATTTCTTTACGCTTGAACAATCCATTTTGGCTTGGTGGAAAGAAAATAAAATTTTAGAGCAATCAATAGAACAAAGACCACAAGACAAAGTTAGATCTTTTTACGACGGACCAATAACAGCAAATGGAGAGCCTCATACAGGCCACATGCTTACATTTGCAATGAAAGACATAATTCCAAGGTATTGGACCATGAAAGGTTTTAGAGTTACAAGAAGTTTGGGTTGGGATTGCCAAGGAATTCCTGTTGAATACGAAGTAGAAAAAAAACTTGGCTTTAAAGAGAAAAAAGATATTGTTAAATATGGAATAGAAGCATTTAATAAACTTTGCCGAGAATCAGTTTTACAATACAAAGACAAGATTATAGAGCTTGAAGAGTTAATGGGAAGACTAACAAATGGTGAAGAGGAATATGCAACAATGGATGCAAGCTACATTGAATCTATTTGGTGGTCTTTAAAAGAGCTTTACAACAAAGGCTTACTTTACGAAGGTTTTAAAGTAGTGCCATACTCTACCAGAGCTGGTACAACATTATCTAATGCAGAAGTTGCATTAGGTGGTTACAAAAACTTTGTAGACCCAGCAATAACAGTTGAATTTCCATTAAAAGACGATGCAAATACAGTTTTACTAGCATGGACAACTACACCTTGGACAATGCCAGGAAATTTAGGCTTAGCTGTTGGTAAAGATATTACTTATGTTAAGGTAAGCTCAAATAATAAAACTTATATTGTTGCAAAAGATTTAGTAGAAACTATTTTTAAAGATAAAGAACATAGTGTTACTGAGGAGGTAAAAGCAGAAGATTTAGTAGGCAAAGAATATGTACCTCCATTTGATTTTTATGTTGGCAGAGAAAATGCACATAAAATATATTTGGGTGACCATGTAACAGCAGATTCTGGTACCGGAATTGTTCACTTAGCACCTTATGGAGCTGAAGATAATGAGATATTTCAAAAAGTTGGAATAAAAAGTTTTGACTATTTAGATGATCAAGGTGACTTTACTTCTGATATTGCACCTTACGCAGGTTTAAATTACCGAGTTGCGAACAATAAAATAATTGAAGATTTAACAGCAAGTAATAGGTTATTTAGAAAAGAGGATTACGAGCACGAGATGCCAATGTGTTGGAGAACAAACACTCCATTAATCTATAAACCTATTACCTCTTGGTACATAGCAATGAGTACTTTAAGAGGAGACCTAGTTGCAAACAATAACAACATTAACTGGACGCCTGCTCATGTAAAAGAAGGAAGATTTGGAAACTGGCTTGCAGAAATCAAAGATTGGGGAATTTCTAGATTAAGATATTGGGGAACACCATTACCAATTTGGAAGTCAGAAAGTGGCAAAACAATGCTAATAGGTTCTTTTGAAGAGCTTGAAAAGCTATCTGGTGTAAGGTTAACAGACCCACATAGACCTTTTGTAGACGATGTAACTTTTACTTTTGAAGGTGAAACATATAAAAGAATTCCAGATGTGTTAGACGTTTGGTACGATTCTGGAGCAATGCCTTTTGCAAGATTCCATTATCCATTTGAAAACAAAGATAAATTCGAAAAAAAGTTCCCTGCACAATACATTGCAGAAAGTGTAGACCAAACAAGAGGTTGGTTCTACTCTCTTTTAGCAGTTTCTACTGCCCTATTCAACAAAGAGGCTTTTCAAAATGTTGTAATGAGTGGATTTACATTAGACGATAAAGGTGTAAAACAAAGTAAAAGCAAAAAGAACTATACTGACCCTAAACCAACAGTAGAAAAATATGGTGCAGACACAATCAGGTTAAACTTTTTTGCCACACCAATTTCTGCGGGTGAAGATACAACAATTAGTGAAAATACATTAAAGATTCATGCACAAGAATACATGCTACCTATTTGGAACATTTATTCTTACTTGGTAACCTATGCAAACATTCATGGTTGGATTCCTAGAAAAGAATTAGCTAAGAATACTAGAGAAAACGATAACGGGATTGAATGGAACCATATTCCATGGTCAGATTTAGACAATGAATTAGACGCTTGGATAGTTTTAAGATTACAAGAAACAATCAAGCAAGTTACAGAGGCATTAGATGATTATCAAATTCCAAGAGCAACAAGAACAATAAAAGAATTAATAGAAGACATTTCAAAATGGTACATAAGAAGGTCTAGAGACCGATTTGCAGATGGAGATCAAATGGCATTAGAGGTTCTTTACTATGTATTTATAGAAACACTAAAGCTATTAGCTCCGTTCGCTCCATTTATTACTGAACACCTTTACAAAGAATTGGTTGTCCAGCATATAGAAGAAGAAAAAGAATCTATTCACTTAGTAGATTTCCCAACCTCAGACCAAAAGTTCTTAGACCAATACACTCATTTAAATAATGAGATGCAATTTGTAAGAAAAATATGCGACCTTGGACAAACATTAAGATCTGAAAACGGCTTAAAAGTTAGACAACCATTATCTTTACTTGAAATAGTAAATCAAAACACAGACGTTCCTATGGTTACTGAGTGGATGCAACAAATGATTCAAGGCGAACTTAACATACAAGAAGTTGTAGACGTTCCAAACTTTACAAAAAAAGAAGCACCTGTTACAACAGAAGATACTTCTATAAAAGTAAAAATAAGCTTAGAAACAAAACTATCAGAAGAACTACTAGAAATTGGAATATTAAGAGAATTTACAAGACACATTCAGGCACTACGTAAAAACTCAGGCTTTGAACAAGGAGAGAAAGTAAATGTAACCTTAGACCTTGAAGATAATAACCTATCTGAAATTTTAAACAAAAATTTAACAGTACTTTCAAATAGCGTAAACGCCAGCAATATTGCTTTACAAAAAATTGACCAATCAGAAGTGAAAGAAGTTAGTGTTAATGATAGTATAGTAAAGATAAAAGTAGAAAAAGCCTAATTTCAATGGAAGAGTCAAAACAAATAGTAAAGTCTAACTTGTTAGAACTATTGCAATCTGTAGTTATAGCTATAGCAATATGTGTGTTTATTTACCTCTTTATAGCTACACCTAACCAAATTGATGGGCAATCAATGGAGCCAACATTTATGCATTCTCAAATTGTTTTAACAAGCAAAGTGCATCAATGGCTAGGCTCTACAGAACTGGGTAAAACTATTGGGTTAAATTATCAAAGAGGTGACGTAGTTGTGTTTCAAAAACCTGGGTTAAACGACTTTATTAAAAGAGTAATTGCTATACCCGGAGATTCGATACAAATTAAAACAGGTAAAGTTTATGTAAACAGCAAGCAAATACAAGAACCTTATTTGCCAAATGATTTTTATACAAAAGGTGGGACATTTTTAGAAGAAAATGCAGACCCAATATATCTTAAAGAAAACGAATACTTTTTAATGGGAGATAATAGAAATAACAGCAGAGATTCAAGATATATAGATGTTGGAGTTGTTAAAAGAGATTGGATAAAAGGAAAAGTACTAATAAGATATTGGCCACTTAATCAAATTTGGGTTGTAGAACATAAGAATTTATTAGAAACAGAATGATAGATGGCAAATTTTAGGGTATGATATTACATATAATTAATCGAGCAAATTTTTAGATGATTTTAGCAGTTACAAATCAAAAAGGTGGCGTAGGTAAAACTACCACAGTAATGAACATTGGCGTATATCTTGCAAAAAAAAGAAAAAAAGTTCTGCTTGTAGACTTAGACCCTCAAGCAAATTTATCTTCCGGACTAATAGAGAATAAAACCCAAGCTGTAAAGGGAAATATATATGATCTTTTAATTAATAAAGTAGATGTTAAAAACATTGTAAAAACAACTAGACTAAAAGATTTAGACTTAATTCCTTCTGGAATAGAACTTGCGGGTGCAGAAGTTGAACTTGTTGGCGCTCTTTCTAGAGAAAATATTTTAAAAAGAGGTTTAGAAAAGATAGAAAAAGAATATGACTTTATACTAATTGACTGTCCACCATCCTTAGGCTTACTTACAATTAATGGCTTAGTTGCGGCAGAGAAAGTTTTAATTCCAGTACAATCTGAATACTATGCATTAGAAGGTTTAGGGCAACTAATAAATACAATAAAAATGATTAAATCTACTTTAAATCCTACCTTGGATATTGGTGGCGTAATCTTAACAATGTTTGACTCTAGAACTAATTTAAGCAAAGATGTAGCATCAGAACTTAAAAACTTTTTTGAAGACAAACTTTTTCAAAGCATTATTCCAAGAAGTATTAGGTTATCAGAAGCCCCTTCTCGAAGCCAAACCATTGCAGAATATGCCCCAAACTCAACTGGCTCAATAGCTTACGAAAATCTTGCCAAAGAAATAATTAACAGATTTAATGGTGGCAACGACATGCTTAGGCCTAATATTGGTAAAGATTAAAAAAATATAAACTTCTCGCTTTTCGCTTGTTACTTCTAAACATATTTACTACAATGTAAGCATGTCAAGTAAATCAACAGGTCTAGGAAAAGGGCTATCCGCTCTAATCAACAAAGATTCAATTTCAGAAATATCTGAGGGGTACATACCCGCTCTACCAATTGGGTATATATCACCAAACAAATACCAACCAAGAATAGAAATCAAGCCAGAAACTTTAGTAGAACTTGCAGATTCAATTAGAGAGCACGGAGTTATAGAACCTTTACTAGTAACAAAAAGGGCCGAGACATCTTACGAATTAATAGCAGGAGAAAGAAGATGGAGAGCCGCAAAACTTGCAGGGTTTGAAAGTGTTCCAGTTGTTGTTAAAGAATCAACCCCCCAGGAGATGCTAGAACTTGCAATTATTGAAAACATTCAAAGATCTGATTTAAACCCACTAGAAGAGGCATTGGCATTTGAACAACTTCATAAAATGTTTAACTTATCTCAAGATCAGGTTGCAAAAAGAGTTGGTCTTAGCCGGTCTGCAATAGCAAATAAAATTAGATTACTCACTTTGCCAGATGAAATTAAAAAAGCTTTATTAGAAACCAGAATATCTGAAGGTCATGCAAGAGCTTTGTTAGGGCTTACAAATTCCGAAACATTAATTGCAGCATATAAAATTACGGTAAGGGATAATTTATCTGTAAGAGCCGTAGAGGAACTAGTAAGAAGACTTAATAAAGGTAAAAAAATAAACTTAAGAAAGCACATGCGAATTTTAGATGAAAAAACTACAATCATAGAAACAAATCTTAAGAAAATCTTTGGAGAAAGAGCAGCAATTTCCAGGTCTCAAAAAGGTGGCAAAATTACTCTCCCCTTTTCTAACGATGATGAACTTGAAAAAATTTTGAAAGTAATAGAAAAATAACCTGCATACACCAATTCATTTAAATGTAGTAAAATCCTTATAGTCAAATTTTATAAACATGGCACGACTTTTAATTTCTGCAGCTCATACAATGGAAAATCCTGGTGCAGTGTACCAAGATTTAAGAGAGGCAGATTTAACAAGAAAACTTTTAGCACTTTGTTTGCCTCATTTAGATGCAAAAAAAATAGAATATAAAGCTGTACCATTAGACCTTCCCTTAATACAAAGAATCGAATGGATAAACAACACAGGTTTTAGCGAAGCACAAGGAGACATTTTTGTTGAACTTCATATTAACGATGGTGGGAAACGAGGTGTAGAAGGTTGGTACAGAGGCAATGCATCAAACGATAATAGATCTCAAAGACTTGCACAAAATATTGTTGACTATGTTTGTAAAACTACCGGTTATCAAAGCCAAGGTGCAAAAAGCGAATACGAACATGAACTAACATCACTTTTAATACTTAACTCTACAAACCCATCTGGTACATGCGTAGAGCTACTCTACTTAGACAACCCCGAAGATATTGCAATTTTGAAAGATGATGGCAAAATGAATGATTTGGCCAAAGTAATTGTAGATGCAATTGATGAATTCTTTAAAGATGATGCAAAAAGACCATTGCCTCAACCAAACCCTCAAGATGCAATTACTAACAATAACGGAAGCATTCTTAATGCTCAAGTTGGAGCACCTTTAAACATATCACCCGCACCAACTAGCGGTGTAACAAATACAACACTACCTAGCCCTATTGTAAGCTCTCCAGCGCAAACACCTTTTGCAGGTGGGTTTGGAGGGGCAAGCCCAATAATTCCTCCGGCTTCACCTTTTGGTGGTGGATTAGGCTCTATGGGTGGCTTTGGTGGCGGAATGAGTGGAGGAATAGGAGCACCAAAGCCGGGAGGTTTAGGTGCAGGTAGCAACGGAATGTTAATGGATAGAGAGCAAAGGAAGACAATGATCAAAGAAACTTACCTAAAGATAATGGGTAAGGAAATATCTCAAAATGATTTAAACTACTATTTAAATTTGGGTTCTAGTAAATCTGAACTTATAGAGAAACTAATAGAACATGCTGATTTTCAAGCAATTATAAAAGATGGCGCAGAGGCAAAAGAATTAAGAACTAAAATACAAAAGTTAGAAGGTGAAGTTGCTCTACTTCAATCTAATTTAAACGATACAAAAGCCTTACAAACAAGCCTTGCACAATTGCTAGAACAAAAAAATATAATGATTCAACGACTTTATCAAGAACTTCAAAACCATAGAATTTTAATCGAAGGCCAACATATTGATTCATTTAAACCAAAAGCAATTTCTGGATCTTCAAATTCCGGATCTTCTAGTGAAACTGCAGGAAGAAAATTATTTAAAAGAATGATGAAAATAGCAAAGGTTTAATTAAATTGTATTGTCCGATAACTCAACTTTAAATTAATATTTGGTCTTATATTATAACAAACTCTATTTCTAAGATTCTTCTTCAAGATTTACCCTTCTTACACGTTCAAGCTTATAGGGTTTTGTGGCCCATTTATAGAATAACTCTTCTTTATTTAGGTAAACTAGCAGTCGTTTTACAAATTCACGCTCAATATTCTTATCTTCAATCTTGGCTAATCCTACCCTTAATAAAAAAGGACAAGGTATGGAGCCTTCCCCATAAACTTGAATTTCTATGTCTAATTTTACATCAAAAAAAGATTTAAAAAATTTAATAGATTTAGGGAATCCAAGCATTTGATAGTTTGTTACAGTCTTTGTGTCAGTAGCAATCAAACCTGCCCTTTCTTGCCCTACAATACATTCATACTGAAAATCTGAAGCTGTTTCAGATTGTGAAGAATCTAGCATTGAAAATTGATAAGAAATATTTTTAGTATATCAATATAAATATATTGCAATCAACTTTTATATGTTTTATATCAATTAACTAAAATAATCGCTTTTCTGATATAATTGCGTGTTTCTTAAGCAAATATTGGAAATCAAAAAGACCAGAGCTTAAGAAAGGAGTTAAACCGAAGACTGATTAATATTTAGAGAATTTATTTAAATGAAGTTAAAAACATCAAAATCATTTAAAGAACCTGCCGGCTCAATTTTGCTGGTAATCTCTCTATAGCTAAAAAATCAAACTTCTAAAAAACTCCAATTAATAATTTTTAATTATCTAACATGGAAACAGGTGCCTTATCACTTGTTCTTGTTGTACTAGCAATACTTGCTGTAATACTGGGTGGAGTTGTTTTTTACCTATTTCAGCAATTAAATAAAACAAGACAAGATACACAAAAAGCAATAGAAGATGCTTTAGCAAAAAATAAAGAAGTTGCAGTTTTAAGTGAAGAAAAAGCAATTGAAAGAGCTAGCGATATTGCCAAAAACAAACTAATTGATGCAGAAAAACGAGTATTAGAAATTCAAACAGCTGCCCAAGAAGCTGCAAGAAAATCAAGAGAACAAATTAAAGAGCAAGAAATAATTCTTGATCAAAGAGAAAGAAAATTAATTGAAAGAGCTAGTAATTTGGACTTAAGATCTGACCAAATAGAAAAAAAAGAAAACAACCTAGAAACCTTAAGAAGTGATATTGCAAGGCAAAAAGATGAACTTTCAAAAAAGTTAGAACAAATTGCAGGTTTAACAAAAAAAGAGGCAGAAGATATGCTTAAACAAGAGGTAGAAAAAAATCTAAATAGCTGGGTTGCAAAAAAAGTAAGAGAATCAGAAGAGCAAATCAAACATGAATCTGATGAGGTTTCTAAAAAAATCTTAGTAGAGACAATGGTTAATAGCGCCACAGATTATGTTGTAGAAACAACAACTACTACATTCACTATTGATGATGAAAACCTAAAGGGCAAAATCATTGGAAAAGATGGTAGAAACATTAGAACTTTTGAAAAACTAACTGGCGTAGATGTAATTATAGATGAAGCTCCAAACCAAGTTACACTTTCATGTTTTGACCCAATTCGAAGAGAAGTTGGAGCACTTGCCCTACAAAAATTATTGCAAGATGGGAGAGTTCACCCAGGAGCAATAGAAGAAACAATCGACAAAGTTAAAAAAGACGTTTTGAAAGTAATTAAAAAAACTGGAGAAGACATGGCTTATGAAACCGGATTTAATAATTTGCCAAACGAAATTATTATGTTGCTTGGTAGATTTAAATACAGATTTAGTTATGGTCAAAACTTGGTAAAACACACATTAGAAATGGTAAAGATTGCAGAAATGCTAGCAATGGAGCTTGGCGCAGATGTACAGACTGTAAAACTAGCCTGCCTATTGCACGATATTGGTAAGGTAGCACCAGAAGAAGGAAAACAGCATCACCATATTTCTGCAGAATTAGCTGCTAAATATTGGAAAGATGAAAGACTAGTGAATGCAATTGCTGCTCACCACTTTGATATAGAAGCCCAATCTGTAGAAGCGGAAATTGTTAGAATTGCAGATGCAATTTCGGGTGCAAGACCAGGAGCCAGAAGAGATAGTTATGAAGAATATGTAAAAAGAGTAAGGGCATTAGAAGATATTGCAACAAAATACAAAGGTGTAAAAGAGGCATTCGCAATTAATGCAGGTAGACAAGTTAGAGTAATCGTTAAGCCAGAAGAAACATCTGATGAAGATACAAAATCTATGGCATATAACATTGCAAGAGAAATTGAACAAACTCAAAATTACCCAGGTGTAATTAAAGTTACAGTAATTAGAGAATTAAGAGCGCAAGAAGAAGCTAAATAATATTAAGGGGGCCCCGTTCCGGGGCCCCCTTTTTTATGCAATTACTAAATTGAAAAACAAAATTTTAAAAAAAAATATTGAGGTATCTGTAGTTATACCAGCATATAACGAAGAGGATTTACTTCCATTCACTTTAAATTCTTTAAAAAATCAGGACTACAAAAAGAATTTTGAAATTATAGTTTGTGATAATAACAGTAAAGATAAAACCGCATCTATAGCAAAAAACATGGGTGCAAAAGTTGTAATAGAAAAACAAAAAGGTACTAGCTACGCGTATGATACGGGAATGCGTGCAGCAAGCGGAGACCTAATACTTGTTACAAATGCAGATACTCTACTCCCCTCTAATTGGATTTCTGAGATTGTTAAAGCATATAATTCTGACTCAGAACTTGTTGCTGTTGGTACAAAAGTTGAGTTTTATAATGCTCCCAAATGGGTAAATATTATGCTTAAAACATTAGACCTCTTAAACCCGGTTAAAGCAATGTGGGGTGTATCTATGTCTTGCAGAAAATGGGCATTTTATGAAGTAGGCGGATTTCAACAAGGAATTAACACCAACGAAGATGCAATTTTTACCCTCAAAATCAAAAAATACGGCCACTTTAAGAGACTTAACAACGTTACAGTACAAATGGACGGCAGAAGATTTAATAACGGGTTTTTTAACGCCATAAAGGCATGGACTAATGGATTTGGTGTAAACGCTCTATCTATACTTTTTAACTATTCAATAAAAGGTACTATTGAAGGCGCTATAAAGAATTTTGAAGATTTTAGAGTTAAGAAAGATTAGTTAGCTAAATGGGTTAGACTGAATGCTACTAGATTTTGTATTAGAACTCTCTAAAACAACCTTACCTTGCACAAAACCTCTAGCATTAACTTTTATAGATTGGTTTAAAACCTCTCCGTTGTTGTTTGTTAACAAATTGTATTCACCCTTTTCAAGTCGCACTTTCATAACACCTTCTTTATTTGTAATACCTGCATCTACTACTCCTCCATCTTTATTTATCACTTTAAAAACAACTCCTTTGACTGGAATTCCATTTGTATTTAATATAACAATTGGTTTTTCTAGCTTATTTAATATAAATACATAAATATTTACTATAAAAACAACTATATAAACTATTAATATTAATCCGTTAATTAAACTTGGAGATGTAATATAAACAAAAAGGGAGTATATAAAGCCAACAATTGTTAATGCTTTAAGTGCTCTGAAAACCCAACCGGTAGCTTTTAAATTAAACCTTCTGTTTTGTTTACTTTTAATCAAACCTTTAGAATTTCTTTTTAAATCAATATCATAGGTTAATACATTATTTTTATACATACCACTAACCATAATTTCTTTCGTTTCATAACCTTCTGCTTTTACAACCAGCTTATACTCTACTTCACTATCAATTGATAGAGAGTATCTTCCTTTAAAATCGCTAATAGATCTATCTACTATTTTTCCTTCTAAAGATACAAGCTCTATACTTGCCAATGGAATAATTTCTTTAGAACTTAAGTCATAAACTATTCCAAAATATCTTTTTCTTCTTTGAATATATGCGCCTATTAAAGCACCTAATTGAGGCAATGAATTTGCAGGGATAGCCGTAACTGCAAGTACAACACCTCCAAACAGTGGTATTGCCGGCGAAACTACATTACTTGCTTGTTTTAACAATTCTGCAGAGTTAGCAGTAAACACTTTTAAAGTGCCCTGTATACTTACCAAAAATTGATTAACTAAAGCGCTAAAATCATTTTCCGAACCCAAGCCTTCACTATTCGATGAGGTATATGAAATTGGGAAAGATACGAATTTTGGTTCTTCCGAAATTGGTGAAAGAGTCACATAACTTACTGGATTTTCATTTTGGGCAGAAATACTAAATGATAATGTTATACTTCTACCACTCTCGGTATTATTGTTTCTAACCCCTACTACATACCAGGTATAGTTACCATTAGCAAGTGTAGTTGGAATTTGCAACTGACTACTTGTTTTATCTACAGTTGCATAAAATGCTCCATTAATATAAATAGCATACTGCTTTAAGTCTGGGTCTGTACTTGATTGCCATTTTAGTAAAGGTGTTCCACTGGTTAGTGTTTGACTATTAATAGGTGAACTTAAAGTTATTGGGTATGTTTGCACTTCAAAAGGAACATCTTGAATTGATACATTTGTACCAAATTCTGATGTGAATCCAGCATTATTTGTAGCAAGGGCAGAGAACTTTATAATACTTGTTCCATCACTACCTGGGACTGTAACTTCTGCCTGCCAAGGGTTTATTCCGCCTGTAACTTGAGTAATATAGTTCTCTTGAAAGAATAGGCTATCTACACAATTAGATTCTGAAGCAATGGCACCATTAGATAAACATATTTCTAAATCAAAAGGCCCTTCATTATTAACATTATTATCTAAAACACCCTCTAATAAGTATTTCCCACCACCAACATAAGTTATAGATTGGATTACTGGAGAATTCATACCGTTATTAGCAATTGTATTTGATGCATAAGAGTCTGCATCTCCTGAATCGTTGGTGTTTACACCTGCAACATTATTTTCAAGCAAATCTATAGATTGGTTTCCAGATGATATGTTTGTAAATATATTTTCCGAAATTTTTACCCCTGTTATATTACGCATTCTAATACCTGTTGCAGATATGTTATTGAAAGTATTATTTTGAATATGTATAGAATCAGGAGATGTTATGTTTCTAATATATATACCATTGTGTGTAGAAGATATATAGTTGTTTTTAAATTCTCCAACTCCATTCCAGGTTTCGTATGCAGCAAGGTTTTGGGCAGTTGGAGCTGTTTGTCCACTACCTACAAATCTGGATAGGTCAAATTTTTGTGTTTTGGATTTATTTGCACCAATTGTATTGTTAGAAACTACTAAAGGTAAACCATCCTCTAATGTAATAATTCTGGCAACAACGTTATTTGTTATTGTAACTGGACCTTCGGCATAAATTTCAGAAACATTGAATATTGTTTCTCCGCTTACATCTGTTCCACAGTAATTATTATTGATAACAACATAACCTCTACTAAATATACATGTGCCTTGAGTGGTATTAATAATATTATTTTGTAGCAATGCACCACCTATATCAGATTCGATAAAAATCCCATAACCATCTACAGCCTTGGTGAGTAAAGTACCCGCAGGGTTAGTACCAAATTTATTATTGATTACTTCAATATGTGATGTTGCTGTAGGAGACCCAAGTCTTAAGGCAATATTATTTATATTTGAATTGAACCATCCAAATAAGTTATTTGATATATTTAATTCTCCTTTAATTGTATCTGAATCTATAAGATGTGTTGCACAGTCACTAGATAACTGTAACCCTTTCGCATCTGTGCAAAAGTAATTGTTAGTTATAGTTACATTTTCCGAAGCATCTGCTGCAATGTATGTATAGTTTGTTGCGATTAATTCACCAGTAGTGTTGCTTAGAATAAAACCATTTATTGTTAAATCTAATAAATCTTTTGTTGCAGTATCTGTTAGTGTTTTAAATATATTTGTGGCAACTCCAGCTCCAGTAATTAAAATATCCGGTCCAAAAGTGTTTCTATTATTGCCACTATTTGTTTCTTGAGTAGCTCCATCTATTATTACCTCTTTATAAGAAACTATATCAGGCAAGCTACTAGCTAGTGTTATTAAAAAGTAATCATCTCCGTTTGCTGAATCACCACTGCTACTTGTGTTTGCATCATCATAATCTCTGTAACCTGTATCTGAAGTTGGAATATTAAATTCTATTTTTAGAGGAGTTAAACCACTATTTGCAACAATCATTGCTTCTCTTAAAGATGTTTTCCCATTTGGCAATCCATCTACACCTTCACAACCACCACCAGAATATGCTCCATATCCATCATCAAAGTCACAAGTACTTACATTATCTTCGTCTGTTGTAGAATCTACATATATAATAAAGCTACCATCATTTTGCCTAATTGGATTTGCATCTACATATTGAACTTCCATTACCTGTTTAATACCGGATTCTGTTGAATAGTAGTTTTTTGTTAAAGATACTGCCTGAGTTGCTGTAATATCATCTGTCCAAGGTTCTCCAATTCCTGGATAGTCTTGTGGGTGAGTAGTTGAGTCTGCATCAAAAGAAAATTCTTGTGATGAGAAGTGGTTTTCTTCAAACTTTATTAGTGTATTTTCAATTCTATTGCCCTCATTATCAAATTTCACCATTGGAATAAAGTTGTAGGCATCTGTAATATAATATTGAAACCAATCTGGCTCATAATCTTCGTATCCCAATTTACTAATCAAGGTTGAAGTCATCTCGTCTACTCCTGATGAAGAACCGCTTACGGGGCAATACCCTGGATCAGTACAATAAACGTTGTAGTTGGTAAATGTTTGAGTTGGCCCTGGGTGCCCATCGTTAGATGATCCACCCCAACCATCGTAAAGCTCAATCATGTCAGGTGATTGAATTGTTAACTCAAAATTGGAAAGATCTGTTCTTCTTGTTGTGCCACTTAAAAGTTCAAACTCACCATTGGTGTAAAGACCGATACTTTCATTTAACTGGTATCCGTTGCCATTACCAAAGTAGTTATCTTGATAAATAGTATCAAAATTAGTTGGAGCAGACATTGTTAAAAATATTCCACCACCAAAAGCTTCATCTAACGGATGTGTCCCATTATCTTCAATACAATTTTTTTCTAACCCCTGGCACAAAGATCCAGTAAATGCATTTTGACCACCAATTACAGAATTTACACTTAAACTACTGTAATTATCTGCAACAATACCGTTGTACAAATTACCTATTATTTTATTACCTTTAATAGTGCCATTGAATCCGCCAATTGAGATTCCTGTCCTATTAATATAATTTTGATCATAACAGTCTGTACAAGTCCAATCTCCAGGTTCAAAAGTTAGCCCAAAGTATGGATCTGGGTCTGCGTAATCTCCAATATAATTGTTGTATATATTTATATCATCGTACCAATTTGTATCATTGTCTGGATCTGGATTTGAATATCTATAGCCCAATACACCCCATATAGTTTTAACAATAGTGTTACTTGATATGGTAACAATTGATTTTGGAACATTTAATCGAATTCCATACCTCGAATTTGCAATCAAATTACCTTTCCCCTCTGCACCAATAGTTAAAGTTTTATAACCAATATCATCTCCTCCGTAAACATCTGCAATTGCAGCATCTTTTATTTCTAGCGCGTGTACTATGTTACCGTTAACATCTGTTCCAAAGTAGTTGTTGTAGATTTGATGAACAGCCGTAGTTGCATTTATATTACCTTCAAACCTGACTGCATAAGATATAGTTGATGCTATGTAATTTCTTTCGGCAACTGTATCTCCTCCAATAATAGAATTACAATTTGTATGCATAAATATTGCAGTGTGCATTGGTAAAGCAGTAACTCCATCTGCTCCAATTCCGATTCTGTTGCCAGAGATCTTGTTTGGATTTGGGTTAGTACACTGATTAATAATCCCGTATTGGGTAGCTGTAATTATATTTCCATCAGATGAATCGTTGCCTATAACCACATTGTTTGATTGATTTAATCCAATACCTGTTACACTTGGTTTAGCAACCAATCCTTTGACATCCGTGCCAATGTAGTTTTTAGTGATTGTTACTCCGTTTGCATTACTTACAATACCTGCACCATATCCATAACTATTTAAAACTAATTTATTAATAGTTCCATTTGTAGATAACAAACCAACAATTCCCTGATCTTGAGGCCCAGGGTTTGGAATACCGGATGCGTCGATTTCAATATCTGGACCATAAATATTTCTATCAAAACCTGAATTTATTTCTTGGGTTTCTCCATCTATTGTTCCAAATACATAGCCAAGCAAAGTCACAGGTCTTATACTCCAGTAATCGTCACCACCTGTACTATCTCCACTACTTGGAGTGTTTGGATCATCATAATCACGGTAACCCGGATCAGAAGTTGGAATATTGAAATAGATATTATCTGCACCAGCTAAATTAGAAGCGGCAGTTAAAGCTGCTCTTAAAGTACATGTGCCTAATGAAGTTAAACATAAACCATCATTACTTAAATCTGCCTCATCTCCTGTGCTATCAACTGTAAAAGTTGCTGCATGTATACTTGATGTCGCTATAAAAAAGAATGCAACAAGTACAAAAATTATTACAATAATATTTTTTAAATTAAATCTAGTCAGCATTTAATTTCCTAATGGTTTAGATAAATCTGATATAAATACATCTCCTTCTGAGTTTCTATACTCTAATACTGCAGTTGCAAAATTCACTTTTGGCCCGATAGAATTGGATATGAAATAAATCTCTCCTTTGGCATTTTTTGATAATATCGATTCGCCTATTAAACTGCCTTTGGATGTAGCATTAACTTTTATATCAGAACTTAATGTTTCATAAATACTAACTTTAAAGTTTGTTATGTCCGCTTCGGAGATAGTTAAATCTAATACTTTGCCATAGATTACATTTTTTCCATCTAAATAACTTACAGAAAAAATAACAGGCTCAGGTAAGAATACACTCTCTTGATTAGACCTACTTACTGAAGAGTTGAATTCTAAAGGTTGACTTACAGGAATATCTTCCTCTATATAGTTAACAGTTTCTAGACTTGCAACTGGTGTAAGGATCTTTTCTACCATTAAACTTCTTAATTCTATTTGATTACTTCCATCTGAATTTATAAATGCCCTAATATACAAGTCGTTTCCACCAATCTGTTCTTGGTAAAACTTTAAAAATTGATTGACTTCTTGTACTGTATTACTGCTTGAGTACTCATTAATTGTTTTCTCCCACTTTAATTCAGAACCATAGTAGTACCAGTTAATATTATCTGGCGATAGTTGATAAGTTATTGAATTGGGCAGAATTTGACGAGAGGTAATCTCTTCTTGCGTTAGAACCTTTCTTTTTCCGCTTTGAATATTTATATCTGGTATTGATTCTTCTTTTGTTTGGTTAATACTACTCTCCTCATAAATTGCCAGAAGTTTAGTATATGGAACTTTTTGGTTAAAGGTTATTAAGACATTACCATATGCTAAATATGAAGTAGTTTCGGTTTGTATGTCTGAATTTATTTGTGAATTTGAATCTGATTCAGATTGTTCAGAAACAGGAAAACTTACAACTTCTGCATCTGAGGCATCTTTTTCTATAATTCGAGTTTCTGATAGAACCTTAAATTGAATCTTTCCGTTATTTAATTCAAGTTTTGACGAGTCAAATTCTGCCTTATTAAAATCAAATGTAAAAGTCGGCTCGTTTGCTGCAAAAATACTTTCGATTCTTATAGAATTAAAAATTACTATTCCCCCTGCAATAAATAAGAAAAATTGAAATAGTATAAATAATATGGCAATTAAAAAAGCCGCTAATGTGGGGTAGGCTTTGACTCTAAATTCTCTGAGATCTGCTCTAGCCTGGACTATATTAGAATCTAGAATTTTTGGTGCGATTAATAATATAGTGCTATAAAGTATACTAGATAACAACTGTAAAAATATCCAGTAAATATATAATGGTAACTTTAATAGGATATTAGCTTTAGATATTTTCAACATTAAAATATCTGCTAAATTTGCATATTTAATTAGGTTACTAATTAATACTTGAAGTAATTTTGTTTTAAAACTACCTTTTTTTGGTTTGTAATCTACTAAAACATTTGTTGTAAGTAATCCCAATTGTTTTATAAACTCACTTGTAAAATTAGAGCTCTTTTTATTAATTACAATGTAGTTTGAAGGTAAATCTAATATCTCTTTACTTCCATCATTTAGTATTATTATTTTTTTATTAATAAACTTTTCGTTGGATAGTAAATATTGGGTAATCTCTCTACCAGAATACTTAGGCAATGTGCTGTCTATTATTATTATGTCGGGGTTGGTAACATAAATTAGTCCAAGTCCATCAACACCGTCTTCAGAAGAATATACTTTTAACCTTAAGAATCTATTTTTTAAATCACTCCACAATAAGATTTTTAGGGAATTCCTAATTAAAGTGTCATCATCTATAATTATGATACTTAAGCTGTCTACATCCATATAGTTTTAATAATCCTGACAAAGATGCTATAGAAAATATCTATAACTAATTACCATAATATATAAATTACTAAAGGATGTCCAAATAAATTTACATTTGGCTTAACTAGTTGAGTTTTTGCAAGCCCGTAGATGGCATAGATATTAGTGTAGGATTTGTTGTATCAAAAATCACCTTGCCTTCATCTATTGCACTTTCTAAAAAGCCCTCCCCCTCTTCGTGCAACATAAATTCGAATTCAGACTGTGTATAAACCAACGGTTCTATTATTGGTTCTGCTCCACGAGTTATCTCTCTTACATATTTTATTCTTTCAATAAAGTTCATGTCTGTTTCTGCAATTACTAAAATATCCATTGTGCTAGATGCAGGTCTTGTCTTTTCTCTTGCAAAGCTTCCAAATAATATTACTTTGCTCACTTTCAATTGAGTATCTTTTTTTAATATAGATACTACTTGGTTAATTCTTTGTAATATTTCAACCTCAGAGAAGTAAAAGTCCTCTACCTTTATAGTTCTTGCATGCTTTATTAAGTTTTGTGCCAAGAAGTTATCAATTTGAGTGTATATCTCTTTTGCAACTTTTATGCATGTTTCTGCATCTTCTCTGTGTATCATTTCGTGCGGGGACATATTTCGGTCTGGGTATACAAACGGGTATCTAGATATAAATGTATATGCCTCTAGTTTTCTAAAGTTCATTTTTACATCAAAAAAGAGTTCGTTTGCATGGTTTGCCATGCTTATCAAGACACCCAGTTTGTGAGTCATTGGAGGTCTTTGGCCTGCATGAACCAAAACAGATTTTAGTGCTTTTTCTACAGATTGTACTGATTGATAGCACGCCCACTCAAAGTAGTTATTACCCAAAGAAAGCTCTGCAGCCTTAATATCAAATTTACTTTGATCTAGCCACACCTTATATCTTTGTCTATCTTTTGGAAGTTTAACCGTATCCATTCCCCTATTGTATAGGAAAATGCATAGGTTTGGAAATTAAATTTATTTAATCTGCAGCTTGTGAATAATTCAACCCTAATAATTTATCTATTTGATAAACTAAGCTTCTAGCTACAGACCAATTAATGTCTTGAACCCTTTCTTTTACAGCTAGCAAATTACCGTTGAATTGCCTGGTTATTCGATTATCATTTAAAAACTCAATGTATATTAAGATCTCTAGTATCAGTGGTAAAGTTTCCTCAAGGAACTCAGGCTCCAGGTTTAAATTTAATAACGTAAATGATGCTATCTTATATAAATCTTTACTTTCCCTTAACTTTCTGCATGAAACAAGTAAATCTGATGATTGATACTTTTTACCTAAAGAATAGGCAATCCTATCCGTATCAAGATCAAAACTTGTACTTAGAGTATTCAATATACCTTGGGCTCTTACGTCTCCCTGAGATTTTTCAAACACCAGAAAATTTTTGACATACTCTCCATCTCTCAAACCCATATAATTATTAATTATTCTAAATATGAAAATAGATTTCCAAGCATCATCCTTACTATTATAAGGTTTCAAATCGCCTAAAAACTCCAGAATTATATCTATAAATAATGCATGCTTATTTTCAGGAATCAGGTTCTCAATTATTAATTGTGCAGTTGCACCATCTGAACTCGGCAATCTATTTATAAGTTCAAATAGTAAATTCTTGTAGTTAAATACATCACCAGTTTGAAGTAATTCATTAAGTTGACCTTTTACAATTTTCAAGAAAGATTCCAAGCCTTTTGATGAGCCTGCGAAGCTATCTATTCTTTCAAATATAATTTGTCTTGAGATTATTGAATTCATACATTTAACTTTACTCCCAATATTATACCATAGTTGCCAATTTATGGCGACACCACAACGAGGCATGTAGATACAAAAAGAGGGGAGAAATCCCCTCTTTGAATAATTACTTTTAAATTATTAAGTTTATTCCAAATAATCTTTTAAAGCTTGTGCAATTTCATCACTCTTCATTCTTCTTAAAGCCTTAGCTTCAATTTGTCTAATTCTTTCTCTTGTAACATTAAACTCGTGTCCCACCTCTTCTAAAGTTCTTGCTACCCCATCTCTTAACCCAAATCTTAATTCTATTACTTTTCTTTCTCTATCAGATAAAGTAGCTAAAATCTCGTTGATTTGTTTTTTTAAGTAAGACCATGTAGCAAGTTCTGATGGAGATGCGGTAAAGTCATCTGAAATAATATCACTTAAAGAACTACCCTCTGCTTCATCACTAATAGGTGCTTCTAACGATTGAGGTTTTTGAGCAATCTTAATAATCTCATTAACCTTATCAACAGAAAGCTCCATAGCTTCTGCAATTTCAGGTTTTGTTGGATTTCTGCCAAGTTTAGATGCTAATTGAGAAGAAACTTTACTTAACTTGTTAATAGTTTCTATCATGTGAACAGGCACTCTAATTGTTCTTGCCTGGTCCGCAATAGCTCTTGTAATTGCTTGTCTAATCCACCATGTAGCATAAGTAGAAAACTTAAAACCTTTTCGATATTCAAATTTATCTACAGCTCTCATTAAACCTAAGTTACCCTCTTGAATTAAATCAAGTAAGTCTAACCCTCTTTTTAAGTAGTTTTTTGCAATAGAAACTACCAATCTTAAATTTGCAGTGGTAAGAAGATTCTTAGCTTCAATACCATCTTTCATTTTTTTGTTCATGTATCTTTTATCTTTTTCTTCAATTCTCTTTTTTGCTGCTTCTATTGTTGGGTGTTTTTCGATCTTTTTTTCAATAAGCTTTATTGCTTTGCCGTAAACTGGGTCTGCATTTTCAGCTTTTGAAGCTTCTTCTATTGCCTTAACAAATTCTGCTTCTGAATCTTCGATTCTTTTTGCTAAAATAACTTCTTCTTCTGCGCTTAAAAGTGGAATTCTTCCAATTTCTTGTAAGTATGCCCTAATAGGGTCTGTACTTATGTGAGATTTGATTTGTTTTAAAATCAAGATTTTTTCTTCAAAACTCATTCTACTAGATCTGTCATAAGATGGATCAACTGCCTCTGGTTCAATAATTTCCAAGTCAGAGTCTCCTAAAACAGAAACTATGTATTCTAATAGATGCAAATTCTCCTCTACTTCAGGAAAAAGATCTAAAATGTCGTCATGAGTGACGTATCCCTGCTTCCTGCCTTGCTCTAGCAAGTTTTTAACCTTTTGCTTATCTTCTGAGGTTATTGACATTTGGAGAAGTTAACAAATATTATAGAAAAGACGTCTCATATTTTAACATTTAACTATGGGTTTTAGCCAACTAAATATATGTATTCATACTCTAAGGACCCAGTTACTCAAATTGAAAACCCAGATTTAATAGAAATCTCGATTAATAATCTAGGGAAAAAGAAGAAAACCACCATCTGGTCTATTTTTGGTGGTACTTATTCTTCTTTAAAAACCACATCTCAAAAAACAAAATTGGCCAAAATTCTAATTCCAGGTTTGTTTATTTTTGCTGGAATCATTTTTATTTACCAAGAATTTTACCCGGATGTTCAGCAAATGATTCAAAACAATTCCGGTTACTACACACAATCAATCTTATCACCAGTTGATGAACAATATATAAATATTAGCCAATATATTGCAAAACCAGATTTTACAAAACTTACACAGTCTGCTTTAGGATTAAATATATTAAAGCCAGATCCTACCAGTCTAAATTTCAATGGTACTTTTTATATAAGCATACCCTCTTTAGGTATTAATAAATTGCCGGTTAAATCAAATGTAGATAGCACAACCGAAAGTTCTTACATGAGTGTATTAGATTATGCATTAGCCCATTTTAAAAATACCGGATTACCTATTTCGGACATAGGCAACAATATGGTAGTTTACGGACACAGTGCAAGTCCAAATTACAATCCTTCTAAAAACGATCCTATGCTTGCCTTCTCTTTTATACCAGAATTAAAAATTGGTGATGAAATTATTATTGAAATAAATAACCAAACTTTTAAATATAAAATGTTCAGAAGTAAAATTGTAAATCCAGATGACACCTCTATAATTACAGGCACTCAAGGGAAAGGAACACTAACTTTGTTTACATGCTTTCCTCTAGGTTCAAATGCACAAAGGTATGTTGCAGTAGCAAGACCTGTTGATTAAAACCCGTGTGATTAATACTTTTGTTAAATTATAAGCAATTAGAAAATTATTCTTGATCTTCTTCCGAATTTAATACACTATCCTCTTCTCTTGGCTTTCTTCTTAAAAAGCTTGGCAAAGAATCTAAATCCTCATCTTCTGTTTGAGGTGCATTACTTCTACCAAAGCTTCCAAAAATACCACCTTGTCTTTGCTGAGGCTGAGGTGCACTTTGTTGTGGAGATTGTGTTAAAGGTCGTCTATTCATTAAATCTTCTAATTGTTGAGTTACTCCACCGGTTTTACCAGCGTTCATATCAACCAAAGAGTTGTAATCTGGCTCAAACCCTGTTGCAATAACTGTAATTTCCATATCCTCGTAAGATGGATCAATACTTGCTCCAAAAATGAATGTTGCATCTGGAGATACTCTGTCTTTAATAATTTCTGCAGCTTTGCTAACTTCATCAAGAGCTAAATCTTTACCTCCGATTACGTTAAATAACACACCCTTTGCTCCATCTATAGATATTTCTAACAATGGACTTTCAGTAGCCATTTTTGCTGCATCTATTGCTCTATTTTCACCATTAGCTTTTCCAATACCCATAAGCGCAGCACCGCCGTTGTCCATTACAGATCTAACATCTGCAAAGTCAACGTTAATAATTCCAGGTTGAGTTATTAGGTTAGAAATACTTTTTACAGCCTGAGCTAAAACATCATCTGCCTTTTTCATTGCATCTATAAAAGATACATTCTTTTCTAAAATATCTAAAAGTCTTTGATTTGGCACAACAATTAATGTGTCTACTTTATCTCTTAATTCATCTATTCCTTTTAATGCAGAATCCATTCTTTTTTTCATTTCAAAATGAAATGGTTTTGTTACTACACCAACTGTTAATGCACCTAAGTTTTTTGCTATACCTGCAACAATTGGAGCCGCACCTGTTCCTGTTCCACCACCCATGCCTGCTGTAATAAATACCATATCTGCACCTGCCAAAACTTCGTGAATTTGATCTACACTTTCTTCTGCAGCTTTTCTACCAATTACTGGGTTTCCACCACTTCCTAAACCTCTGGTGATTTGTTCTCCTATTCTTAGTTTAATATCTGCTTTAGAATTCATTAATGCTTGCGCATCTGTGTTTATTGCAATAAATTCTACATCTTGAATATTGTATTCAGAAATCATTGTGTTTAGGGCATTACCACCACCACCACCAACTCCTACTACTTTTATTTTTGCGGATAACGCTGCCTGAGGTTTAACTAACATATCTTTAATTTAAAAATTTATCAGATCGGGGTAACAACCCTCGAAATATATTGATGTATTTATACTAAGCTAGAATACGAGTTTTTGCAAGTATTCGATTATCAGAATTAGGATTTTCTGAGTAACTTAATTACACAGGATGAGAACATTTGAGTAATATAGTTACTCAGGGCTCTTCTGTAGTAATAGGCTTCACTTCATCTTCAATCTCCGGAATTTCTTCAGTAAAAAACATAGTCGGATTATCTTCAAGACCATAATCTTCTTTTACTAAATCGGCCAACCACACCAAAGAGGCAGAATTATAGTTATGAATAAAGTATCTGACCTCATTTCCATTAGGTAATATAACCGACAAGTTCTTTTCTTCAACACGATGCTCCCTTATCCTAGGATTCTCATCGTACACCCTGTACCTAACTCCTGACTTATCTTCACCAAATGCTAATATTACGGCAGTCTTGTTTTGCATAGCGTAAGTAGTGGCAAACTGTAATCTTGAGTATGTATTTTTTACGTCAACACCTTCGGCAACAGCAGTTTCCCAAATATTAGAATATCCTTCTAATTGTGTTAAATCTTCTATCATAGAACAAAAATGAAATTTATACGCGGATAATAGCACTGAGACTTAGCAGCTTCAATTATGTTTTAGCAAGAAATTTATATAGGATTAAGGCATTAAACCCTTAAAGAATCTAGTCACTTTACTCATTACACCTGGGCCTTGCTTAGCATTAGATGTTACAGAGAAGCTATTGTCACCTCTGTAAACTTCATCGTGCAATGCATACAACACCAAACCTTGAGAGGATGCATAAGCCGGTGAAGAGATTCCGTCGGTTAAGCCTTCTAAACCCCTTGGAGAACCGATTCTTGCAGGCACTTTGAAAACCTTTTTAGCAATTGCGGTAACACCAGGAATTAAAGCCGTACCTCCGGTTAAAACAACACCTGCTGGCAATTGGTATTCATAACCTGCTGATTCAATGTTTTCTGCAACAAGTTCAAAAATCTCTGTTATTCTAGCCTCCACAATTTCGTTAAACTGTCTTCTAGAAATTGTTTTAACACCTTCTATACCTAAAGGGGTAACATCTAGTATGTCTGATTTTTTTGTTGGTTTTTCTCTTGAGTCATCTTCAGAAGTTGTATCTTTTTCGATAGTAGCTTTTTTTTCTGCCCGTTTTGAGCTTATATCTGCACTTTTAAATAGCTCCTCTGCGTGAATCTTAACCTTTTCTGCATCATCTAATTGAAGTCTTAAACCAGCAGCTAAATCTCTTGTAACGTTACTACCGCCGTATGGAATTGCAGTACTATATGTAACAGCATCTTCTACGAAAGTTGTAATTGAAACAGTGCCACCACCAATATCTAAAAGCAAGACACCTAGTTCTTTTTCTGTTGGAGTTAATATAGATTGAGCAGCAGACCAGCCACTAAAAACAATGCCATCTATTCTTAAACCAATCATTTGTACGCATTTTTCAAGATTATGTTTTGAAGTAACTGGCGCAGAAATTATATGAGAGTCTACTTCTAATCTTGAACCTGTCATTCCTATTGGGACTTTTATACCACTTTGTTGATCTACAACAAATTCTCTTGGGATTAAGTGAATAATTTCTCTTGTAGGAGGTATAGCTACAGTTCTTGCCTGCTCTAGAGCCCTGTAGACATCATCTGCAGAAATTTCATTATCTGAAATTGCAACCACACCTTTATTGTTATTTGAAATTATTTGTTTACCGTTTATTGTTACATATGCAGATGAAACAGTTAGACCGGCCATTCTTTCAGCTCCGGATAATGCAGATGCAATTGAGTTTACTGCCTCATCTATGCCAGTAATTTCACCTTTTTTTATTCCGTAAGCCGGATAGGAGGATTCTCCTATTACCTTTGCTTTATTTCCCTCTTCTACTACAGCAATAACTGCTGTTACTTTACTTGAACCGATATCTATTGCCGTGATTATATTCGCCATAAAATTAACATAAATTTCTACTTTATAATTGTAGCATTAAAAATTCTCAATAGTATCGATAAGTTTACAATCTGAGCAAAATGATTGCAAGATTAATTTAACGCGTTATTGAATATGTATCACTTCTTAAATCAATTATTTTTGCAGACCCAAAAAGTCCATAGTATATAATGGTATCCATCTCTTTAATTTGTGATTCCAAGGGTCTTCTTAACGAAAGTCTAATTAGCTTATTATCTTGAGAATACAAATCTAGAGTAAATTTTGTAGACAAAAAATTTCTATTTAAGGGAATACCCCTGGCTTGAATGCCATCAATTAGCGCAATTGATAGATTTACATCATTACTGTCCATAGAATCTATATAATACGATTCAATTAATGGCAATGAATTATAAACACTTTTAGAGTGCAAATCTCGTATCGATTGAAAGTATTCAACAACCCTATCTTCTGCCGACTTTTTTAAATTGTTATAAATTGCAGTTTTCTCTTCAAGTGGAACCTTTGTCCAGTCAATTGTTAACTTCTCTTCATCTGTCTTACCCTCTATATACTTTTCTTTTATTTCATCTGAATCTAAATTTTGCTCATCTTTTAAAAGAGTTTGCTCAAATTCTGTCAGATTGATTTTTTCAAACCCACTAAACACGCCTATCTCCCTAGCATTTACATCTAGCAAGGATACATTGTTTAGATTTGAAAATATAATTACGGGATCCCCCTGCAGTGCTTCGATTTCAACTGTATTAGGTAATTGCTTATATAAATAAATTCTTTCAATTTCAGGCACTTTTTCTTTTATTTTTCCAAATATCTCCTGCTCATTAATTAAGTAAATATTTTGTCCTTTATACCCTTCTACTGCACTTTTAATAGTTTCAAGCGCCTCTTTTGGAGCAATTATTTGAATCTCTTTTATATTAAATGCACTGTTTCGAACAATTAATAGCACTCCCCCAAACATTACTATAGAAAATATCACCAAAAGATTTCTAATTGGCAAAACCAATTTAAAATCTTTTAACCTGTCTCTTAAAATCGCTTTTTTTCTATTTTGAGCTACATTAGAATATTTAGCAGATATACTTTGAGGTTTGTAGCTTGAATCTTTTTTAAATGCAGAAAAGATCCCTTTTTTAGTTTTTCTTGAACTTGCTGTAGCAAGTCCACTATTTGTCTTTAAAACTTTTTTATCTTTGCGCTTAAAAATACTTTTAAACCTAGATTCTTTTTTGTTTTTATATATAGGTCTTTCAAACTTTGACATACAAATATTCTACATGTAAGTTTTAAGTATTGAAACAACATTAATAATTTAAGTGTTACAAGGGAATAAAAAAACCTCCCGATGGGGAGGTTTTTAAATTTTTTAAAACTATTTTACAAACCCATTTCTTTTAAGAATGTAGCTACTGCCTCTTGATTATCTTCTGTTCTAGTATAGTAGTTAATTAACTTTCTTCTTTCACCAACCAACTTTAATAAACCTCTTCTAGAATGTTTATCTTTTTTGTGAGATTTTAAGTGATCTGCTAAGTATTTAATTCTTTCTGTAAGAATGGCGATTTGAACTCTTGGTGAGCCAGTATCTTTTTCATGAGTACCATACTTTGAAATTATTTCACTCTTTTGAGTCTTTTCTTGATTAAATTTTGACTTTTTACTTGCCATATTCTTAAATTAAGTAATTAATATTTATCGGTTATAGATTATACTTGAAAAATAACTCAAATACAACTAGCTTTGGCTCTTTCTGCCAAGTAAACCCGACATGTTTTTAAATAATAACATCGGATTGTCTAAATAACCATTTACGCTTTTAACAACCCTGGTTAAAGTTTTAATAATTTCTCTAATATTTCTATAGTCTTCTAACGCCAAATCTGACAATTCTCCAATATTTGCAACTGGTCTTTTAACCTCTTTAACAATATCTACCGTGCTTAATATAAATTTTATTAAAGCATAAGATATACCAATTATCGAAAATGAGAATGAGCCCGCTAATAATAGTTTTACAATATCATCTACCGTCATATTTTTTATTTAACCAATACAAGTATATACTGTGTCAAAATATGTTACAAACTAATTTGATTAATTACTCTATTTTTGAAAGAATGGATTTATGAAAGAAATAATTTTTTTAGGGTTAATATTCACTCTCCCAGCTTGGTTTATTATTATTCGAAACTTCTTATGGGATTTGTCTTTTTGGCAAAAGAAAAACTACTCTGTTGAAAAGTTTACTCAAAATATTTTATGGGACATCGATAAAGACTCTGTTTCCCACTTTCTTATTTTGGTTAAATTTCTTTGTTTAGCATTGTTAACAATTGGGTTCCAATACTTTGTAGGTGGGGTTATAGGAATCGCCACACTACTTATTATTTGGAGCTTTGAGGCTTTTTGGAGATTAGAGTTTGTATTTATTACTAAAGAACCTAAATTAGACATTCTTAAACCCAGAAACTTAATATCTTTACTTACTTTTATAACAATACTGTTTTATTCGTTTTTATGGATCTCTTTACCCTTCTCTTATTTAGTAGATACAGGTAACAATGTAAACTACGCCATGCAACTGGTTTATGGTATTCCAAGTGCATATATCTACCTGTTAATTATTACTGCAATCTTTTGCTTGTTTGATTTAGGCACCTCCCTTATCACTGCATTAATTCAAATATTTATAAACAAGTTAGTATATATAAGAAGACTTGTAAAACTCTTTCTATTTCAAAACAAAGTAGCCAAACTTAGAGATGGAAATAGAATTATCCTCAATATTGGAGATACCCATTACGAAATCGCAAAACTTTTGCAAATTGGCCTTGAAAATATAAAACAAATAGATGTTACAGACCCAAGACAAGTTTTGGAATTTATTATAGATAATAAAATCAAAAATCAAACGCTTTTTGTAAGTTGCAATGGTGATATAAAAAATATAATTTCAACCCTACAACCCGAAATAGTATTTCTAAATTCAACCGAGATAATTTTGAGTAGTATTTTAAAGTATGTTCCTGCAAGAACAAAAGTAATCGCAAATAAAGATATTTTTGCCACAGATCAAATTACCAAGCTACACAAAGGGGAATATTCATTCTTTTCTAGCAAAAATAGCAAAGCAATCTCTAATCAAAATATAATAACTCCTAGGTTTATAGAAATAGAAACAACAGGTATTAGGGCAACTTATTTAATAAATTCTAAAGAAGAATCCGTACATTTAAAAACCTTTAACAAGGAGTATGTATCTTACGTTGCAGCAACACTTTGCATTTGTCAGGAACTCGAACGTGACAGTACTGGCTTATTAAGAAATATTGAGTCAGGGTTTTCTAAACTTTCAAAGGAGCTATTTATAGAAGGAGATAATGATACTAAAATTTATAATTTTGAAAATCACGAATTAAATTATTTGCAATTTGTTAAAAATATAAATTCTGCTTGCAGACAAAAAGGTACTAACAATCTAATTGTTTTATCAGATGGGTTAGGTATTAAAAATATACCTGAAGGATTTTTTGAATGTGTTAAGGAATGCGTAGATTGTTTTATAACAAATGACCAAAAACTTAACAAAGAACTTGACAAAAGGGGTATTAAAAATTTTTCTGCCAATAATTTAAAAAGCATGACTTTTTTGGCAAGAAGACATTCAAACAAAGGTGATATTTTCTTAATAGAAGGCACTTTTAAAGATTCTATTATTCAAGCTTTAAAGAAAAACTAAACTTTGACTTAGTTTTAAATTTAGCTATAATAACTAAAATAAGATTATTTGCATCTAAAAGTAATCTTCAATTTTTTGAGTAATCCAAACTTTTTTAAATAGATAAAATGAAGAAAACAAAAGACGGTAAAGTTATTGCATCACTAACAGAAGTTAAAAACAAAACGGGGGATATTTTTGCATTGGCAGATGAGTATGGAGAGGTTTTACTAACCTCCTACAATAAACCAAGATACAAACTTGTTAAACTCAATGTATCTTCTCTTTTACAAGAAGAAGATGACGAACCAAAGTATGTCCAAGAAAGAGCATCTGTAAAAGCAAAACCCGAACCTAAGGTAGAAGACGAATTGCACACAGAAAGCCCTGCCGATCAAAAGCTTATCGATAAAGTTTTTGTTATTAATCCTTGGAATAGAGAATCCGAAGTTGAAAAACAATTTGTTATTAAAGCAACTAAACCATTAATTTAATACTTAATTAACATATTATGAAAACCACAATAGTTGTTGATACAGGAATTATTTTAGAATACCTTAAAACTGGAAAAGGTGTTTTGCCAGATGTTTACGAAAAGTATTCTATGATTATTCCATCTGTTAGCGTTACAGAAGTTTTAGCAAGTAAAACATTTAGCGATAAAGGCTTAGAAGAAGAGGTTGTAAGTTTTTTGCATAAATATTTTAAGATAGAAGAAGTTTCAGAAAAAGTTGCTCATAAGGCATCTTTCATTGTTAGAGAGTATGGCGTAAATTTAATGACGGCCCTTATTGCAGCTACAGCAATAGTTGGCAATCACAAACTTTTAACCGAAGAAAAGAAACACTTTGGCAAAATTGCAGGTGTTGAAATGCTAGAGTTGTAAAGATTAGCTAGCTTTTATGTCTAGCGCCATAACTTGAACCTACAACGGTGCTTACAATTTTTTGAGCTATTTCCCTAACAGAATCTAAATCACGCCCACTTTTCTCAACTATCTCCTCTGCAATTCTAAACCCTAGTAAACGCAATGCAATATCTAGATTAGCAGAATCCTCTTTAAGTTGTTTAGGGATCTTAGGATTATAAAATTGACCATTAAACGAGAATACTTCTCGTAGTCTATCGTCTTTCTTAATAAGTTCTGTATAATATCTGCCCATTACTTCTCTTAACTTTTGATCTGAAAATTCACCAGTTTCATTTATAGTGGGTAAATCGCTTGGCAAATCTAAGTTATAGAAGATTTTGTAGATCTCTAATCTATTGCCCTCTTCAAAACTGGACGGGAGTTCTTCTAAAGGTTGATTATTCATCATGAGTATATATAACTATTAACGCAATAGTTTATCACAGTAATATGGATTTTTATAAATTTTCTATTACCTGATTTAATTTCAAATACACTTGTGATAAAATCACATGCATTAACCGGAGAGTAGTTCAATTGGCTAGAATGCATGTTTTGGGAACATGAGGTTGCAGGTTCGAGTCCTGTCTCTCCGATTTAAGCTACAAGCGATACGCCAATACTCCCTAAGAACACCAAAAGTATTCCTAAATATTGAACTATTTTTTATTTTCGCTTTTCCACCTTTCTATTTGAGCATGGTTGCCAGATATTAATACATCTGGAACGGGCCACTCTTCACCTTCGTCGGTTTTAAAAGTAGATGGCCTTGTGAACTGAGGGTACTCTGCTTCATCTAAAACATTATTTGATTCATCTATTAAAGAATTTGGATTACCTAAAACTCCTGGTATTAGTCTTGCCATGCTATCTAACAAAATCATAGATGCAAGTTCTCCGCCCGAAAGAACGTAGTTGCCAATAGAAATTTCTTCATCAATTAAGTTTTCTACAACTCTGTGGTCAACACCTTCATAGTGCCCACAAATTATTAAAATCTCTTCAAACATAGATACATGAGTTTTAGCTAATTCCTGATTCCAAATTGTTCCTTTTGCACTGGTTAGGATAACTTTTTTCTTTGGGTCATTTTTTGGGTAAAACCCCAAGTCTTTTATTGCTTTGTAAATTGGTTCTACCTTCATAAGCATTCCAGGATTGCCACCAAATGGCCTGTCGTCCGCAGTGCCGTGTTTATCTGTAGCCCAGTCTCTTAAGTTGTGAATTTGAATTTCTATTAAACCTGCCTTTTGAGCACGCTTGATAATACTCTCGTCTAAATAAGAGAAAGAATTTGGGAATAACGTTAGTATGTGAAATTTCATATATGGATTATACCCTTTTTAGTAGATATCTTCACTTCATTATAATAGTGGAATGTTGCCAAAAAAACTTAGTGAGTGATAATATAGCCCTAATTAAAAAGATAACTATGAATGATAACGCCGACAAACAACCTTTACCAGATGCTGAATTATCTATAAGATGGGAAAGAATCATGGAGACCCATAGACGAAGAAGGGCATCTTTGACACCTGCCCTATTAAAGATTACTCAACCCACAGCGGATCGACTTACATCCCTAGGATTTACTTTTGAAGGAGAGATAGTAGATGAATTACCAGAATCAGCACACGAACTTTCCGATGTAGCACAGTCATTTATAAATGCATTTAACGAAAGTAGTATTACTCTAGACAACCCAGGTAACCTCAATCGAAGAGTGTTAATTAAGCAACTCTTGTTAAAGTTTATTCAAGATAATAGTTTAGAATCACTATACGAGAGCGACGAAGATCCTTTAATTATGCAAGATGTTATCGATATAATGCGTAATCTTATATCCGAAGCCTAATCTGTTAAATTATGGATTATACCAAATTTTACCTCTCAGAATTCGTTTACCGCAAGCTTAGCCCATCGCTTGCAAAGGCTACCTCTTGATAAATATACTTTAAATTTACCCCTCATTATAACTAACTAATTGCCATTCACACATTCTATTTAATTTTGGAATTCACTTTTTAAAGCTGCATACAATCTTTCAAGTAAAGGCAACAAAATTTCTCTTGCAGTAGATTGTAAAGCAAAAAGATCAGAATCACCCATTGAATTCTCTGTAACTAAAGATATAAAACCTGATAATGTCCTTAAAAACTCATAAAACTTTTCATTATCTGACAAAACATAATCTACGGTATCTCGCGCTTCTGGATCGGATGTAAACACAACATACAAAAAGTCTTCCATCCCAATATGATTTAACATATTTCTGTAAGCAGAAGATTTACCACCAGAAATAGAACAATCATCAATTACCAACGCTCTCTTTGACTTATCAAATTCAGAAAATCCTTTGGTAATTTCAACATCTAATCTACCTACCCTGGTTTCTAAGTCAGCACCACCCAAATCTTTATAAACTATCCTGTTAATCTTATCTCCCCAAAAAACAATCTTAATTCCCCGTAACTCATCTGCTAAAAAAGTGAGAAACATTTCAACTAGTAGGTTACTTTTTCCAGTTAAAATTATGTATTCGGGAGAATAATCTTTAACCAAATGCTTTAATACTATTAAGGATTCTTTTATTTTGGCAACCTGGTACGAAAGGTCGGATTCTAACAATACTCTATCGTCCAGTCTATAATTATAGAAACCTATCTGTTGCATATTTTTTATTAAGATAATAGCAAATCTCTAGCTTGGTTTATTAATACAAACTACCGTAGGTGGCTCTGAATACTAGGTGATTGGATACCACTTCCCATTATCGTAAATTACTACATCTTTTGCAAGTTTGCATACTCAAGCATTAGCTCTTTTTGACCATGGATTGCCCCAAAATCTATAACCACATTTGTGCCTGTTATCTTTACAACTTTACCCACGCCAAAATATTCGTGTTTTACTTTATCTCCGCTTTTTAAAGAAACATTCGGAACCCATTCATTGTCTGGTTCAAAAGTACTATCCTCCCATTCAAAATCACTACTCGATTTAACATAAGAGTGATCCATCTCTCTTTGAACAAGCTCTGGGTTAATATCTTCGGCAAATCTGGAAAGAGGATTCATTTGAGTAATACCAAAATACTTTCTTTTAACAGCATGTGTTAAATATAATTGTTGTTTTGCTCTTGTAATAGCAACATAAGCAAGCCTTCTCTCCTCTTCTAACTCTGCTTCATTAAGCATAGAATTTGTGTGAGGGAAAAGATTTTCTTCCATACCTACAACAAAAACATGTTCAAATTCTAAACCCTTTGCCGCATGAATAGTCATTAAAGTAACATAGTCTTTTAACTCATCATCCTTTTGGCTAGAAGCACCTTCTAATAAAGCCACCTCTTCTAAAAACATCTCTAAACCTTCAAGCGGAGGGTCATTTTCAAATTTAGTAGCAACTGAAATAAGTTCTTTTAAGTTTTCTATTCTAGATTCATTTTCTAAAGTCCCATCTTCAAGCATTTTTACATAACCTGTTTCTTCTAATAGATAGTTAATAAACTGGGCAACAGAAAGTTCTGCTGATTTAAATTTAAGACGCTTCATAAGTTCCGAAAACCTACCCATTGCTGGGTGGTCAATAATATTTTTAGAATCCAGTAAGAACTCTAAAAGGCTTTGCCCTTTTGCTACTGCTTGATTAATGTATGTCATTACAGTTTTTTCACCAATTCCACGCTTTGGAACATTAATAACTCTTTCCAAACTTTTGTTATCTTTTGGATTATAAATAGATCTTAAATAACTAATTATGTCTTTAATCTCTTTTCTGTCATAGAATCTTAGACCACCAACAATTTTGTAAGGGATAGCGCTTGAAATAAAAGCCTCTTCTAAAGACCTGGATTGAGCATTAGTTCTATAAAGAATAGCAATATTGTTATAAGGCATGTCTTTTGCTAATTTTGATATTTTTTCTGTAATCCAGTTGGCTTCGGAAACCTCATCGCTTGCGGTATAAAGAATTATGTTTTCTCCATCGGTATTATCTGTCCAAAGCTTTTTATCTTTTCGACCACGATTTTTTGAAATTACTTGGTAAGAAGCTTCTAAAATCTTTTTTGTAGACCTGTAATTTTGTTCAAGTTTAACAACTTTTGCATTTGGATAATCTTTTTCAAAGTTCAAAATGTTTTTAATTGTTGCCCCTCTAAATGCATAAATGCTTTGATCATCATCACCTACACAACAGATATTTTTATATTCCTGCGCAAGCTTAGAAATTATTATGTACTGAGCATGGTTTGTATCTTGGTATTCATCTACCAATATATATTTAAACTGTTTTTGATACTTTTCTAAAATATCTGGAGCTTTTGTAAAGAGTTCTACGGTTTTGAGTAATAAATCGTCAAAATCTACAGCATTATTCTCCCTTAAAATTTGGTTGTACATTGGGTAAACCTCAGCAACTGTTTGTTGAAAATACCCCTGAGCATATGTAGCATAAGATTCAGAATCCACTAGTTCATTTTTTGCAGATGAGATATATGAATGGATTGCACCAGGATTAAAATCCTTTACAGAAATATTAAGACGGGCCATTGCAGCTTTGACTGTTTCGCGCTGGTCAGAAGAATCATAAATTGTGAAATTTTTGCCTAAACCAACAACTTCTCCATGGCGCTTTAAAAGCTTTACGCATATAGAATGGAAAGTACCCATCCAAGGCAAGGCGGATTGTTCAGATGCGTCTTGTGGATTAGTTTCGGTAATAAGTTTAGCAATTCTCTCTTTCATTTCACCGGCAGCTTTGTTAGTAAAGGTCATAGCCAAAATATTTTGAGGACCAGCCAAGCCAGTGTTTAAAATAAAGGCGATTCTGTATGTTAAAACTTTGGTTTTACCACTACCTGCGCCGGCAAGCACTAGCAATGGCCCGTCTGTAGTTATAACTGCTTCTTTTTGTGGTGGATTTAAAGTATCTAGATTAATCATAAAGGGCTAAAAGAAATTAATTCGAATAGTGTTATGTGTTTAAGGTTTTATGTTTAAAAATTATCTTATTATACTAATGCATGTATACCAAGTATTCTATCATGATAATCTTACAAGAAACTTACAAATTAAACTTTTAAACCGTTTAAAGTAAATGAATTTTGACATGATATAATTTCCAAATTAGTTAATTATTATTAATTACAATGCCTCAATCAGACCCAAGTAATTTAGATAGACCGCGACTAGATGAACCTCAAACAACCATTGATTTGTATAATGCTTATAACGATTACCTTGGCAAAACTGCAGAAGCCGATGAACTTTATTATGCAAATATAATAAACCAATATCCAAATGAAAAAGCTCGGGTTTTACAAATTCTTCAACAAAATTTAAGCCTAGTTGTTCTAAAAAATTTAAGTCCTGAAATTCCTGTAGATTATTACTTTTCTATGGCCTTGCATTATGGAATGCAAAATCTTGCACAAGGATTTGTAGTAAGACCTGAACTATTAACCAGTTTGAATAAATTTGCATACAAAACATTTATTAAGTTTGGTTATAAACTTACTGCCTATAATTTTTTTCAAGGTGCTTTTCCAGAAAAACCATATCTGTGGCCTATTTCACTCGGCATTTTTCTGATAGGAAAAGCAAATATTCCACTAAAGAAGGAAATGTTGCATACTTGGGCAACTCTTCTGAATATTTCAGAATCGAGCCTTGACCGAAACTTCTTAGTTGAAGAGCAAACAGCTTCTATACAGCAAGCAAAAGAAGACCCCTTGAAGTTTTTCAATAACTTTACAAAGTTACAATCTTCTGAAGTTACACCAGAATTCGAACAACTGGCTTTTGCAATTTTTACAGAATTATTAAACAGTCAAGATTATGAAAAACTTTCTCTTATAGACATAACAAAGTATGTTAATCATCTAATTGAAATTAACCCGATTCTAGCTGAATATCTATTAACTGAGGTTTTAGTTAACATGTGGAAAAAACTAGCGGATTTGAATGAAGAAGACTCCTATTACTTAGAATGGGTCATTAGAGAATTATCTGTAAGTTTTATCCCCTTAATAATTGAAGAACCTCATCTTATAGAGAGGTTTAATATAATCATCGAACCTATTGCTAAAATGTTTCCTAATTTATACTTTGAGATTTTTTGGAGACTTGGACTCCAAGATGGGATAACACGCAATACAATTAATGTGCTTTTTCCCCAACTATGGAATGCTATTAATCAAGACGTTCTTGGGGTCATACTTTGTTTTCAGAATGATTTAAATGAGTTTGAAAAAAGAGATATCCTAATCAATCCTTATTTTAGAGAGTTTTTAAAAAACTTAATTGCTTTGGGATTGTTTAAAGTAAATGACGATGATACTGGGTTAATTATAAATACAAAGATTCAACCGATCCCTTTTATCTTGGATATTTTAAGGGATATTACTCAAGCTGAAGCTAACCAAAGTGTTTAGGAGTGTACACTATTTGCAACATCTATATAGTTATTGCAAATTTAGATATAATACTTAGATGAAACTTGTAGACTTAAGTTTTAAAAAGAGCAAACTTGGTAGCCACGCGAATTTATATGCATTTGTCTTGACAGGCTTTTTTGCTTTCACGCTTTTGTCTATATCTGCACAAAAAGTAAGCGCATATATTACCCAAAGGGACTATCAAAGAATATACACTGTTCAAGATGATTACCTACAAGTAAACGAAAAAAAGACCCTAACCATAACCCAAGATAGTTGGTACATACCTGCAGGTAGCGAAGAAAGTTTTATAATCTTTAATCCTATTGAAGGCGACCCCAAACTTGAAGAAAAGAAAAAACTAACGATAGAATCTATTCAAGCAACAGATTCTCTTGGAAATACTTTAAAATACACCCTACAAGACTCTGAAAAAGGAAATACTTTAATCTCTATAAAAACAGCCCGGCTTGTAAGATATAACGAACCCTACACCATTCAATTATCTTATAAATCTTATGGGTTACTATTAAAAAGTGGTGCTATAAGAGATGCTTATGTTCCCGCATTTGCAAAAACATATGTATTTGAATCGGACTCAACCAAAGAGATAGTTACTACAAAAGTCATTTCTAGTAAAGGTTTTGGTCCTATAAACTTTTCTGTGCCAAAAGCTCAAATAGTAGAAGATGAAAATAATTACACTCTTGAATATACACAAGCAGACTTGGTTGGAGATACAGGATGGATACAAATCGGCAACAAACAATTTTATACTTTTGAAATAGAACAACCTTATAAAAAAAGCACTGACTTTCCTTTTGCATTTAACACATACAAGATTGTAATTCCCAGAAACATACAAAGTGGTTATATAAGTCAAAAAGTATTTTTTTCTGAAATATCTCCTTCCCCTCAAAAAATTGAACAAGATTTAGATGGAAATTTAATCGCTTATTTTAAAATACCTGCCCTAGATACCGGATCTATTATCATTAAAGGTTATGCAACAATAGAAGAATCAGAAAGCTTTGATATTAAAGATTCCGGAAGTATTACCGATATACCTAAAGATGTCATTAATCGTAATACAAAGAATGGTAAATACTGGGAAGTTGATACTGTCGAAATTAGAAATGTAGCACTTCAAATTAAAGGGTCTGAAACGGACGTTTACAAAATAATGGAAAAAACTTATCAATATGTTGTTGATAAAATTGACTACAGCGATATTAAGAGATTTGGAATAAACGACAGACAAGGCGCATTAAAAACACTTCAAGGAGGTGCTGCGGTTTGCATGGAATATTCCGACCTGTTCATTACATTGTTAAGGGCAATGGGAATTCCGGCTCGTGGAGCATTTGGATATGGATACTCTTCTTTAGATTACCAATCTATAACCGATGGTAGCATTAATCATCAATGGGCAGAAGTTTATTTGCCAAAGCAAAACATTTGGGTTCCTGCAGATACAACCTGGGGTGAATCTGGAGATTTACTAATTGGCGGAGATTTAAATCACTTTTATTCTCATGTAGCATCTGTTAACCCTGAAATACCAAGTACAACAGAAGTATCTTTTTATGGCAATTCACCAAATTTGGCAGATAGAAAAATGAATGTAGAAATAGTAGAAGAATCTGCAATAAAGGATCTAGGTGGTACAAGCCAAGAAGAGCTACTTAAACAGTATCCTGAAGATACAAGTTTAGGTGGAGCGTTGCAAAATATAACTGATTCCGCAAAACTATTTTGGGATAGAATAGATTCTCAATACAAAACTATTATTGTGGCTGTTATAGTAGTGGTCGTAACAATAATATTGGGTTTTTCAATTTACAAAATAATAAGAAAATATCAAAGCAAGGTTAAACTAAAGTCTACAATCACTAATTCTTCTGACTTAGAAACTACTAAACCTCAAGATTAAACAAAGTTTGTATCTTTGCCTCAATTTTATTAATATATATACATGGCAAAGAAATTATTTACTACAATAAATGATGACAACCCGTTTAAAAAACTTTACTCATGGAGTTCACCCGAAAGGCAGTGGTTTAAGAAAGATAGAGCTTGGTATTTAACTTACTCTTTGTTTTTTATTGTACTTATTGCTTTTTTGGCACTACTTGGTGAATTACTTTTAATCTTGGCTGTTTTGGCATTTGTATTATTGTGGTTTGTGCAAGGCGCAACTCCTCCACAAATGGTAGAACATACCGTAACCTCTTTGGGTTTAAGAACATTTGAAACTTTCTATAAATGGCAAAATATTAATCATTTTTGGTTTTCTAAAAAGGGTAATACTTTGCTATTAAACCTAGAAACTTTTGAAGATAAAAGGCCAGATTATACAAAAAGAATAACTTTATTGTTAAATGATAATCAAGATGAAGAATTATTTAAAATATTAATAAACTATCTTGATTATGGAGATAAAAAAGAGATAGGGTTTACTCCTTTGACACAAGTAATTAGCGGTCAATACTTTGACTCTCAAAAATATTTAGACGAATCTAATAGCATTCAAATAAATTAAATTCCCAATGTTATAATTAAGTGTACATGACACCTTAGGGCTTTATTGTTCCAAATTTATATTTGGTACAGATATAGTCCCGAGATTGCACTGGTAGCTCAATTGGATAGAGCACTTCTTTGCGGAAGAAGCGGTTGGAGGTTCGAGTCCTCTCTAGTGCAATCTCGGGATTTAACACCTTTAGGCTTATTCTTTCACCAATGAACTTCTAATGTTGTTTAAAACTAATTAAGGAATTAAAATAGCTTATATATATTTTTTAACATTTATGAAACGAAAAGGAATTATTATAGTAATTTTGATTTTATTAATGTGTTGTATAACAACAACCGCTACAACCACTGCTGTTATATTGTTTATTAGAAGCAGAGAAACCGAAACTCTACTTAACCAACAAAGAAATACTGTAGACGAGTCTGCTCAAGAGTCTAATCAATCTGAAAATAACAATTCGTTAGATGAAGAAACTTTGCCAAACTATGAAATACAAGATAAGTCTATAATTGAAGATACTGAAAGCTACTCTTTAAATGTAATATACCCTGAATTAATTAATTATACTAATGCTTCAGTTGAAGCTGACTTTAATGACCTAGTTTTTTACAAAGTTAATTCTTTGGTTAGAGAAATTAGATTCTCTGAACCAAGTGAGATGTCTGCAAAAAATTCACTTGATCTAGACTACTCTGTTATATATCAAACAAATCGTTTCTTAAGCATTATTATTCAAGGCCAAATGTATACTGGCGGTGCACATCCAAACCCAGTAGTTATAACTATTAACTATGATTTTGAATTAAATAAAGACTTAGCTTTAAAAGATCTATTTATAGCCGGAGCAAATTACTTAACACCAGTTTCAAATACTTGTATTTTTCAATTGCAAGCTTTGCTTGGAGAAGATTTTATTGAATCTGGAGCATCTGCAAATGCAGAAAATTTCAAGAATTTTAATTTTACAAAAACCCAACTAAGCATTACCTTTGATGCTTATCAAGTTGGGTCATACGCTATAGGCACACCAGTAGTAGAAATGGATTTAGCAGATTTTAACCCAATTTTAAAACCTGAATTTAAATAATGCATAAGCCTTTATCAAAAAAGCAGATTAAAGATTTAAATGAGAAATTTTCATCTCAAGTGAACCGAAAAGAGCTTGTCTTTGTATTGCAAGATGTAATTGACCCAATAAATGTGGGTTCTATATTTAGAATTGCAGATGGAGTTGGGGCAAAAATAGTCTTAAGTGGGCAATGTCCTATTCCACCACACAAGCAAATATCAATGACATCACGTGGGTTAGAAAGAAGTGTTGAATGGGAATATATTGAAAAGTTTGAAGATGCAATTTCAAATTTAAGAGAAGATGGATTTTCAATTATAGGATTAGAATTATCGGACACTTCTAAGCTATACTCTGAATACAAATATTCAGAGAAGGTAGCATTAATTCTTGGGAGCGAAGCTCATGGAATTTACAAAAAGAACTTGGATTTGTGTGATGATATTGTTTGTATTCCAATGTTAGGAAAAGGGCCTTCGTTAAATGTTAATGTAGCAGCTGCCATAGTTGGCTATAAAATTATTTCATAAGAAAAATTTATGTTAAATCAAACAGATAATGTATTTACAAAGGCACCTGAACTTTTTAGTACAGGAGGCCTATCACCCGAAGAAAATGTAAGATATTTAGAGCTTACTAAGTCTATACCAAATGGTGTGAGTTACTTTTTGTATAAAGGGGAATCATATGCAATTAAAAAAAGTACCTTAGCACATGGACCACTACCAAAACTCCCAAGCGACAAGAGACCAATTGTATCTGTGCATATAGACATTGCAAAGGTTGATCAATCATTGCTAGCCAACACTAGTTTATTGATAAGCGAAATGTCTGATTCCTATAGACAATTTGAGGAGCATTCATTGTTTGTTTTATCCCTTGATCAATCACAAGGGAGTCATACTACTAGCGATCCATTTGTCCCAAGCATTGCTTCTACAGCACCTTACAATCTTTCACTCGAAAGTATGTTAGTTGAAGCTTTGAATTCAAGAATTGAAGTGCCAAGTTTTATTGGGCAAGCTCAATTAGCAGAACTATAGACAACAAGGTAATCAAACTTACCCCCAAAATCTTTAAGTGTTTTTTCGTTTGAACTTGTTTCCCATGGGTCTGTTAAAATGTATTCATTACCCCTCTTCTCTTTTACTAAAACCCAGTGTTGAAGATTTGTATATGGCACCTTTTTAAAACCCATAATTACCTGGTTACCATTTGAAAGTTCATAATCTATTCTTTCTAAACCTTTTACACTATCGTAAGAACCTTTAAATGTTAATCCTTGTACAAAATTTGGAATAGAATACCATTTCACATCGCAACCATTAACATAACCTTGAAAGTTGTTTTCTGAAAGTCTACTGTTTAGCTCTTCGGGACTTAAATCAAAGCCAAAACCTTTTAAAGCCATTGAAATACTAGATACTGCGCAACCAGCAGAACCGATCGTTTGGTTTTCGCAACCACCTAATATTAAATCCTTCCAAGAGTCATCTCTTTGGCTGTAAAAAGATGTATTCGAAAAAACAAAATCGACTAAACTACCTTGCGAAACTTTAGAAATCTTTTTAGAACTAACATTTATAGAATATTTAGCTTCAGGAATTGACTGATTGTTTTCAAAAATTATCTCGTCTCCATCCCAAACCAAAACAGATCTACCCTCTTTTGAAATTGATGGGTTAAGCAAATTATTATCTTTATCATCAAATTTAGTTATTAATAGTTCTTTTTCTAATGTTTGTGGGTTTACAGAATAGATCTCGGTAGGCCAAATTTTTAAATATGCAAATGCCGAACTATCTTCTTTCCAAACAATTCCGCTAAAAAAGGAGTATTTTTTATCTTTATCTTCAAGATCCTGTTTATCTAAAAGTCTTTTTTGAGTTCCATCAGAATTTATAATCCAAAGTTTTGCATTAGTAAAGCCTAAATCTTCTACTGTTGTATAAACTATGTATTTATTGTTTGGAGATGCGCTTGTTAAGCTAGACATTATTATCTCTTTTTCTGCCTTAACACTTTCTAAATTGAATTGAGTTTCGTGAGATTCTGGTGATTTTTCACTTTCATTATTATTGAGACCAATTGCCTGCTCACCATTTTTTGTTGAATAAATAGATATTCCAATTGCAATTAATGCGATTAAAAATACTAAAATAACTAATTTTTTAAACATATTTAAAAGGATTTTGAATATTTATAGTTTATTTACTAATAAGGCGTGGGTATCTTCATCTAGATCTAGTGTTCCATTCTCCACTGCTTTATTTCGCATTTTTAAAGATTGTTCTCCTGGATAGTATATTTCATCTACACCATCCGCCTTAGGCAAGGACTTGAGTTCTATAATTGCTTGATCAACTACCTCTTTAAATTCATAAATTGGTCTAAAGATTTCTGGATTAATCAAAATGAAAAAAGACCCCCACCCACCTTTTGTGTTATAACCTACTCTACTTAAACTTAACGCACCTGCTAATAATTCAACTGCCATTCCCAACCCCGAACCTTTATGTTCTGCCATTGCTAGCAATCCTCCATTCCACCCATCTTCTGGCTTGTTTGATGGGTTACCATTTTCATCTAAAATTGTTCCTGTTGGCAAATCTTTATTTTGCTTTAATGCTTGTAAAATATCTCCATAAGTAATTTTTGTAGAAGCAAAGTCTAAAATAAATGGATCCTCTTTTGAAGGGATTCCAATTGTTAAAGGATTGGTTCCCCAAATATCTTTTATTGCACCATGCGGTATTAATCCGCCCGATGAATTGTGAAAACCTATAAATATCAAGTCTTTTTCTACTGCTTTTCGAGCATATATTCCTATGCTACCAGAATTTACTCCAAAGGTAGATGCAACGCTGTACATTCCGACCTGTTTTGCATTTTCTATTGCGTATTCTAAAAACTTTTCGATTGTATAAATGCCTGACCTCGAATATCCATTTACTCTTAATGAAACACTTGTTTCTTTTTCTATTACAGGTTCTGGCGAATTAGGGTCAAACATCTCGCTGCCTAGTTTATCTTTAAAATGCTTGATTCTTGATATTCCATGACCCTTTTTACCTAGAAGTTCTGCTTCTACTAAATGTAATGCCACAATTTCGGCCTCTTCTTTTTGAAATCCGATTTCAATTAGTTTTGAAATTGCTAAGTTTGTTAATTTTGATATTTCGATTTTCATAAGTATTTACAGTAATAATTTACGGAGAGTGTGAGATTCGAACTCACGATCCAATTGCTTGGACACTCGTTTTCGAGACGAGCCCTTTCGGCCACTCAGGCAACTCTCCCCAAACACAGTTAGTAGTTTGAGTTTGAAATATACAAAAATTTGTAATTTTTGTATGCTCGGAACGCTAACGCTATTAAAATCCGTTTCGTTTGATCTTTATTGTTCAATTATACCTCGACATTTACACAAAAAGTTATATTATAGTTGTAGAAAAGAAGCAATATTGCTAACCCAATTTTCTAAAATGGATTATAATCAACCTAATAGTATTTAAAAGTTACTTATGGAAATTAAGAAAGTAGAATTACTAAATAAAGAGGGCTTAGAAAAATTCCTAAGCATTGGATCTGGTTGTGTAATTATTAACAACAACAAAGTCTTATTGGTAAGAGGTATTGGTGGTGATTCTTTTAAATTCCCAGGAGGGCATATTAAAGATGATGAAAATTTAAAACAATCTGCTCAAAGAGAGTGTGAAGAAGAGATTGGTTGCAAAGTAGAAACAGTAGGAGACCCAACATTTTTTTTGTTTAAAGCAAGTGATGATTTAAGTATTGTACTTGTTCACTACATGGCTAAAATCGTAGAAGGAGAACCAAAACCAACTACAGAAATAGATGAGATTCAGTGGTTTGATGTAAATAAACTTCCCCTAAACGTTTTTGAAAATGTTAAACCTGTATTAGATTTCTTTAAAAAAGAGATTATTTAAAATGAACAAAGCTATTCGATTTTTAAAATACAATCGAATTAGAATCTTACAAATAATACTAGCCTTTTTAGTTGTCATAATAATCTTTGCATCTGTTTGGATAGCTACACCTTACAAAGCATCTACAAATGCAATAACCAATTTGGTCTCCACAGACACTTTTGATTACCTGGATAGCGGTAATTTAGAATTTATACCTAAAGATGCAAAAAAGAATGGCGTAATATTTTACCCTGGAGGACGTGTAGAGGCACAAGCTTATTCTTATATTTGCAAAGAGATAGCAACAAATGGATACCCATGCATTATTGCAGTTATGCCACTTAATCTAGCCGTTTTTAAAATAAATGCTGCTAGTGAAATAATTTCAAAGTTCGACAAAGTTGAAAGTTGGGTTATAGGAGGCCACTCACTTGGGGGGTCTATGGCTGCCAGATATGTAAAAGATAACCCAAACAAAATAAACGGCATTTTCTTTTTAGCATCTTATTCTGATGTAGATCTTTCCAAAACTAATTTAAAAGCCCTAACCATTGTTGGAACTGAAGATTCTGTTTTGAATGCTCAAGCATACAAAGATAACTACTCAAATTTTCCTGAAGACAGAAGCATTAACGTAATACAAGGAGGTAATCATTCTCAGTTTGGAGATTATGGATTGCAAGATGGTGACTTGGAACCTCAAATTGAGGTATCGGATCAACACAATATAGTTGTTGCGGAAATTCTTAAATTATTAAATTAAAAATATGTTCGAAATTTTTAATGTTAGTGTAAACCCTTTTGTTATTGGGATTGCGGCTTTCGTATACTTTTTATTCTGTTTATTAGTTTTCAGCAATAATGGTTTTGGCAAATTTTTAAGAAACCTATTTAAGTCAAGTAAAACTGAATTTTCTGTTAATCAAAAAAATTTAATACTGCTTTTTATAACTTCTTTAATAATTGCCGGTGGTTTAAATTCAATATTACAATACTCTGCAATGTTAAGTGGTTTAAACTTGTTGCAAAATATTTTTGCAACAGCTTTTATGACAGCAACTACAATCTCAACACCGGCGATTTTTGTGACAACACTTTTAGAAAATAAAGATAAAAAAAACATACTGCTGGTATATTTTTACAATCTAATTGGCTTTATATTAATTTGTGCAATACTCTCTTTACTTCAAACAATATAAACTTGGTAATTACATTAGATTTAGATAAATGATAAACTTAATATATGATTACCTTGCAAAAGGCTTTGCCCACAATCTTAAAAAGGATAGCAAATAACATCGAAATTATTCTTGCGAGTTTAATAATTTTCGTAGCTCCGTTAGTTGTTAACTATAATGATTTACCTAAGGGATATGAAATCCCCAAAGTTGTTTTTTTTCAAATTTCTACACTTATACTGTTCGCGATTTTTCTATCCCGAACAGTATTTAGTTTTACAAATAGCAAGCCTCTTAGGCTAGAAAAATCGCTTGTAGTTTTGATTATTACAATTGTATTAATAATAATTTCATCTTTAGTCTCTCCTTTTAGCAATGGATTTGATATAGAGTCGCTTAAAAGCAACATATCTTTAGTAGGTAATTCTTTTAGATTGCAAGGTGCATATACCCATGTTTTAATGGCAATTTTTGCATACATTATTTATAAAAGAGCTAATAGGAAGAATGTAGGTTTAATATTTGTTGCACTTTTTCTATCTTCGCTTATTCAAGCTGGGGTGTCTTTTGGGCAACTTTCATATTTTATTAAAGTTGATCCCAAAGTTATTTTTGAAGGGTACTATATTAACGGCACATTTGGGCAAGCCAACTTTTATTCTGGTAGGATAATGCTTGGAATTTTATCTGCAATTTTTTTAACAACAATCGCTGGTAATTTTATTAGTCGATTTAAAAAATTTAAAATAGCACTTAATATAATAGTATTTGCACTTCTTCCTATTTCTACCATTTTTTTAATTGTTGGATTGTTTATATCTTTTTCTACATGGGGAATAATTTCAAGCATATTATTGGTTTTCTTATTAATTCTTTACGAGATATCTGTTTTAAAAAAGTTTAAAAAATATCATTTTGGTTATTTGTTTGGAGTAATTTTTTCTATTGGGTTAATTACAGGAGCTATGTTTCTTGCTAAACAATATTACGATAATGTAGAAAACTTCAGACTGTTAATTTGGCAAAAGATTTTTGAAATTTCTAAAAAAAGTCCTGTTCAGAATATTATTTTTGGCTTTGGATTTGATACTTTAGGAGAAGTTTTCAAAATATTTGGTGAGTTTAAAGGCTTATATGTTGATAGGGCTCACAACTTCTTTTTAGATATTTATTCTCAAGCAGGATTATTATCTCTTGTAGGATTTTTAGGTCTTTATGTATTAAGTGCTTTGAAATTTGTATTTAACAAATCTTCTAGAACTTTAACCTATTTGTTCATTGGCTGTATTGTTTGGATCTTTAGAAGCTTTGTTCATGAAAGCGGGATTGTTAACCTGTATGACTTTTTAATTCTGTTTGCTGCCACACTGGCTTTGCAAAGGGATTTTAGTATTGGCTTTATAAAAGTTGCAAAAAAATAACTCTTACATTTTTTCTACAGTCTCGATTCCTAATAAGGAAAGTCCGTTTTTCAAAACTTGTCCTGTTGCCCATGTTAATGCCAATCTTGCATTTTTATCTTCTTGCTCCGCTTTTAAGATTGGAAGTTCTGTATAAAATCTATTAAAGAGTTGGGCGAGATTGAATAAATATAAAGCAATATTGTTTGGTGCATAATTTAATGTTGCATCTTTTACAACTTGAGGGAATTTATATAATTCCTTTAGCAAAGATTGCTCTAAATCATGATCCAAACCGTTAATACTGCTGTAAATATTTTTAAAATCACCTTTTGAAATTACTGACCTAGACCTAGAGTATGTGTATAGAATATATGGGCCTGAATCACCTTCTAAAGAAATGGTGTTGTCTATATCAAATATTTGATCCTGAGTTCTACTTACCTTTAACAATGAATACTTTATTGCTGCTACTGCTATTTTTTCGGAAATATCTTCTAATTCTTCTTTAGAAAACTCCGTTGTGATGTATACTTTTATTTTCTCTTTTGCAATATCAATCAAGTCATTTACATAATATTGAGTTCCACTTCTAGAAGACATTTTTTCTGATTCACCTTTTGCATTTTTTACCAATACAAAACCGTAGGGTATGTGGTGAAAGTCTTCGTACTTACCAAATCCTAGTTGTGAACAAACTGCAAACATCTGTTTCATTGCTAAAGATTGTTCTGGTCCAATAACCCAGTAAAGTTCATCAGGGTTGAAAGTGGTTCTCTTTAAATATGATAGTTCTAAATCTTGAGTAATATATAAAGATGTACCATCATTTTTTATGACTATTGTATCTGGCAATTTAAAGTCTTTTAAGTTTGTAAGAATTGCACCATCTTCAAGTTTTCTAAATATACCTTCTCTTAAACCTCTTTCAACATGGTTTTTACCTTGTTTATAAATATCACTTTCATGCCATATTTTGTCAAACTTCCAGCCCCCTACTCTAGATAAGGATTGTTTGTAACCTTGCCAAACCCATTCCTGTGTTAACTTCCAAAGAGCATGGTTTTTTGGTTCTTCTGCTTCCCAATCTACAACCATTTGCCTAACTTTAGATTCTACGTCTGAATTGTTCTTAAAATCCTCAGAGCCTTTTGTATATAGTTTGTCTACAAATCTACCTGGGTTCATATTTTCGGACTCAGGAGTTTTCCACTTTTCTTGATTTTCAAACCAGTAATTTAAATCTGTAGGTAAGGATTCGTCTTTTTTTGCGAATTTTAAATAACCCCACATTAACCTTGCTATTGCAATCCCTCTGTTGTTATCTATACAATCCCTGTAAACTTTTGCTCCATTTGCTTCTAGCAAATATGATATAGATAAACCCGTTACTGTATTTTTTAAATGACCTAAGTGATACTCTTTATTAGGATTTGGCGAAGTATGTTCTATTAAGATTGTTTTGCCTTTTTTTTCTTTGTTATGACCATAAGTTTCTTTAGCCTCAAAGATATGTTGCAAAACCTGTTTATAGTAATCTTTAGATATTTTTATATTAATAAATCCAGGTTTTGCAACACTTAATGATTCAACAAAGGGTAATTTAGCAGTCTGCAAATCAGATTTAATCTCCTCTGCTATGTCTAATGGGTTTCTTTTCAAAACCCTAGAAAGAGACATGGCTATATTTGTAGCTAAATCTCCAAATGACAAATCTTTAGGTGATTCTATAACAAATTCAACATCTCTAATATCAAAAAGATTAGCAATGCTATTTTTTATTGAGTTTTCAATTATTTGATTTATATTTTCCACATAGCAATGATAGCAAATATAGTAAATAATTTTAAGTTAGTTCAGCAAATTAAGGTTTTCTAATATTGATATAAATTTTAGGCAACACCATTTAAATCAGTTTGTTATTCTGATATTCTGTTATAGATTATTCTAGATATTTTAATTATGAAACAGACCAAACTATTTCTTATAGCAACTGGCCTATTTGCAGTTTTAATTAGTACGTTTGGGCTTTTGAAAATATTTCATCCTCAAATCTTTGCAGATGGTGGAGATGTAACTCCGCCTACATTTAATTTTACAAGTGCTCCTACAGGTAATATTAGTGGTTCGAGCGTTACATATACTTTCTCAACAACTGATTCTGAATCTAGCATAAACAATATTGAGTATGCTCTAAATCCAGGTCCCACTCAAATTGTGCGAAAAATATATGTAGATGGCGTTCAAGTCGGCTCATCTCACTACACATCTAATATTCCAGATATACTTGCAGATAACTTTACAATTGGTCAAGCAGGTGGCGTTGGGAGTAATTTTGCAGGTTCTATTGATGAAGTTAGAATTTATAACAGGGCTTTAAATTCAAGAGAAGTTGATAACCTTTACGACTATCCGGCAGACACACTTAATGTGAAAATTCCAGTAGGTGGGACTATAGCCTCTTGGAACATGGATGGAGCATGGAATGGCACCCCCGGTGAAGTAACAGATGATCAAATAGGAATGAATGGGTCAATTCAGAACGGGGTAACGCAATCACCTGGTATTTTAGATGAAGCTGCAACATTTGACGGCGTAGATGATTACATTTCATTTGGAGATGTTTCATTGTTACCTTCTGGAAATAGTTACTACTCTATTAGTGCTTGGATTAAACCAGATGCAATGACTACTAGTGGCATTTTGGGTTGGGGAAACTTTGGTGCTACTTCATATGGTAGCAATGGACTTCTTTTACTAGATACTGGTATTAATAACTTTTGGTGGGACGATGACTATTCTGAAACAACTGCAGACTTATCTGGTTCTTGGCATCATGTAGTTGTTACCTATGGTCCGGACCGAATACCTTTAAACGCACAAGATGGAGTTTATGAAGAAACTTCTGAAGGTGCTACTGTTACCTTAAACGAAGTTGATTTCACTCTAGGAGAAGCTCAAACCATAACTTTTTACTCTATAGATGAGTTTGGAAATACAGGCTCTACATCTTATAATTTTACATTTGTAGGTGATTCAGATGTGGATTTACCTAGCATTACTTTTACAGAGTCACCTACGGGTCTGCAACCGGCCATTTTTACATATAGTGGAACAGCAACAGATGCTACTTCGAATATATCATACATAGACTGGCAAATAGATTCTGGTAGTAGAAGCACTGTCTTTGCACTAGACGGAGATTATGATGAACAATCAGAGGGTTTTGAATTAGAGGTAAAAGCTTCACCTGAATTTGCGAATATTACGGGTACACACACCATAAAATTCTATGTGGTTGACATTGAGAATAACGAGCAAATGTATAGCTTTAACGTAGATGTTGATAGAGATGCTCCAAACTGTACTCCTGGGTGGGTTTATCAAGAAAACCCTTACATAGGTAATACTGTAACATACGCAAATATTCACTGTACAGAAAATAGAGATCAAATAACAGCTGCTTACTATGATGTTTATCATGCTGTTGAAGGAACCCTAATTAGTCCTCAAAATATTAATCCCGTAGATGGGGTTTTCGATGAAAACTCTGAAGATTTCACTTTTACTTTTACATTAGATGCCAATACAGATTTAGATGGGCCAATAATTGTTACTTTTAAAACGGAAGATGAAGCAGGTAATATAAGTTTAGATTTAGACCCATTTGTTATTGAGTATGTAGACGATAGCGAACCTGTAATAAATCTAGACCAAGTAACTCCAGACCCGATCTCTGATACTACTCCTAAAATAACTGGTAGTTGTGTTGACGACACACAGTTTGATACAAACTCCTACATTAAATTAATTGAATATAATGTAGACGGAGGTGCTTGGAGCAATGTTGATTCATTAGAAGCACCTTATGAAGATAGTTATTCAGAAATATTCTCTTTTGAGCTACCAGAACAGTCAATTGGAAGCCATATAGTCAATATTAGATGTACAGACATGGCAGATCAAGTATCTACTGATTCTGATACCTTTGAAATTGTAGCGGTAAACGAGGCATTATCTGCCGGCAACTTTTCTCATACAGATTCATTTACAGACCACACTTTTCAAGACATACCCAACTCAACTTTAATTTGGGGTAATGGAAGGCTAAGATTAAAAGAAGATATAACAATTACAAGAAGTGTTATAGATAATGCAGATTATCCTAACAGATATGCAGATGTTAGAAGTTATTATGGTGCAGTAAAAGACCCAGACGACTCAAATTTAATTTGGTATACAAAAAACAATAGAATTTATAAATATTTCATAAATTCTAATACAACTGAGGCATTGGACATGAATACTATTTTTGGATTTGATTTCTTTCAAGAATTACACAAAATTACTGTAAACAAATTTGGAACAAAGAAACTTTTGTGGGCACCAGATGCATATGGAATGTCTGTATACAACATTACAGATAATCAGACTGTAAGAATAACTATTACCGGTGGAGTTAACGAACTAGACCCAGATGTAGATAGAGGTAGATTAGGTGCTTACCTTACAACTGGTACACCTGTACCAATGGGTTACACAAACTTTATTTACTATAACTTTAATAACACGTTAACAAACACAGGAGATGATGTTACAACTCAGTGGCCTATAGATGCAAATTTCAGTGAAACAGATGCTTTAAGAATGTTTAGAGATAAAACAACAAATACTAACGATGTTTACTTAAGTTACTACACAAATGGCAAACTTGTTAAATTTAATGATAACAACACACCCAGTAACTTTGCAGATGACCAAGTGCTCAGTTATTCTGGATACACATCAATTTTTGGGTTTAGTTTAGATTCACAAGGAAGACTTATTTTTGGAACTGCTAATAACTCAAACGGAGAATTATTTGTTGTTACTAACGATAATAATACCCCTTATATTGGTGGGGACGATACAATAACTAGAATAGCAACAAATAGGCAACTTGGTTTTGGGGGAGTGTTTGGAGTTGATTTCATGGAAGGTCAAAATGATGTAGGTGATCAAATTCTAGTAACAATGGCAGGCGGTGATATGGTCTACATTAATTTCAATGATACCTATACAGACTTATTAGATGATACCTTCATTCCGTTACCGGTTAGAGGAGGAATTAGGCCAGGAGATGTAACGGCTTTAATAATTGATTATGATAACCTATATGTAAATATAGATACTTTAGGTTTTTATAAAGTACATTTAAACAGGGGTTGGGTAGATTCGGGAGAAGCCATAGGAGTTCCACAAAGACCTTCGCAAAAATTAATACTTGATAATTTTGTTGCAAGTGCAGAAACAGGAAGTAATATAGTTGCTGGCACTGTTCAAGAGCCTAACTTCTTTGAAAAATTGATAAATGCTTTTATTCCAAAAGTTAAAGCTGCAGAAAATGGTATAAGTTACTATATTTCTAATGATGATGGAGTAACTTGGCAGGAAGTTACGTTAGGACAAATTAAAAACTTAAATCCAAACGACTACAGGGTTAAGTTTAAAATAGTTATGACCGAATTAACTGGACAAAGCCCTACTCTTCAGGATTATACAGTTAGTTTTGCAGGGTATACTACACCACAGCAGGCTCAAGAGGCAACATCACTAAGCATTATTGCTCACCCAACATCTGTATTAAAGAACACTAATTTTAATATAACCGTCTCTGCTCTAGATACTTTGGGATTTGTGGTACCAACCTATTCGAATATCGTTACACTAGAGTTACTTAACAATGGTAATGTGGCATCCGGATTAACTCCATCTTCTATTAATATTACTAATGGAACTGCAACAATTACTAATGCACAAGTGCAAAATACAGGAGTCTATAGAATTAGAGCAACTCAAGGTGCTTTGACTGCTCAATCTAATCAGCTTACAGTGACCCAACAAAGCTTTATTCCTATATCTGCAAATGCTACATTGTCAGTAATTAACTTTGAGGCAGATAAGTACACAATAAAGAAAGGTGATTCTGTTACATTAACCTGGACAAGTGCAAACCTTGATACATTAACATTAACCCCTAACAAAGGAGTTGTAGACTCTACCGGTTCTTATACACTATCTTTAGATGAAACAACAGAATTTACCCTTTCGGGGACTGGTCCAAATGGAGAGCTCTCCTCTAGTCTAACCATTGTTGTACAAGATGAAACTTTACAAGATTTAACCCTTAAAACTTCTCAAGATATAAGTGTTAAACAAGGTGAAAAAGCTACTATAACATGGCAAACAACTGGTGCAGATACTGTATTTATCGATTTAATTGGGAAAAATGTAAGTTCTAAAGGTTCTTATGAATTTTACCCTACAGAAGATACGGTTGTCACAATAACCGCATTCCAAGGAGATAAATCTATATCTCAAAAAATAAAAATAAACGTGTTAAATGATAATAGCGAAGCAAACCAAGTTGTAGGAGTCTTATCACAGGTACCAACAGCAGGTGTATTTGTTTTAGGAATAATAAACTCAGGTTTATTAGTAAGCTTATTATTGAACGTACTAACTAGTGTTCAAAGCAAACTTACATTAGACACCTTGTCAAATATACTTAGGATTATTGGTATTATTCCATTCAAAAAGAGGCGTGGGTTTGTTTATCAAACAAACACAAGTAAACCGGTTGCTTTTGCAGTATTAAATATCCTAAGCAAAGGGAAAACGTTAACCTCAATAATTTCAGATCTAAATGGTATTTATTACGAACCATTTTTATCTAAAGGCGAATATATTTTAGATGTAAAGAGAGAGGAACATGCATTCCCAACCGCAAAGAAGAGGCCTGCACAGTTGACCGAATTTGATTTTTACAAAGGTGAAGAGCTAAACATTACTAGCAATAAGTTACAACAGGCAATTGTAATACCAATGGATAAAACTAACATGTCAGATAAGAAGAGTCTAATAAACTGGAATAAAGTTAGCTTGTCGTTAACTAGACTTTTAGTGTGGTTACAATGGACAGTTTATCCTATGTGTGTACTTGCTCTTGTATTCTTGATTACATCTCCAAACATCGTTAATCTATTAGTATTTGTATTCTACTTTGTAATAGTTGCATTCAAGCTTAAAGAAAAGTTAAAAACACCATCTTTAGAAGGTTTGGTTTATGATAAAGAAGCCAACAAAGGAATTTCTGGAGTTGTAGTAGAACTTAGAGCAAATAATCAATTAGTTGCTCTAGAAATTACAAATTCAAAAGGAAGATATTCTTTCTTTGTTCCAGAAGGTAAATATAGCATCCACTTATCTCACGAGCATTATGCAATGAGAACAGAATTCGGACAAGTTTTAGAAGTAGATATAAAAGATACAAAAAAGAAAATGAATTTTGGAATGGGTAAACTTTCTGCTTAAATTGCTACACCAGCTCCTCCAAAGGGGGAGCTGTCATTGTCTAAGCTATATTTCTCAAGAATAAAATTTATTGTTACATCTATTAGGCTTAAAAATTTATTGTAAAGTTCATGACTATTTTCCAATAAATATCGTATCTCTGCTATTGGATCTTCGTGGACAGTATCTAGTATTTCATCTCCTCTACTTTTAGAAAGCATACGATAATAATCATATGCTAAATCTTTGTAACGATTTCCTGTTGAATAATCAATAATTTTTAATATAAAGATTTTAAGTAACTCTTCTATAAATATTTCTAAACTTTCAAAATCTACATATTGGAGCATTAAATTTTTAGAAGTAATTCTTAAATTATTTAAAATATATTCTTTTAACAAAAAAATAACCTCTTCCCTATCTATACTGCTATTTACAAGATTAATATTCTTATTTTCTAAAACCCATCTTACAAGGTTATCATCTAAATAATCTTTTACTGGTTGTTGGGGCTTAACTTTATCTGATTCAAAAAAAACATCCGGCGATTTTGCTGTTGAATAATCTAATACTGTTCCAATAAGGTTGTTTATATAGTCAAAGTCTGGATCTATCTCATTAGTGTAATTTGAATCTTCTAAATACTGCTTTATAAATTTTACCTCTCCATTTACAATAAAAGCTGTTATTTTACCTCCATCCACTTTTATCTGTATTTGAAACGAACCATTCGATATGGTAGTTCTATTAATCTTCCTAACATCATTTATATAGTCAGACAGTGCCTCAAGTATTAAAATTGATACTCCATTAATATCAGACTCTCTTGAAAAATGATCCTGACTAGACCCTCTAATAGTTGATTCATCTGTCCATAAATTTATAGATAGATTACCAAATGGAAAATCTACTTTATAAATTTCAATTTTTACTAATCCGAGACCTTCTAAATTATTTGAATCTCCTAAGGGGTGTGCAAAGTATCCAAACATGTAGTTTTTTATTAACTGTAGGGGATTATATTTGACACTTTAAAAGACGTCAAACAATATTTCTTAATTTTAAATAAAAATAGTTTTAAACTAAATTTGATTTAATTTCTAAAGACACTTCTTCTATGGACTTTGATGCGTCAATCTCTATTAAAATACCTCTCTGTTTATATTTATTAACTATATCTTCAGAATCTTTATAAAAGTCTTTAAGCCTATTAAGCGCAAACTCTATTTCAGAATCATCGGTTCTTTTAACTAATCTATGTTCAATTTCTGCAGGAGGTGGATTGGTTTCTGAATTATAAATCTCGCCCGTTACAGGGTCTCTCAGTCTGTTTTTGAGCCTTTTGATTGCCTCTTCATCAGATAATTTAAAATAAAATACTTTGTCTAAATTATCTCCATAGTTTTCTAAAGTTTTATCTAACAACTCTACTTGGGTAGATCTTCTAACACCTCCGGTTAAAACAAAATTATCAAAAGTAGATTCTTTTAAATAAACCTCTAACAAACCATAAATTAACATATCTGGAGCAAAACCTTTATTCATTTCGTTTTTTAAAGAGACCTGCATTGGCGTATCTCCTTCTGAAATCTGCCTTAACAAATCTCCTGTAGATACAATGTTATAGCCCTGATTTTTCATTAAAATATTTGCTTGAGTGTCTTTACCGCTCCCTGAAGGACCTATAAAAAGAATAACCATACTTTTTTATTAAAAATGATTAAAGAAATATTACAAATATAAAATTAATAATTAGTGCCAAGAATGAAAGGCCAGCTAATAAAAATGAAATTTTATATATAATATTTTCTAATGACTTTGAGAAATTATTTCTATAACCAAGAGCATGTGGTAATAACAACCCTAACAACAACCCTGTAATTAAACCTCCTAAATGAGCCCAGTTATTTATATTTGTTCCGGGCATTAACCCAAAGAATAATGAAAATAATACCAATGGAATTATATCTTCAAAAGAAAATGGAAACGAAACTCCAAACCTAGAACGTCTTAAAGTACCACCTAATAACAAACCCATAAGTGCAAAAATGCCACTAGAAGCACCTACCGAAAGTATATTTGTATTAGTTTGAAATATTACTCTTTCCGAAAAAAATATAACAAATGTTAATAGCGAACCTCCCAAAGAGCCTAAAATATAGGTTAATGCAAGAACTTTTTCATTATAAAAATTTGTAACAATAGAACCTAATCTATACAGAGAATACATATTTATTAATATATGAAAAAGGTCAAAGTGTAAAAAACCAGAAGTAATTAATAGCCAAACTTGACCAACACTTACCATTTGATAATCAAAACCACCTATTAAAGAAACTAAATCATAACTCGCTCTACTGCTAGGAGACATTGACAATAGCAAATTGGCAACTAAAAACATTAGTATGTTTAATACTATTAATATATTTAACCAGCTAAATTGGATTTTAAATTCAAATTTCATAAGTTAAACAATTATAAGCTAAGTTTTGATTTATGACTACTTTCATAAATTAATACAGAATAATGTCCAAAATAGAATTTATCAAAAACTTAAATGACGCCCGACGCCCCCCAAGGATTATTTGAATTATCGTAACAAATTACATCCAAAGTTTGGCGAATTAGATAAAAACAGGACCCAAACAAAGTTGGGGTCCGTAAGAAATTAACTTATTTTTATTAACTTAATGCAGAAGCGTAAATACTACTATTAATGAATTCATCCTGATATATAAATTCGTATATAGGTTCTGGTTTTTGAAGCAGATACCCTTGCATGGTATTTGTCTTTTCTTCTGACTTTGTCTTTTTAGTATTATAAAATTTAACCTTACAATCAATTTTATATTTTGGATTAGCAACAATTTCTACCTTTGCATTTTTTGAGATTAAATAATATGCAAGACCCTTTTCTCTTCTAAACATTTCATAATTTGTTTTGTCATGATTAATTGCAGCAACCTTTGCAAATACAACCGGAGTAACTCCTGTATTAAAAAAAGTATAAAAATAACCAGTTGGAATGCTAAGTCGTTCACCTTTTCTTAAAGTGAAAATGCCAACTTCATCTACATAAGTTTCAAATTGAAGTGGATCTAACTTTTCTCTGTTTTTTTGAATTAGTACTGTTAAATTACCGCTTAAAACCTCAATCATAGAATCATAATAACCATCTTTCGCATCGCTATAGAATATATGAGTTTTTATAAACTCTATGCCTAATAACCCAATTGGCAAAACGACTACATCATAAGAAACATTTGGATTGCTAGGTTTACCATTTGTTAAATTATGATACTGTCTATAAACTTTTTCTGGATATCTTAAAGATTTATTTAAAAGTATTGGAATTATCTCTTTTAAAGTCACTAATTTTTCTGATTCGAATCTAACTTCTGGTGATGTGTGTATTTGACAATGCTCTTCATCAAACTTTAAAGGGAGACCGCTAACTTCGAATAAATCTACCATTCTTGTTAAGCTAAGAGTTAAAAATTTTTGGAAAGTTAATTTCTTAACATTCTAGTTAGAAGAGGCAAAAATGTCAAACTTAGCTAAGTTATACTAATTTAGCAAGCAATAAAAAACACGTAGATAACAGTTTTGATTAAAAAAACTGAAATAAAATAATTTACCGTTTTAGTAAGTGGGTTTATTTACTGTTTTTTAAATTGTTCCACAGTTCTCGCTGTTCTTTACTTAAGTGAGTTGGAATATTCACTACTAGTTTCACATACTGATCACCTTGAGAATTTCCCTGAAACTTAGGGCCACCTTTTTCTTTTAATCTTAAAACTCTGCCCGATTGAGTTCCTTCAGGTACTTTCATCATTACATCTCCGTGAACTGTAGGGATTTGGATTTCACCCCCAAGAACTGCTGTAACAACATCTATTTCTTGATCTAGATAAATATCATTACCTTTTCTTTCAAGCCTTGGGTGAGATTTAACTTCAAGAGTTACAAATAAGTCTCCGGCAGCTCCACCCTTTTTACCAAAGTTACCCCTCTCTTTAAATCTTAAGGTAACTCCATCTGGTATCCCCGCAGGAACTTTTAAGCTAAATTTCTCTTTTGTTTTTACCAAACCATCTCCTTTACAATTCGGACATTTTTCTTCTGGCACTTCACCTGACCCATCACAATTCGGGCAAGTTGTCACAACCTGCATTCTTCCAAAAAAGGTGTTTTGAACTTGTGCAACTTGCCCGCGACCGTTACATGTTGCGCAAGTTTTCTTTTTCCCTCCCTTGGCACCAGTTGCGTTACAAACACTACATTTTCCATTTCTTTCATATGTCAGTTCTTTTTCAACACCAAACACTGCTTCCATAAAATCAATTTGCATAGAAAATTGTAAGTCAGAGCCCCTGCTATCAGACCTTGAAGCTCTTTGTGAACCTCCACCAAAATCAAAACCTCCAAAACTGCTCCCAAACAAATTACCTAAAAGATCGTCTAAACCACCCATACCACCAGAGAAACCTTCCATGCCACCAAAAGGTGAGCTTCCACCGTTAAAAGCCTGAGTTCCTGCAAAGCCGTATTGATCATAAGCAGATCTTTTTTGCTCATCAGATAACACATCGTAAGCTTCTTGAACCTCTTTAAATTTAGTGTCTGCATCTGCAGATTTATTTCTATCTGGGTGAAATTCTTTTGCAAGTTTTCTGTATGATTTTTTTATCTCTTCTTTTGAAGCAGACTTTGATAAGCCCAAAACTTCATAGTAATCTCTCTTATTTGCCATATTTTTAATTTTAACATTGGCATTATATCAATTAGCAGTTGATAGTGAAAAGTGATAATTACAAATTTATTAGTTATTTTAATAATTGTGGCAATTTAATGTAGAATAAGTTGTAATCAACTTAGTATTTATTAAATTTTAAAAACTTCTTATGAAATTATTACTAATATCTGGCGCTACACGACCTGGCAATATGACTAATCGAGCTGTTAAATTAGTCTGTGATTATATAAAATCAAAATACCCAAATGTTGATTTAACACTGGCCTCTCCTGCAGATTATAAGCTTGAGTACGATGATAAAAATCAAAATCCTGACTATATAAATCTTGTTAATGACTCAACTGCATTTATTATCATTACTCCTGAATATAACCACGGGTATCCAGGAAAGTTAAAGAGTTTACTTGATTGTGCCTTTAACGAATATAAGGGAAAACCTGTTTTACTTGGTGGCGTTTCAGATGGCCCCTTTGGTGGAGCAAGAGCTATTGAAAATTTATCACCTGTAATGAAATGCCTAAGCTTAGTTATGTCAAAAAATGATCTTATATTCCCAAACATAAATAAAATAATTGACGAAAACGGAAATAGCTTGGACCCACAGCACTACGAAAGGGTGACAAAAACTATAGATGAGTTTATAATCCGAGCTAACTAAAACTCTAGTAGCTTATATAAGCCAAATTTTGACTTGAAAACCGAAGATATTGTTGATTCTATAGATATCGATAAAAACCCAATAGAAATTAAAAGCTTAGAAAACATTCGATCCCGATTGGAAAGTTTGAAGTGGCTTATTGAAAAGAAAATTTTTAACGAAATTATTGCAGACATTACTGCCCTACTTGTTTCACTAGATACTACAACCCAAGAAGGGAAAGATTTTAATAAAGCAGTAGAAGTTATTGCATCACTACTAACCAAACCAATCGAAGAAGGTTTTGTATTTTTTCAATGTATTCAAGATACAGATAACAAACCTTTCATTATAATTTCTCCCGATAAAAGCTTTGCTGCATCTATATTCTTAAATGCAACACCAAAAAATATTCACACTGTTTTATTTCATGCACATATAGATGTTGTAAATACAACCCATTTAGCTGGCCAAAATAGTGTAAAACTAGCGACAAACAAATTTACTTGTACAGAATACATGTTTGGTAGAGGAACAAATGACATGAAAGCCCAGGTTGCTTTAATGATTATGCTTATTCACTATTTCTATTACATGCAAAACTCTAACTTTTGTTGCATTATTTCAAGTGACGAAGAGATTTTTAGCCCAAGGCAAAAAGAATATATAAGAAGAATCAAAAATACTGGGATTTCTATTGATTTAGAACCTAATGGACACTCTACCGGCTTTGTTGACCAGGTTTCTACAGAACCAAGCTTAACCTTTGTTCGAAATGAATTCATAAGCTGGCTACCTGATATTAATAGTACCGAATATAGACAAGTAAAAGATTCTTTTTTGAAAATTATTAAAATCAGGGCCTTAAGCGTACTAAACAAGAAATATATAAATACCAAATTTAAAATTAACATCATGTATTATGGCTCAGTACTAGAAGTTAATATATCCCCAGAACCAAGGGAAGAACTAGAGGAAATTGCTAGACTTGTTAAAAATGATTTTAAAAAATATTTTGACATTAATTGCCGTACAGATAATACTCAAACATCAAGCCAAACTGTGCAATTAATGACTAATCATACCTATATAAATTTGATAAATAGAGTTTTTAAAGATTTAAATATTCCAAAAAGATATGCAGAATTCCCCTCTAAAATTGCAACTACTCGAGAAAGTGCAGATGGGTATGCATTAACAATGTTCGAAGCTGGCTTTGGAACAGCTTTAACTTGTAGTTTTGAAAAAGAAATTGTAAATAAAAGCAGGGCAAAAAGTCAACTCATGTTTTCGAGCATTATTGAAGAAGGAGAAAGACATAGCCAAACTGAAATGGCATCTTTTAATGATTTAAACTCTGCGTTTTGGGTAATGGCAGGGATATGCAATCAAGCAATCGAACTTGAAAGCTGAGGTTAAATCATTTCAGTAGCTGAATTATTCCAATTTTATTAAACAAGGCTAGACAATCAAAAAAGCCATGATATAATGACCCAGCTCTATTTTCCAAAATAGAAACCAAAATAATTTGTCAAATTCAACACTTACAAATTAAAATTAGTACAGCCAGAGAATACCTCAGGCAAACAAGTTTGATGCAAGAAACCTATGGTGCAGAACTCTGTTTTTCAGAGATAATAACACAACTGTCAAATGCAAATAACATTTTTCAGTTATTTTATTTATTACCTTTCATAAAATGAATACGGTAACAAATGCGGTTGCGACAAGTCAATTTAACACTACAATTTTTGAACAAATTATTATTAAGAGCAAGGCAGTACAAGAATACCTAACCTCAAATCCAGAGTTTAAAGAGAAACTTATTACAATGGTGGAAAGCTTTCCAGGTCTTCCTAACTCAATCGAAGATATGATCCTTTACTACTTAAGAACGTTGGAGTATTACGACCTATATGAGTTAGACCCCTTCGATCCAAGGTTAGATAGGGTTGATCAAAAATTAGAGGAATTAAGCACAAGGCTGGGTTTAAAATATGAAACCTCTAAAAATGTAAAATTAAAAGCAAGGCAACTTCTTGCATATGCATAAAAACATCGACAACGAGATTTTAAAAGCGGGCGAAAGCCCGCTTTTTATTAATTAGTTAAAGCCCAAAAGACTAGTTTATAGCCATCTGGATCTTCAACTAAAAATTCTTTTCCTCCCCAATGATTCTTTTTTGTTCCAGTAATTATTTTATGAGTTGAAATATTGTCTCTTAAATAGGAGATTTCACTGACGATAGAAAAGGCCTGGCTAATATCATTTACCTCAACGTAGAAAAGTGTTCCCTGACCTCTTTTTTCAAAATTAGTTAAATATTGATATTCAACAAATGGCTCTGTATTCTCATTGCAAAAATGAAACTCAAAATCGCCTAACTGCACTACAACCTTATCATCAGATAACTCAAGAACTTCTGCCCCAATCTCTTTGTAGAAATAGTGTGTCACATTTACATCTTTACAGTAAAGCACGTTAAAAGAAGAGCCTTTTTTATACATAAATAAATTTTAAGAACTTATATTTAATTTTAACATTAAGTCTTTTTTTAATTTCAGCTATAATGTGAATTGTTTAAATTAAAATATGGTTTCAGTAATAATTCCAACTCTTAACGAAGAAAAGTATCTTCCCGACTTGCTATCTTGCTTAGAAAAACAATCTTTTAAAGAATTTGAGGTTATAGTTGCAGATGCCGGGTCTAAAGATAAGACTGTAGAAATTGCCCAAAGCTTTGGTGCAAAAGTTGTAGTAGGTGGTATTCCAAGCATTGGTAGAAATAATGGAGCAAATGTTGCAAATGGAGATATTCTTATTTTTATAGACTCTGATGTTAAATTTGACGAAGAATTTATTAAAAACTCTTTAAGTGAATTTAATGAAAAGAAGTTAGATTTTGCAGTCCCCTACTTTAAAACCGAAAGTGACAAGCTTAAGTATGCAATCTTTTTTTACAACGCCAATTTTTACAAAAGATTAATGCAATATACAAGGTTTCCAGATGGAACTGGCCAATTCTTTATTGCAAAACGAGAGTCTTTTGAAGCTTTAGGTGGTTACAAATCTTTTCATGTTGCCGAAGACACAGATTTAGCTTGGAGAGCTGCAAGAAAAAAGTACAAGGTTGGTACAGTAAGTCCAAGATTCTATTCTTCCACACGACGCTTAGAAAAAATTGGCGTGGCGTGGACACTCTTCTTTTGGTCGATTTTAGGGGTATTCATGTTTTTTGGTGTACTTCACAGAAAAGGAATTCAAGAGTTTGCACTTAAACTTTATGGAGGTTGGGGAAAACACAAAGCTCAAGCTTAATCACCTAAGGCTTGAACCAGGGTATTCGCAGTTTCAAGTTTTGAGAATCTCTTCGCAAAAACTTTTAAAGACAATGATATTTGAAGATATTCATCTAAATTCATTTCTAAATAACTACTCACCTCTTTTGAAAAATCTTTAGTATCTGCATTCTGATTTAGAATATTAACTCCAGTAATATTCTCAAAATCTTGCACTGTTTCGTTTTCTAACATTACGACTGGCGTGCCTGATGCAATAGCTTCTAAAACAGATAAACTTTGAACTTCTAACAAAGATGCACTTACAAATACATTTGATTTGGATAAAACTTCAGATATTACACTTTGTGAAGCCTTGCTTATTATCTCTACATCTAGTTTTTGAGCATTTATATATTCTCTTACCTCTTTTGCATAGCTTGCATCAAAATCACTGCCGATTAAAACCAATTTGGTAGCTTTGGGTAGATTTTCTAAAACTTTTAATAAATATTTTTGATTCTTTCTTTCAGAAATTAACCCAATATACGTTAAAACTGGATTATTTAGCAAAAATTTAGGCTTCTCAGAAAAAAGTTCGTAGTCAATTGAATTTGGTACTATTTTTATAGGAACTTTTACACCCATCTTTTTTAAATCCGTCTCACTTGCTTTATTAATTGCAATTACACCACTGGATTTATTAATAAACCTTATCACACTTGGCACTAATTGATATTTAGATAGTAGTCTTCCTACAATATTTTCTTTAGGTACAAACTCCTCTATTTTTGAAAGTATTACATGTGGGTAAAAAAAGATTTTCTTGCTATTCTTTTTAGAATAATTTAAAGCAATTTTTCCAATAGAACCTTCTGTTGTGGTTATAAAAACATCCGGATTAATTTGCTTTAAAGATTTAGTTAAAAAACTTCTTGTTTGAAAACCTTGGTTCATAAATCTATCTAGCAAAGCTTTATTTGTTTGTTTGTCTCTTATTAAAGTCCAACTTTTTACCTCTACAGTAGTGTATCCACCCTGGGTTTGATAAATTTTATTTTCATCTCCGAGGCAAAAAAGAGTTACATTATGACCTAATTCAGCCAAGCCTTCTACTTTAGATAGTGTGGCACGCAAAATTCCACCTCCTAAAGATTCAGTTGGATTATATTGAGAAACAAAAGCTATTTTCATTTAAGCTTTTCTATAATCATTAAGTGGCTTATGCCAAAAAAATGAAGTGGAGTTTTTTCTAATACCAAAATTGCGCCTCTAACTACCCTACCCACAATTCCAAATCTTCTTACCATTCCATCAAATCCTGGAAATACGTGTTTATGATAAATTATTGAATACTCATAACCTTCAACACTCTCTTGAAAAGACCTGGTAGCAGAATCTATTACCATTCTTAGCTCTTTATTTGAGTAATTTCTTACATGTGGTGCAAACTTTTTATATATTGATTTTGGCATCCAAGGTAACAAAGGTATATTACCCCAATAGTATTTTTTTCCTATAAACATTCCATGAGTTTCAAATGGCCAACCACTGTTAGGGGTAAACAATATTATTTTCCCTCCTGGTTTTAGAACACGAAAGCATTCTCTTATTGTTTTTACATCGTCAACAACGTGTTCTAAAACCTCATTTTGAAAAACGATGTCAAACATATTACTTTCAAATTGAAGATCCTCTGCGGTGCTGACCTTTAAATTTTCCTTTTTAAATTCTGGATTTTGATCTAATGCTTTTTGTATTGACTCTGGGTCTATATCACTTCCATATACATTTTGTTCGCCTGTTAATTTTGCGAATTCTCTTAACCACACACCCTCTCCACACCCTAAATCTAAAATCTTTCTATCTTTAAAATCTACAAGTGTTTTTAATATCTCTAACCTTCTTTGAAAGCCTTTTGAAAATGCAGTACCTGGCTTTCCAAGGTGCGCAAATTTAGTATCTTCTGGTAATTGTTTCATAAGTCATATTTTAGACTGAAGAATTGAAAAAGTCACCCCGTGACTTAACTTAATTTATCAAAAATATATTCTACAGCTGCTAAATTCTCATTCATTACACCTAGAGATTGGAAGTATATTATTTCACCTTCATTTTCCCTACCTAAAGATGGATTTAATACAACATGAGAGAGTTCAGTAAGTTTAGATTTGTCATAACCATCTTGTAAAGCCCAATAAACTGGTCCTTTTTCTTTTTCTAAATCTAGGTGAAAGTCAACAATTGTTTTAGCATTAAAAACCAAGTCTCTACTTATCTCTTCTGAATGAGCAGTAGAAATGACTAATTGACCGGGATGCAAATCCGAATACGAAAGCAATGATTCTTTTGAATAAGTTGAAGCTACAATAATGTCTGCACTTTGTATTACTTCTTCTTTGGTTGTCACTTTTACTTCTATACCTGTTTTAGATTTAATATATTCAATTGTATCTTGATGATTTTGTGGGTTTGAAGTAAAAGCATAAATCTCTTTTATATCTTTAACAGCGACTATTGCCTCAGCTTGTGTTTTCATTTGAGTACCTAAACCTAATAAGCCAAGTCTAGTAGAATCTTTCTTTGCTAAATGTTTAACAGCAACAGCTGATTTTGCACCTGTTCTATAAACTACAATATCTGTACCATCTAAAACTGCTTCTAATTCGCCAGTCCTGAAATTAATTAACATATAGTAGCCTGTAACCACTTTATTCGAGGTTGAATTATTCCATGGCATATAAGGAGATCCCAAGACTATAAATCTTTCAGAGTCTAGGTTAGTTGCAGCACCATAAAGATAATCACCCCCCTCTTTAGTATCTACAAAAGATCTGGGAGGTACTGTAATATTTCCATGCCCTAATTTTTTATAAGATTCTTCTACCGCACTCACAAGCTCTTTCATATTGTAATTATCAAGAAATTGTTGGTTTGTAATGAATTTGTACATGCTTTTTTAATAATAGATATATTTATAATAACAAGAATTACCCTGATTTAACTCCATGCATAACCGCATATTTTACATTCCATATTAGAAAATGTTAAAATGGTGTCCGACATGGTGGACGTTAAAGATATAAAGCAAAATTTAATTATTTTAGGGCTAGAAGATTCAGAAGCTCGTATTTACATAGAGCTATTAAACCATGAATCTTTAACAGTCCTTGAAATTGCATCATTACTAAACATTCCAAGAACCACTGTTTATAGGATTTGCGAGAAACTAGGTAAAAAACAGTTTGCAGAATGGATAATCAAAGAGAATTCTACAAGAATAAAAGCTGTTAAACCTACAGATTTAAAACAGTTAATTGAATCTAAACGTGAAGAAGTTATCTCAGCAGAAACTGCACTAAAATCTTTAGAAAGTATGATCTCTACTCCACTTAAAAATCTACCTGGAACACAAGTAAGATATTACCAAGGCAAAGAAGGTTTAAGGCAAATGATGTGGAATTGTTTAAAAGCTAAGGATGAAATTGTAGGTTGGTCTGTTTATGGTAGAGCTTCTATTATAGGAGAGTCATTTATGGATTCTTATGTAAACGAATTTAAAAGAAGAAAGTTAGGAGATAGGGCTATTATGAACGAGAAAGGGCTTGAATATAATAAGATTCCCGAAAATCTAGTCAATCACCAACAGACCTTTGAAGATATGCGATTTATTCCAGAGAGTAAATTTTATATTGCGGGGGATACTAGTATTTACAACAATGTATTTGCATATTGTGTTTGGAATCACGGAGAAGTTATTGGAGTGGAAATTGAAAACCCAGAAATAGTTAAGACTCAAAGATCTATTTTTAATATTCTGTGGGAAATTGCAGAACCAGTAGAGAATATACTTAAGACTTCGAATTAATTATCCCTGCTACCTTCATACCGTTGTACACAGCTGTTTCCATTGTAGGAAATGACAAGTAATCTCCTGTAAAGTAAATATCATCTTTACCTTGAAGGCTTCTTAATCTCTTAATATCTTTTACAGGTACAATAGGCATATTTTTTTGAAAGAAGGTAATTGAATGAATTTTTTTTATTTTAGCGTCTGAGAAATATCTTTTAAGTTCTTTCATCAAAATCATTCTTAACTTTACCTCTTCTAGCTCTTCGTCACTTTCAGACTTAAGATATGCTAATAAATATTTGTCTGATAATTTTCCAAATGTCATCCAGCTCAAATTAACTAAGCTTGATATCTCGTAATTTTTATATAACGGTTCTGCAAATATTCCAGCCCAAGAACCTCCATTTAAAGGTAGCTCTTCCTCTACTTCAAAAATAATTGTGTAATACTTGGTTGTTTCAACCTTACTAATTGAAGTTTTAATAGGCATATTTTTAATGTGAGGGGTTGCTACCACAATTATATCTGTGGTAATTTCTTGGCCGTTAGCAAGGGTTACAGAACCTTTTTTAAAGCTATCCACTTGAGTATTTAAATGTATATTTACTCCATTATTACTTAAAGCCTTTGCTAATTTTGAAACAACTTTACTTGTTGGCAATAAATTTCCTGCTGACTCCATCCCTCCTTTTAAAAGCATCATCTCTAAAAAAGCAATTGCACTTATATAAGAAAGCTTATTGCCAGTTTGATAAGTAAATCCTGTAAAGAAAGAATCCACATATCTATAAATTAAATTCCTTTTCGAGAAAACTCTTCTAAAAATCTTATATAAAGTTTCTCCTTTCCCATCTGGTGTATAAAATCTTTTTTTATATGAATGTGCAAAAGGAATTGTTAATAGAATCAAAATTATTATTCTTTTAAAAGAGGTACCTTTCCCAATAATATTTGTTTGAAACTTCTTATATTTATTTCCTACTAACCAAAATCCGTAAACAGGTTTAAAATCCCTATATTCACCTTCTAAATCCAACTCTTTTACTAGTTGCTTAAAGTATTTATACCACTTGGCAACAATAAATCCACCTACGTCAATTTCTACCCCTTCCACATTTACAGACATTACCCTACCACCTAATCTATCAGATGCTTCCACCAATTCTATTTGATAATTCCCTAACTTTGATAACTGATAGCAGGCTGTCATGCCTGATAATCCGCCTCCAATAACAACTACTTTTTTCATATTAATGATGGTTTGTTTGAATATTAAAAAGTATATATTAATAAATTATGCACTTCCACATTAAATTGACATCTTAAACAAAAATATTGAATAATGGCAAAATAACTCTTACTTATTTTTATGAATGTAGTAGACAAGCTTATACAAAATGCCTTAGAAAAAGGTGGAAAAGTTGCTACTTTTAAGGTTATTTTGCCAGATGGAACGGTCAAGCAAGCTGGAAAAGGAAAAAAAGATGACTTTGTATTTAGAATGAAAAGCAAAGAGGTATATTCTGCGGCAATACGAAAAGGCGAATTTGGCATAGGAGAACAATACATGTTGGGAAACTGGGATATTGAAGGTGATTTTATGAAAGCACTTAAACTTGCAGGGAGTGAAAGCTTAATGAAAGATGCCAGAAGGACAACAGTGTCTAGTGCTAGTCAAAAAGTTTTAAGACTTTTACAAACAAACAACAAACACGAATCTTTAAAAAATGTAGCTTATCATTACGATTTAGGAAATGAATTTTATGCAAAATGGTTAGATAAATCTATGACTTATTCTTGTGCATATTTCAAAACGGAGAAAGATTCTATAGATAAAGCTCAAGAACAAAAGTTAGAACATATTTGCCGAAAACTAATGCTTAAAAAGGGAGAAACTTTAGTGGATATTGGTTCAGGTTGGGGAAGCATGCTTATTTACGCAGCCAAACATTATAGTGTAAAAGGTTATGGTGTAACATTATCAAAAGAACAGGTTGAATATGCTAACGAAAGAGCAAAAAAAGAGGGTGTTGAAAAGTTGGTTAAATTTGAACTTAAAGACTATAGAGATATCGATGGGAAGTTTGATAAGTTTGTTTCTATTGGAATGTTTGAACATGTTGGTAGAAAAAACTATAAAGCATTCTTTAAAAAGATAGATGAAATTTTAAACCCAGGAGCAATTGGACTACTTCATAGCATTTGTACAGACAGACCTTGGCCATATAATGCATATGCCTGGATTGAAAAATATATATTTCCTGGAGGAGAATTACCAACTCCTACTGAGATTCTAAACTACTCTACTTTACAAAAATTTGTACCTTTAGATTTAGAAAACCTTAGAATGCATTACGCTTTGACTCTTTCTAGGTGGTTAGAAAACTATGAAAAGATTTTTGACCAAACAGCAAAAGAAAGAGGTATGCCATTTGCAAGAATGTGGAGGCTATATTTAGCAATGTCTCAATCAAATTTTGAGCAAGGTGATTTAAGGCTTTATCAATTGACTTTTAGTAAAGGAAGAACAAATAACATTCCTTTAACAAGAGAACATATTTATAAATGATACTAACTTAACTTTTTATTTTTATTCATTATGGATACAAAAGTATACTTAGATAATTTAATGCGTCTACCTCATAGAGGATCTGCTACTATTGAAGAGAAAAAAGCTGCTGAATATTTAAAACAAGAGTACGAAAATATTGGATTACCTACCGAACTTCAAACTTTCAAAACAATATTCAAAGGTGGTGTAATTGAATTCTTAGTTCCTGCCGTCGTGTTGACAATATCATATCTCTTGTTAATGTCTGGATACCAATCCTACGCTATTGCTGTTGGATTTATAGGTTGTATTCTTTACTTTAAAATACCTGCAAATTTTATACTATTACTCAAGGGATTCTCTAACTCTTACTCTCAAAATGTAGTTGCAAAACTAACTAAACCAAGCGCAAAAAAGACACTTGTTATTGTTGGTCATTACGATACAGCAATGGAGACTGTTTATATGAAATCGATTGGTAAAGCTTATAATGCACTATTTAAAACAAAGAAACAAGAGAATAAGACTTCTAGACTAGATAGTGACAAGCTTCCATTCTTTTTAAAAACTCCAGTTATCTTACCTAATCTTGGAATTGTTTTATTATTTGTTACTTTGCTGACTGGTTATAGGAATATTGGATTAGATATTTTTATTCTTTTTGTATGTGCTTATTGCATATCCTTCCCCTTAATTGTTTGGCGTGCACCGTTTGTTCCCGGTGCTTTTGACAATGGTGTTGCTGCAGCTATGGTTGTATCTTTAGCTAAGTATTTTGTAAATAACAGACCAGAAAATATAAATGTTATTTTTTTAAATACAGGTTGTGAAGAAAACTCGGTTAAGGGCATTAATGATTTTTTAAAGAAAAATTCAATAGAAAAAGAAACTACTTATTTTCTTAACCTGGAGTCTATAGGGGCAGATAAGCCAGTTATTTGCTACGCAGAATCTGAGCTTTGGACAGGATGGCCAATGAAATATGACAAAGAGGCTTATAAGCTTGCATCGGATTTAATTAAAGAAGACTCTAGATTTGCAAGATTTGAAGAAACTTACATACCAGCGCCATCAGATATGATTGTTGTTGTGGAAGAAGGTTACAAAGTTATTACCCAAATCGCATCTTTATCAAAGAAAGGTTTTCCAGAGCATTATCATCAAATGAGTGATGTAGAAGAAAACATCGACTGGGATTCTGTTAACCTTTGTTTTGAATTTGCTAAAGAGTTAGTTATAAAGTTTGATAGAAATTTCTAACATCTTTTGTATAAACCCTTTTCAAAGTGATAGAATAAACTGTATTCTAATTAAACGCATATATTGAATGGCTCGGAAAAAACAACATATCACTTACGATAGTAAAGAAACCCATACAATAGTTGGTCTTTTAAGCTTTTTGTTTGGATTATTCTTTCTAGTAACTCTTTTTACAAATAGCGAAGCACAAACAAATTTATTTTCTCAAGTAAAAAACCTGTTTGGTAACTCAACTGCACTAACGGCAATATTTTTAATAACAACAGGGTTACACTTTCTTGGTGCAAAATGGAGCTTTACAAAAACAAGAAGTCTTTTGGGACAATTTGCATTAGTATTTTTAATACCTGCAGTAATGACAGCATTCTCAAACTCTCCAAGAGAACTCGCCCGAATTGCCGGTAATGATACTTTAGGTGGCGAAGTTGGTTATTTAATAGTAAATACTGTATTAGGAGACGTTATTCCAACTCAACCAGCAACAAAATTTATACTAATCGCTTTAACTTTAATCGCGTTACCTGTAGCACTCTCTTTATCTTTAAGCGAATTATTTGATACATTAGTTAAAATAATTTCTTGGATTAGTGGCTTGTTTAAATCTAAAGAATCTGAAGAAGACAATTCATCAATTCCCGAAAAAGCATCTACCTTTGGGGATTTTAACAAATTTAGAAAACAAACCGCTCCTTCAAAGCAAATAGAGGAAAAATCTCACGAAAAACCTGAAGAGATGACTTCATTTAAAAAAATTAGAACAGCAGAATCTGAAGTAGCAAACCAAATTAAAGAAGGCAAGCTTGGAGATGATGGATTAAGGCAAGATACACTAAAATACCCTAACTGGGTATTACCTAACCTCAGCCTATTAATCCCTTACAAAAAAGGTATTTCTAAAGAACCTGCAATTGAGCAAAATGCAAAAATTATAGAACAAACATTGGAAAGCTTTGATATTTTAGCCAAAGTTGAAGAATCCTATATTGGCCCATCTATTATTCAATATGCTTTAAATATTGGTATGGGAATCAATGTAAATAGAATTACAAACCTAAGTGCAAATTTAGCTTTAGCATTAGGTGTAGATTCTAAAGCGATTAGAATTGACTCTATTCCAGAAACATCGTACTTGGGTATAGAAATTCCAAGGACAAAAAGAGACATGGTTAGAATTAAAGAGCTAATGGAATCTAGCGAAATGATGGCTACAAAAGCAGAATTGCCTGTTCCAATTGGTAAAGATATAGATGGAAGTGCTGTAATTGCAGATATCAAAAAAATGCCCCATTTATTAATAGCCGGAGCAACCGGTTCTGGTAAATCTGTATTAACAAACTCGTTTATTACATCTCTATTGTTAAGAAGAACACCAGACGAAGTTAAATTTATTTTGGTAGATCCAAAACAGGTAGAACTGTCTGACTATAACGGAATTCCGCACTTACTAACCCCTGTTATTACGGACATGGACCAGGTTGTAAATGCTTTAAAATGGGCAGTTGGAGAAATGGATAGAAGATACACAAACTTAGCTCATGAACAGGTTAGAAATATAGAAGGCTACAATCAAAAAAAGGGTTTTGCAGCAATGCCCTACATTGTCATTGTTATTGACGAAATGGCAGATATGATGATGACAGCTAACCGCGTTGAAGCAGAAAATGCAATTGTTAGACTTGCTCAAAAAGCTAGAGCTGTGGGAATCCACTTGATATTAGCTACCCAAAGACCTTCTGTAAATGTTATTACTGGAATTATTAAAGCGAACATTCCAGGGCGTGTTGCCATGAGTGTTACTAGTAGTACAGACTCTAGAGTCATTTTAGATAGAATTGGTGCAGAAAGCCTAATGGGCCGAGGAGACTTGTTATACAAAGCCCCAGATAGTCCTAAATCCAAAAGACTTCAAGGTACAAATATTGAACAAGATGAAGTTATTAGAATTGTAGACTTTATCAAATCTCAAGCTCCAGAAGTTGAATATATGACAGAAATTGTAGAAAAACATGTATTGCCTGGCGAACAAGCAGATGGAATTATAGCTGGAGTTTCTGAAGATAATATGTTTGAACAATCCGTTAGAATAGTAGTTCAAAGTGGAAAAGGCTCATCATCTTACTTACAAAGAAGATTAAATATTGGCTTTAATAGAGCTGCAAGACTACTAGAAGAGCTAGAAGAAGCAGGTGTAGTTGGACCAGCTAATGGGAGTAAACCAAGAGAAGTATTAATTACAGATGCAGATGCATTTTTACAAAGCTTAAGAGGTGGAAGTATAACAGAATAAATAATAATCTGAATAAATCATTGAAGGTTTGTAGGTTCTATACCTGTTGCATCAACATAAGTTGGGTCAATGCCACTATTTTCAATCTTTTTATTTTCTAAAAAAGTCTTCACATTTTCTGGGAATATTGTACTTCTTGGCATTGGAATTACAGTTTGATTAACAGTAGACCTGAGTCCCGATGAAATTTGCAATACCTCCCACCCCACTATTAAAACAAGTATTAAAACACCTGTACCTACCAAATACATAAAAAGCTTGTTCATTCTGTTAAGTCGTTAAAATAATAGATTATCATCTTTAAATTAAGAATATATTCAACATTTGAGGAACCATCACTCTGTGGCACAACAGTTCTGTTTACAGATGCATTATCTATGTTTAAAAGAAGCGCAGATTTTTCTGTGTCTGAAATAAACTGTAAAACGCTATCTTTAGATCCAATACCTTGGATAGTTAAATACATTGGCACTACACTCTCACCTCCTGCAACTATTGCGACTTTATCTATCAACTCTCTATTATCAGGGTCAAAGTTAAAGCTGTTTATAAATACATTTCTTTTGGCTGCCATAGCATTTAAGATATTAATTGTTTTTTCTTGCTCTTCTCCATTTGGCATAACATTATTAAAATAGTCTACTAGTTCTTTTTTATCATCTTGTTCTAAGGTTAATGATTTTAAATCTTGTAGCTTCTTTTCTAAACTTGATATAACTTTATCTCTTTTTGAATTATCTTCTGATTGAGCACCTAAAGAGCTAATTGCAGGAACAACCCCTACTATAGACATAACCACAACAAACAAGACAGTTACCCCTGCGGTAAAATAACTTTTGTTTTTTCCTGTAGCAAGAATTTGATTAAGTCTCTCCTGCCAGTTTATTTTGTTCATATTTGATCTCTTTTAGTATCTACAATTTTTGCAACTAGAATATAGCTACCTTTGTTTTGTAAAACCTCTTTTTCACTTAAAGATAGGTCACTTACTGTTACTTGAGTAAAACTCTTAGATGACTTTAGTGCTGTTTCTAATACTTTTATATCTGCTAAATCTTCGTACCCCAAAACGCTAACTTGGTCCCCTTTTATTGTTACAACTATTTCTGAGGATTCATTTTGAATATAAGAAAATATCTCTTGAATTGAATTACTATACTCTTTTGCTTCGTTCCAAACTAATACGTAACTATCTGACTTTGCCTGAAGCTGTCTAAATTTTGGCTCTAAATCTTGTGCATAGAAATTTAGCTCTTGAGTTAACCGTGCTATTTCTCTATCCTTGTTTTTTGCAGTTGTATCTACAATAACTTTAAATACAAATGTAGAAGCAACAATAAGTTCTGTAATTAAGACTACTATTCTAGCCTTCCCAATTAACCAGTCATAAACCCTATCCCACGCGGTTGCCGGTGGTGTTAATGGTTTTAATAAATTAAAATTCCTCTTTTGCATTTTTCAATATCAAGATAATATGATTCAGAACTATTCTAGCATCATTTTAAAGACAGTTGGAAAATGATTTTTAAAGAAATTTTAAACATTGGGAGCAATGAGATTGAATTAACTACCCAATCTCAGTTATCTAAAAAAACTATTTCAGAAATACAATTCTTAATTGATTTTTTTTCAAAAGAATTAAATCATAATATTAAGGAATCTTCTGCATGGAAATTTAATAATGGGCAAATCAGAATCCCAATTTATGTAAAGCCAGAATTTATTCAGTATTTCAAGTTTGTTTATAAAATATTTTCTAATCACCCAGATACTTTTGAACCTTTTTCAATTTCTTTTTTTAAAATTGATTATGTTAGCTTTGACAATAACTCAGAATATATAATTAAAAATACTGACTTTAAATTTGATACCTCATTTTTTCGATTAAACTTTATAGTTCAATACATTGCAGAATACTTAAAAGAAAAAAAGTTTGATACATTTTTAATTCAATGGGATGAGAAATATATTGCATTTGGCAATTATGACTGGGAAGTTCTTCCAGGGGGTCATAAATATATTTTAAATAACTCTTCTGCTATTTTTTTTCACTACTCACCTTCAGGTTTTGAATCACATAAATTTGGGGCCATTCAAAATGAACTAAGTGAATCAGATGCACTAGTATTAGGCCAAGATTTATCTGAACTAAAGGTTTTAACCCCTCAAATCAACTACCTAAATACAAAAACTGACTTAAGCAAGTTTTCTTACGAAAATAATATTAAAGTGGTGTTTTTGGACTAATGTTTGTGTTTAAGATTTTCCGGTACAGGGTCAAAGCCTCCTTTGCTTAGTGGATTGCATCTTAAAATCCGTTTAAAACCCATCCACCCCCCTTTAAGTAGGCCAAACCTATCAATTGACTGATATGTATACTCTGAGCAACTTGGGGTAAATATGCACACCCTATACCCTCCGGCTAAATATGGAGCCCAAAATGAGTGATCAAAAGATAAAGTCTTTTGATAGATCCTAATTAGTAACTTTGCTATGTTTTTTGGAAGATTGATTATATTTTTCACAAAATAATTTTAACATCTTAGAATTTTTTAATTACTAAAAATTCTATACTATAAGTTATCCACATGGATAACTTTTCATGTATAATAAAAAAAACCTTGATGATACTAACTTTCACAACGCACTTTGCATAAAAAGTTTACTCAATAAGTTCAATCTAGTTATACAACTATATAGTTTATGAAAATTAAAGACGAAAAACAGCTTTGGAAAACTGCCTTAGCACAAATTGAAATAAAAATAGATGCGCCAACTACATTTAGAACTTTTTTCCAAGAAACAAAACTCATATCTATTGATGGAAATACTGCAAGAATAGGTGTTCCAAATCCATACACCGCAGAGTGGTTAAAAAATAAATACGAAAGAATGATAAAAGACACACTTAGCTATGTTTTTGGAGAAACCTTAAATCCTGTTTTTGAAGTTTTGCAAAGAGTTGATTCTGAACCAGAACCGATTTCCGAAATAATGAATACAGAAAAACAACCCCTTTTATCTATGGAAAATGGTGTTATGGGAAATGTATTAGATTTGGTTAGAAAAGCTGGCCTTAATCCAAAATACACCATTTCAAATTATGTAGTTGGTAATTACAATATGATGGCACATGCAGCCGCAATTGGGGTTATTAACAATCCTGGAACTGCTTACAATCCATTATTTATTCATGGAAAAACTGGGCTTGGTAAAACTCATTTAGCACAAGCAATTGCGCGCTCAATAATAGAGAGAGATCCCTCAAAAAGGATTTTGTATACATCATCTGAGGGTTTTATGAATGATATGGTTAAAGGTATTAAAAGTGGCCAAAGTGATAGAAACAGATCAAAGTACAGATCAATAGATTTATTGATCGTTGATGATATGCAGTTAATTTCAAAATGGGTTCATACTCAAGAGGAATTTTTTAATACTTTCAATGAATTATTTAATAATGGTAAGCAGATTATCCTTATTGCAGATAGAAGACCTGAAGAGATTCAAAATATAGAAGCAAGGTTAAAAACAAGAATGCAAGGAGGTATGGTTGTAGATATTCAAAGCCCTGATTACGAAATTAGATTGGCAATTTTAGAAAAGAAGGCAGAACTTGGTGGAGTTAATTTAAAACCTCATGTTATAGAATTTATTGCCAGGTCAATTACCGACAATGTAAGAGAACTTGAAGGTGCTTTACAAAAAGTTTCTTTGTTTAATCAAATGAAGCCCAATGGAGATTTAACTTTAGAAGAGGTTGCTCACATGATTGGTAAAGATATTTCTTCAAAACGAGAACAGGTAAAAGTTCCGCAGGTTTTAAAAGAGGTGGGAAAAACTTTTAATGTTAGTGTTAAAGAGCTTAAGGGACCAAGAAGAACTAAAGATTTGGCACTAGCAAGGCAAGTTGCCATGTACATTTTAAGAGAGGAATTCAACTATAAGCTTGAAGAGGTTGCCAACTTTTTAAATCGAGAAGATCACACTACAGTGATTCATGCTATTGATAAAGTTAAAAGCAAAATGATGTTGCAGGATGGTTTTAATAGACAGGTTGCAAAATTAATAACTACAATACAAGATAGTGCTACTGTAACACAGGATATGGAATAGCTATTTAGCTTCTAATAAAAGTTCCTGATTTCTTAAATATGTTAGTTCAACATCGGGACTACACTTGTAATGGTTTCTTAATATGCTGTTAAGCTTTTCACCTTTTAATGAGTTAAATCTATCTTCGCTTGTTCTAATAATAGTTTCTTTGCCATCCACACTAAACTTTACTTTGTATAATGTAGTTATACTTCTTGGAGCTGTTTCTGTAAATATTTCGCAACTTCCAGTATAGTAAGATTCCCCCTCTAATAAATCTTTAGTGCTCACGAATACCATAAAAATACCTATTCCAAAAAACACAATTACACCTAATAACCATCTTGTATATATACTATTGCCAAGTTTTTTTCTTCTTTTGAATATTAGATATAAGATACTTCCAGATACTGATACTATTGCTAGATTAAGCGTGGCTTGACCAAAATTAATTACCCTCCAATTTTCTAAACTTATTATGTTTTTATAGTCAATAATAAAGTCTGTTGTTACTATTAAAAATATAAGTGACAAGATTATTAATATAGTCACTAACGTTTTAATTAAAGTTGTTTCTTTTAATTTCATTTATAGGATAACTTAAATATTTAATTATACTTTATTGTGTTCTTTGTTGCTAATTTGTATTGCGGCACAATGTTTTTCTTATCTGCAAGTGCTAATATCCTTGTATAAATATTAATCAAGTTTTATGTTTTTTATTTGGGGATGGGGTCATAGAAAAAACAAAGATTTAGGCTCTGTAAATAAAGCTATTTGTTCTAACTGTTCTAATATTACAAAGTTTAGAATGCTAGATCATTCTGAGTGGTTTACCTTCTTTTTTATTCCTATTATTCCGTATTCAAAAAAGAAGTTTGTTTATTGTCCCGTTTGTGATTATGCTATTGAAATAGACGAAGATAACGCTTTAGAGTTAAAGCAGATTGCAAATCTTAATAATGCTTACGATAAAGGTGACTTAAGTGAAGATGAATACGAGAAGTTAAACAATAAGCTTAATAGTATTTTAGAAATTGGCACCGAGACTTTAAAATCGGATGTTGTTTTTAACAAAGTGAGTATAGTACAAGAACCAGAAACAGGCTTAACTAAATTCTTAAAAAGCAAAGAGTTAAAAATATTACTCTACTCTGTGTTTGTTATTGCAGTGTTGTATTTGGTGTTTTAGCTAAATGCCAGCACCTATAAAATCAAAGACGATGTTCTCTTTTTCATCATACAAAGCATCTGCAGAGGCTTTAATTCGATATTTGCTCATATTATTATTTACTACCTTTAAAAACTTTTCCATCTATACTATCTACCCACTCTTCAAGTACATCTTTAGGAAATTTAATATTTATTAAGTGATCTTCTGGAATGGGTGTAAATCCAGAGAGAAGTTCACCTAAAGAATATTCCTTATACAAATCCCTAAGTTTGTAATAAAAGAAAGATCTTTCTGGCTCTAAAGCATCTGATAATCTGTGATAAAAAGCCTTATTGTTTAAAATAAAGTCAAATCCTGTGTATCTCACTTTCTTAAATAAACCAGTCCGATAATTCTTACTGATCCATTCCGCTGGCTTTCGATCATCTATAACTTTAAAAAGATTTGAGTCGTATTCTTTAGTTACAAAATAATCATATGTAATTACAACATCGTCTAATCTGAAATCCATAATGTTATCATCTAGAATTTCATATTGCTTTTTTCCTTTAGCATCTTCTGAAATTCCAATAACCAAGTACTTTTTGCCTTTGGTTATAAAGTCTTTGTCTGTTAAGCTTTCCAAGATCATATATTTTATCTAATAATTAAGCTACTCATGCTAGTGATTTTAATCTGCTTACTTATTGGTAATATTGTGCTTTGCAAATAGTGTACTGTATATTTATTACCTCCTGCAACTCGAACATATTCAACTTTATTCCAAAGTGAGCTAAAGAGACGTGGGTCAGCAAGTTTTTTCCCTCCTGAACTAAATATAATATTTCCTTTTCCTACAGCCTCTTCCATAACTAGTTTTTCTGTCAGGTTTGATGGAGAAGACGCATATTTAGGAATGCCCTTTGCAACAACTTTTGAAGCAATGGAGCTAATTCCATAGCCTATTGCAGCGGTTACCCCCCCTGTTACACCACCTACAACTACAGCTTGAGCTAAACCTTCGACTGAAAATTGTTTTTCTTGAACTGCAACTTGTGCAGTATAGATAATAGCACCCGTCGCTGCACCAACTGCAATACCTACTCCAATTGCGCACACTACTGTCGCTAAACAAGCTGCCCCTGCTAACGCACCTGCCCCTACCGTTAATGCCGTAGACACAGCTGCACCTATTATTTCCCACTTATTTTCTTTGAAGAAATTACCTATCTCTTCCCAGAACATTCCACTAAAATCATTCCCATTCAGCGGATCTACTGGATACACATAATCATTCTGTGTTCCACCTTCTACAGGGTCAACTTGCAAGAATCTACCTAATTCTGGAACATAAACTCTTGCACCCATTTGAATAAAATCAATATCAAACCTAACCTCTGTATCCCTTAAAGCACTACCACCAAAACCATAATCTGTAGTTGCAGCAATTTGAACCCCAAAAGGATCGTACCTAAAAATACTACCTGTATTCTTAGCAAGCACATTACCAGTTGAACTCATAATACTGTATTCAGAAACATCTGCTTTAACGGTCAACCTTAAACCTGGTAAAGAAACATACCTTTCAATAATTGTACCTGCACCATTCTTTAAAACATCTGCAGAACTAGAACTACTACTAAACCCATAAACCTTAACACTCTCACCCGAATTAAAATTACTGTTAATAACTCTACCTAAAACATCTCGAGTATATTGAATCCTACTACCCTCTTGAGAAACCGCTACATTTTGATCTGAAACATCATATTCAAAACTCAAATTACCCATCTCTATTGTATTACCGTGAGAATCATATTGAATCCCAGCAAACTTATTATTAGACGCTTGTATTAATTTATCTGCAGCATCGTAACAATACTCGTTAGTAACAGTCACACCCTCAATAGTCAAAGAATCTGATGTCCTATTAAAATTCTTGTTTGAATTTTGAAAAGAACAATTAGTTGCCTGATTATAGTTATATGCAAATTGCCTATCTCCATAATCTGCTGCAACTAACCTATCTGCTTTATCAAAAGTATAGCTCTGATTATAAACTTGAGAATCTTGTGTAAACTTTTGAGCTAAAGTCAAACCTGATTGAGATTTAGTCAATTCTTCTGAAATAATTGTTCCATCACTTTGCCTCCAAGTATATTTAATAGGCCTTTCTAAAGAATCTCTTGTAGTCCCTAAGTAAGCCAATTGTCCAGCCTCTGGATAAGTAATTGTAGAAACTCTACCTAAAGAATCGTAACTTACATTTGCATAAACAACTCCATTGTAAAGTTTAGATGTAACTTGAGAATAATCATTGTAAGTCCAAGACTCTGTACCGACTTCAGAAACCTTTTGAGTTAACCTATTTTGATTATTGTAAGTATAATTTGAAACACTTCCTAATGCATCTGTGTATTTAACTAAATTACCTAAGTAATCGTATTCAGAAATACTTACAGTAGAACCATCCGTTACTAATCTTTTTAGTGGATTTCCACCATATGCAAAGTTATTAGTAACAGTCTTACCAGTCTTTTCATTGTTACTTGCAATAACCTTGCTTTCTACTCTTCCTCTTGAATCATAATTTGTACAGTTCCATGCCTCGTCATTAATTTTACTCGCAACAACCCTACCAGAAGCATCATAAACAACTTGTGTGCTTCTACCTACTTGTAAACCATCTCCATCTGGGTCTACCTCGGTTTTACCCTTTGCAAAACCAGCTTGAGAAACGGGGTCTGATGCAGGTGTACATGGATTATCTACACTTTCTGTTGCTCCATAATATGAATATTTAGTAACAGATCCACCTGCTGAAGTTTTTGAAAGTTGCCTAAAGTAACCACTACCTTGAGGCTCATAACTTGCACTACTTTGATAATTTAAACCATTTGGATCTAAGACTTTATTTGCTACAAGACCGTATGCTGGGTCTTGATAGTTTGTTTTAGTTTCAATATTGCCGAGTTGTTGATCATAAATAACGTTTGTTGTAGCCAAGTTGTAACCAGGTGCTAAGTTGAGCCATTTATTAGTTTCTGTAATACCAGGGCCAGAAATTGTTGCATTAATAACAGGTGTAGTACCAAAACTTGCAAAATCTAATCTTACTCTATAAACCTTGCCTGCTTCTAAGGCAATTGAACCAGTTTTTTCAACACTTGTTGCAGATCTATTTGCCCAATTATCAATAATCAGTTGATCGTTAACAAATAATCTTGCACCGTCTGTATGTTGAAGTTTAAAGTTATAGGTTCCATTTTGAGCAATGCTTAATTTCCCTGTTAAAGAGAACCCTACTCCATCCATTCCCGCCTCTTTCGTAATGGGGAATGCTTGGTTTCTATAATCAAAATTCATTACTGCTTTGTCGTTATTGATTCCAAACTTGTGTAATTTTGGACTTCCGAATAACGTTGCTGTTGTTGGAGTATTACTTTTAACTTGATAATAAGCAACTGCTGGACCTTGTAACCCCTCATCATATCTAGTTTCTGTTTTTGGAACTTGATTGACATAAGTAGATAATGGTTTTCTATCTGTACCAAACCAACTTGCAGGTGCTGGGCCATAACTTTCTAAAGGTCTATCGTCTGAATCATAAATTGTAGTGCTTTTTAAACCTGTAGGACCAGTTGTACTTAAAATAATATCTTTTGCACTATCCCATTCAGTTGTTGTACACAAAGCTATGTTGTCGCAAATCTTTGTAGTTCTATACTTAGAATCAAATTCTAAATATTTTGAATAACCTACAGGTTCAGGTATTCCAACTAAATGTTGTTTAGAAGCTCTTGGGTAATATTCTAAGGTATGCTGTAAATTGGAATTCCCCGTATTACTTGGAAAGTAAACTTTTGTAGCTCTACCTAAAGCATCGTATTCAAAGTTGTAGCTAGCACCTTGTTCGTTTGCATTTCTTAAACCAGCCATTATGCTATCAATCATTCCTGTGTCTCTTAAAGAAGCTATTCTTCCATCTGTGTAGTAACCATACTCAAAAGATGCATCACCCGGGTAGTCAATTTTGTACAAATTGCCTTTATAGTAATTAAACTTTGTCCATTTACCATCTGTTGTATAGAATGCACATAAGTGACCTGTTGGAATAGCATAGTCACCGCTAGTTGCGCTACACTCTGCTTCGCCTTGATAGTAAAGTTTTCCAAACCTTGAGGAATCTACACCATCTATAATTCTTCTTAACCTTGTAAACCCACCTACATTTGCATACTCGTACTTTAATCCTGCTGGATTTTTATCATCATATGCAGTACTGGTTTCTTTTAATTTAAACTGCCCCGAGTTATCTAGTACATCATAAATATAAGTTGTGCCAGCTGTATCTGTAAAGGTATACGTACCATCATTATTTTTAACTAACCAACCATCCTCATTTACAGGTGATTTGTAACCTCCATTGTTGTAAGTGTATAAAGATTCTGTTCCATCTGTAGATATCATTACAACATCTTGATTTGCTTTTACTTTTAATGATTCAAAAGGGATAGAGCCATTAGAATCTAATGTTAAGTTCCATCCACTTGGCAAAGCTTTTACTTCTGGAATTAAATATTTACTTTCAATAACACCATTTAAACTAGGTCCAGTCCATTTTAAGGCTACTGATGCACCACCAGTTTTTTCGTACATATCTACTACAATTTTGTTTGGTTGACCTGCCGTTAATTGAACACTGCCAGACCAAGCCTCAGTGTACCCATGGTCTGTCCAATTTTGAGCGATAATATTTCCATTTAAAGTAAGTCTGGAACCATCATCTGAACCAACTCCAAATGTATAATTGCCAGTAGTGGGAGCTATCACATAACCTTCATATCTAACTAAAAAGTTATCAACAGGGCCACCTACAACTGGTGAATACCCATCCCAATTATAGTTAATTTGAGGTTCATTTCTTAGTAAGAATCTAGTTGTATTTACATTAAAATCATGGGTGCCATTGTCGTAATAATACTTACCTGTTAAACCCGTATTATTACTTAATGGAACAGGTGCTGTTCTAAAATATTCTGAAGGGACTACTTTTTGTGTACCATCTGGCATTTGAACATAAAGAATCGCTGTTGCTCCACCTCCAAACTCTACCATCTCCATTTTAATTGGCCATAGTTGACCCTCTGTAAGTGCTACAGTATTGCCCATCCACTTTGTTCCGCAACATGGTGCATCTAAAATTACTGTGTTATTTCCATAAACTTTTATATTGTCATCTCCCATTACTCCAAATTTATAGTTACCTGTTGTTGGAGCAACAAAGTAACCTGACCATTGAGCCGAGAAATTATCTACACTTACTATTCCTGGGTAAGGAGACCCAGTTAGCCAATAATTATCAATATTTGCATTTATAGTTGAATAGATTGGATCTCCGCTAAAAGTAGTGTTATTCCAATATTTAGCAGATAAACCCTCTCTGGTTATTGTTGGGGTATTGTATTCTAAGCCGATTCCAATATTCCCACCCAATGCATTCATTGAATGCGAGCTATTTGTTGTATATGCATTACCTGTTGCTAAGTTAACAGCAAAAGGACCTGCTTCATCGTAAGCTTGTGTAGGGTCTTTTCCTGCTCTAAAGTCCGTTTTGAAAGTTGCACTAAAAGACGGGCTTCCATGTTGATAATAATCGTCTCTAACGTATACACTCCACCTATATGTCTGACCATTTTGTAAAATACCATCTACCACAGTCATTGTTGGTGATGTAGTAAAACCACTTCTTTGTACAATAGTATTATTGCTATCCCACAAAATAAATTCGTGGGTTAAGGTGTCTCCATCAGCATCATTTGCAGGGTTAGCTCTTAGGTTAACAGTTGTTGTTGTTACTACAGAATTATCTGCAGGTGCACTTAAAGTAGCGTTATTATTTGGAATGTTGTTATAGGCCAAATTTAGTCTTGCATTGGCTGCATCAAAAGCTTTAAATGTATCATATCTGTTTTCCTCTCCCCAAATAATTAACCAACCTCCATAAACTTTATTATCTGACAACCATTGGATTAAAGGTTTCATATCAATGTAACCGGAGGTTGTCATACGAGCACTCATTATAGGAGACCACCCAACGCAGTTAAAACTTATGCAACTTGCCCATGCAACGTTAATTTGTGCATTTGTATTGTAAAAACCGTTCCATCGATATGATTTGTAGCCCATTTGCAAATATAAATTTGCTCCTAAAACTTGCTTCCCAATTATTTCATCGTAATTAAATCTAACTACACTTCTCCAAGATTTTTGACCACCATCATTCAATCCACCTGTATTCATATCGCAATAAACATAATCACATGCATATCCATTACTTTTGTAAGAATAATATGCCCTAGATCCATTTTCTACTGTTTTTGTTGGGTAAACTGCAGGGTCTATTGATATGGGGAAGTTTTCTGGTTTTAATGATTTTAGCCAGTCTGCATTAAGACTTACTTTAACTGTATTACCCTCAATTGTTTGACTTATTACATCTTCTGTAACTGGCCCAATGTTAGTAGCAATAATATATAGTGGTTCAATTACGAAGACTTCATTACCAACTTTAATATTTAAAGCGCCTTTTTCTTCCGTTGAATATGATAATTCACCTCCAACAACTTCAAATTCAAAGTTTGGATTTTTTATGTACTTATTTAATACAATATATTCTTTAATATAGTCATCATGAAATTCGTAAACCAAATCTACATTTTCCCAAGCATTTCTATAAATTACTGCACCTTCTAATTCTTCAGGTTTTACATTATTTATATTTTTGGGTTTGAAAGTTAGTTCTTGACCAGCTACATTAATCGTTATTCCATTAGAAAGTTTTTTATATTTAACATCTAATTTGCTTGAGTCTATCTCTAAATCTTCTTTGTTCTTTTTTACATTGTTTTTTATCTCTTTAAATGAATCATTCTCTTTTGTAAATCTATCTGTCAAACTTTGCTCTACAATATTTAAACCTTCTTGTGTAGTATATTTTTTTGTTTTCTCATCTATATTTTTTGTATTTGAAGTATTTTTCTTTAGGTTTTCTATTTCTTCATTTTTTATAGACTTTAACTCTTGTTTATTATCGTTTGCAGTTGTACCACTTAACTTATCTGAATAATCAACCCCACTACCTAAAGGATATGGTGATTCTTGTACTTTTAATGGGTCTATCCTATCTGCTTTCTTTATTTTGGAGTCTTGATAATTCTTATTCTCTTTGATTGCTTTCGAATTTAATCGAACAAACTCAGATTCAGATACTTTCTTGCGTAACTCAATTATATTTTGTGCATTAATGGCTATTGGCTGAAATGTTTGAAATATTACTAAGAGGCACAGCAAGACACCTACCCTACTTAAGTGTTTTAGGATTATATCCATATAATAAAGAGTAAAAAATATAGATTTGGTTTACAGCTATATAAATTTACCCTTTTATACCAAAATATTTTTTACTCCGCATTGTGCCGTGGCGCAAATTTTGAGGTTTTTTTCAAAAAATTCGTTGTGTTTAGAAATTAAATTTAATTATTACATTGAAATACTTGGTGGTAAAGCTTTATCCCAAGTAAAAAACATCACAGGTAATGTTTGTTACTATTGTCTAATATCATAAATTAATCCATATTACTTTAACAGTTCTAAACTTCTCCACCTGGCTATAATGCTTTATAGCTGAAAGCTTTCTAAAAGATATTCCTAAATTACACCAAGATAATTCCACACTAGATAATTTCTATTAAGCTTGTAGGTAAATAGTTTCAACGAAGATGCGATAGAATTAATCCACTCAACTTTTCCACATATACGAAATGGCGAGATTGCTGATATAATAAAAATATTAGAAGACATATACACATATCAACATGCCCTATAACTATAAACTTCTACTTTTTAAAATATAATATTAGTTATGGAAATCAAATTAAACCATACAAACTTAGCAAAGTCTTTACAATATACAAGTAGAGCTGTAAGTGCCAAACCAAACATACCAGTATTGAGTAATGTACTTTTAGATGTAACTAAAAATGGATTAAAACTTTCTGCAACTAATTTAGACATGGGGATAAACGTGTGGATACCTGGGTTGGTAGATCACGAGGGAAAGATTACTGTATCAGCAAAATTCATTTCTGACTTTGTAAGTGCATCTAGTGGAGACAATGTAGAGTTAAAATTAGATGGAAGTGTCGTAACTGTTAAAACAGATAAATCAAAAGCAAATTTTAATACAATATTAGCAAATGAATTTCCGGTACTTCCAGAAATTTCCGAAACACCTCTCTTTAAAATCTCGGCAAAAGAATTTATGACATCTATGGATAAAGTCATATTTTCCTGCTCTACCGATATGAGCATTGGTAAGATTCAACAAAGTGGGGTTTTATTTGAACTTAATAAAGAAGATTCAGAAGTAATTTTTGTAGGTTTAGACGGTTTTAGACTTTCTAAAAGAAATGCTAAGGTAAAAGATTTAGCAGAAACATTGCCTACAGAACAAATTATAGTGCCTGCAAAATACTTGGCTGAAGTTCAAAAGATTGCATCAGATTACGTAGATTTAGATGAAATTGAAGTTTATTTAAGTAAAAATAACTCTCAAATAATATTCAAATTTGAAGAGATTGAATTTAGCATTAGATTAATAGAAGGTCCTTACCCTGAATACAAAAGAATATTACCAGACTCTGCATCATTTACTTTTGAGGTAAAAAGAGGTGATTTAGAGAATGCTATTAAAGTTGTTAATACATTTGCAAGAAGTAACTTAGGTTACAAGACTTTGTTTGATTTAGATTTAGAAAACTCTGCTATTAAATTAAAATCAATTGTTGCAGAGGTTGGTGAAAATGAATCTATTGTTAATGTTACAGAAGTTCAGGCCGATACAGACTTAAATACATCTTACAACTTAAAGTTTATTCAAGATGTTGTTTCTCATATTAAAGGAGATACTATTATTTTCGAAACAAAAGGCCCTTTGGCTGCGTCAGTATTTAAAGATAAATCAGATGCAAGGTTTGTACATTTGCTAATGCCTTTAAGAAGAGAATAAATTTTTAGCTTTCAGTAAGTAAACGGTCTATAAGATCTTCAGGTATATTTTCATGACTGTAAACAGTTATTCGGTTATCCCTAAGTAATTGAGCTACTACTCCGCTACCTGGAATTTTATTTCCTTTAAACTGACCATCATAAACAATTGAAGATCCACAAGAAGGACTATTCTCTCTTAAAACAGCAATAGTGATTCCATTATCAAGACACATCTTTAAAGTGTTTTGCGCACCTTGTATAAATTGATCAGTAACATCTTTTCCTCTACTTCCATCTTCATTCCAGGTTTCATATATTCTTGCATTACCTGCTAAAACATCTGCGGCAGTTTTTCCTCTTTCTATTTCTGCCGGTTTTCTGGGAGTTGAAAATCCAGCGGAAACTTCTGCACAAAAATGCACAGCTTTACCATTCTGAATTAGTTTACTCAGTGTTGGTATATCTAAACAAGTCCCATTAAATTTAGTCGGATGCCCAACTAGGCAAGAACTTACAAGTAATTTATCCATAGCATGAGTATAACAATACTAGCCCTCTTTTATCAAAAAGCCACTCGCTTTATGCATCAAGAATATGTAATTGTGGATGAAATTATTTACAAATATTCGTATCAAAGTACAGTTTGTTGCGACTAATAATTTACAGATTTACGAACTTTATTAACGTAACATTATGAAGTAAAAGTGCAAAACTACATGTGAATCCTGTACTCTATTTTAAAAATACTCTGTGAAACACTTGTTAAATATATCTTTTAGTACGCTACCCTCTACAAAAGAGATATTACTTAGTGGTATATTAGAAGATATGTTCACATTCAAACCTTTTGATAATTCACCAGAAATTTGGGATCAATTAAATGATTCAGATAAATATTCATCATTTCTTACATCTATTGATTGGATAGATTTTCAAAAATCGCTTGGCAAAGAAATTCAGCAATTTTATATTCTAAAAAACGAGCAACAAGTTGGCCTTGTATATATAGAAATTTATAGAAGAAAACTTCAAAAATTTGTATATGCACCATACAACCCTGTTTTTGGAGTTGAAGTTATTCAAGGAGAAAAAGACCTAGAAGAATTCTTAAATGATTTTAAAAACTTTGCTCAGGAGTTCATTAAAACAAACAATTTAACTCTGTTTAGATTTGATACGCTACTATCAAAAAGTAGTGCGCAAAATCTCGTTAAAGTGGGCTTTAAACCGTCGAATGCACCCGGTCAGTCCAAAGACAGCTGGGAGATAAATTTAGAGCAATCTGAAGAGGAATTAAGAGGTGGAATGAGCAAATCTACAAGATACAACATCAATAAAACATCTAGAGAAGGACTTGAATTTATTCAAGCCTATTCAGATGAACACATAAAAGCTTTTGCTAACTTAATGATAGAAACAACAGGAAGAAAAGGTTTTGGTAATTATGATTATTCTTACTTTAAAAAACAGTTTGATGAATTAAATAATAAAAAGAGAATGGATATTTTCTTAGCTAAAAAAGATGGAAAGTATTTAGCAGGTGCTTTGGTTAATTACCATAAACAAACGGCTTATTACACGCATGGGTGCTCTACTTCTGACAGAGAATTATCAAAGTTAAGAGCTCCATATTTCTTGCAGTGGAATGTAATTCAAAAGATGAAGCAAGATGGTTTTACAAAATATAATATGTGGGGAATTTTGCCAGAAGGTGTTAAAGGCACAATTTCAGGCGTTTCAGAATTTAAAAAAAGCTTTGGTGGATACGAAATAAATTATGTTGGGCCATTTGAGGTTTCAAATGGTGGATTTAAATATACACTTCACCGACTAATTGATTGGTGGATTTACAGGAAGGATAGGTATTAACATGAATCAAAAAGATTTATACAATTTTATTCATTCAAAAAAATACATGGTTTTGTCTACAGTTAATCGACAAGGAAACCCTGAATCTGGATTAATGGCTTTTGGAGATACAGATAATCTAGAAATCATATTTGGGACTTATAGTTCTACCAGAAAATATTCCAACTTAATAGAAAACCCTAATGTTTCAGTTGTAATAGGTACCGACGATGACATGAAATCTATTCAGTACGAAGGAATTGTAACTCAAGTAAGTAAAGATTTAATAGACGAAATTGTAAGTCCATACTTCACTAAAAATCCATACTCATTAAATTTCAAGAATAATCTGGAACAAACTTACTGGGTAATTAAACCTAAGTGGATCAAGTACACCGATTATAGTCAATCAGAGATATTTACTTATGAGATAACTTATTGAAAAATAAGAATCTAAAAGTTTATCACCATTAACTTATGGAATCTGAAAATGAAGGTGTATAATAATCAATAAAAATAACTATGGCACATTTTCTACAATCACAAATTTGGAAGGAATGTAAAAGGAATTTGGGTAACCAGATATTTGATGTAGGTCAATACTTTTTTCATACTACTAAACTTCCTATATTGCCAAAAACAATTGGATATATGCCAAGACCTAACCTACGAGCAATTAATTGGGAAGAATTAGTAAAAAAAGGAATAGAATCTAAAGCTATTTTTATTACAATTGACCCAGAAAATTTAAAAGATGAGATACCTAATTCTTTAGAATACGTTAACAAAAAAATAGATAGCTTGCTTGAAAAAAATCCAAGGCTAAAAATAGATGCAAGTTTAGGTAAACCTGTGCACTTACAAGAAAATATTGTTTTAAATTTGACTATCCCTTCAGAAGAGATTTTAAACTCCATGAAGCAAAAACATAGATATAACCTAAAACTAGCTGCAAAAAGAGGTGTAGAAGTTGATATTTCTGATTCAGATAAAGCATTAGAAGAATTTTTAATTTTATATCAAGAAACGGTTAATAGACACGAATATAATGGTAGAAGTGGCGAATATATTTATGAGGTTTGGAAAACCGTGAAAGAAATGTCTAAACATGGAGCAAATCCAGGTACTGATATTCAAATTGCAACAGCCTACTTTGAAAATAAACCATTAGCTAGCTGGATGCTATTCTTAGATGGAGATACTATTTATTATCCATACGGAGGATCTAGTGATTTAAATAAAAATGTAATGGCTCCTTATGCATTAGTTTGGGCAATTGTTGAATGGGGAAAAGCAAAAGGTTACAAACACTTTGATTTATGGGGAATTAAAAAGAATAAAAACTTTAACCCAGATAGTGGCGAAGAACTAGAATATGATGGTTATTCTAGATTTAAATTTGGTTTTGGTGGAGAACATGTCGTTCATGCAAATACAGTTGACTTGGTTTTTGACCCACTACTTTATAAAGCATTAAAACTTGCACAAAAGATTAGACGTTAATACCCATCTGCCAGTTTAATATTTTCAATTACTTCTAAAGGCAAAGGTTCCATTCTTGAATCAAGTTCCATGTCGTTAAAAAAATCTTTTTTGTATTCTGCGGCATTACTTTCACAAAGCCATAGATTTTCTTGAAAAGGAACTCTATCTAAAAACTCACCTTGAAAATCTGTAACAAAAAATATATAGAAAATTGAATCCTGTACAAATACCCCATCTGTTCTATGTCTTAGCTTGTGATAAATCTTTTCTAATGTAAAATTCTTAGCAGTTAACCCTGTTTCTTCAAACAATTCTCTTTTTGCAGATTCTTCAAAAGTTTCTCCAAATCTAACTTTTCCACCGATTCTACCAATTTGACCAAAATACGGTTGTTTCAATCTACGATTAAGTAAATGCTCTACCTCACCATCTTTTTTAACTCTTCTACCGTTTATCAAAACAGTAACTTTTGGCTGTCTTTCAACTTCTAAGGTTAATCCATCAATGGTATCAACGTAACCTTTACCTGTATCTGTAAGCGTATATAGGTCTCTTTCTTTGTTGACTAAACTGAGTTCAATTAGTTTCTTAATATGATAATTTACATGCTCACTTTCTAACCCTTCAATAAGTAACTCATTAAATTTCAAACCTAAAGACCCGGCAAGTTTTCTTAAGATTTCCTGTTGAAGGTAATGTAAATCTAATGTATTGATAGTATTCATAAGTGCTTAATAAAAATATATACAGGGATTTTAGCTTTTTACTGTAGATGTTCAACTGAAATTGTTTTTAGTTAATAACGACCCAGATCAAATAGCCACCTTTGAAGATAAGTGCTGGATTCAATCTTTTTATACTCTGAAGCTAACTCTTTACCAATCCATCTGTAATGCCATGGTTCATAAATATAACCTGTTTGGCTTTGCTTACTTTCAGGGTAAGAGATAACAAAACCAAATCTATAAGCATTATTGGCTAGCCAATCCCAGGCCGCTTGATTTCCAGTACATGAATTATTAAAAGAATCGCACCCTGCTCCATTTAAATCTAATGCAGTCCCGAGCTGATGCTCAGAAAAACCAGCTCTTGCAGAGTAAGTATTAGCTATTGCCTCGGCTTGAGCTCTTGAATAACCTTTAGACATTTCTACACTAGTCCAGTAGTTAAATGTGTTTAGCTGATCTGTGTAAGATCTATATCCAGAAGTAACCATTAAATTAACTTTATCTGCTCGTGCAGCTTTGTATAATTCATAAAAATCATTAAATGCAACTTTATTAATCCTTTGAAATCCTGGAGCAAAATCCACCGATAAAACCTCTGGGGTATAGTCAGGTTTGACAGCATGTGTTTTATCTATTGGGTATAAAGTACATTCAATACAGGTTCCAATAAAATATCCATTTTCTTCAATAAATTGTTTAATGCATAGATTATCTAAAAATTCTTGAAAGTCTTGAAATTCATAACTTTGGTTTATGGAGTTGTATTCAAAGTTTAGTTCTCTAGATTTATTACAATTCCCAAGTTTTATATTCAACTTCCCAACTACAAAACTTTCCTGCTCGTTTAATATAATATGCTCATTTGTAAAATAAGTAATTGAATCAATCCCAATATTTTCTAGCTTGGTTTTGTCTTGAGGGTAAATAAAATTCAAGTCATTTTCATATATTTGTAAAAGGTTTGAAAACTTAGTCTTTATGCTTGCATCTAAAGATTCAATATCTTTTTGACCAAAATAAATAATTTCGTTCTTAGGCTCTAATTTAGATGAGTATGCATTAAAGTTTTTAGTCAATATTCTGTTTGGTTCTTTATAGTTAATATTCCAAACATAAGTAATATTAGCCCCGCGCTCACCTTTGTTAACATAAGAGTAACCTAACGGGAATGAGTCATCATATTTTTGAATATATTTGAAATCTATTGGAATAATATTTTCACTCTGTTCTATTTTTAAGTAAGTTGGCGAAAAAGACTTATCTAGTTGAGAAAGTTTGTTTATATATGAATTAGCTAAATCATAATCAAACACTTTAAAATCTGTATTTAAATCTAACTTATCTTTATTATCGATTAATATGTTGTTTAAAACGTTAAAATAATTAGATACACTCTCTTTAGAAGGGTAATTATAAGTGTTTAAAGCTGCGATTTTTAGATTGTAACTATTACTAGATGTAAGAATAAAGCCAACAAGAACTAGTGCTAGTGAAAACCCAAGTAACAGTATTACTGGAAATTTAATCTTAATTTGTTTCATTAAAACCGGAATTTTATATATAACTTAAATTCCACATTGCTATCCACCCTACTTGACCATTTCCAAGATCTAATTTTGCCCACAAAGTTTGATTATTTTGTTCTAATAAGAAGAACCTTGTACCTGCCACAGCCCTTAAAGCGACTCCAGAAGATGTATATGGTTGATAGTATATATTTGCAAAACCGGCACTATTGTTTTTAATAGCAATAATTTGTTTATCTGTTTTTTTTACATTTACCTTTATTTCTATTGCATCTGATTGAACTTTAGCTCCAGAAAATGTTCTTAATTCAAATTGCTCGGAAACCTCTCCAACATATAGTGGTGCTCTAATTTTAAAATCAAATTTAAGCTCTTGATTTGGTAAAAAACTCTGACCTTCTGCCATTATTTGTGTTTGAGTTTGACTAGACCACACATTGTTTACATAAAATATACTAGACCCACCATTATTTTTGGTAAGTATAAGTTCTGAGTTTGAATCTGCGTAATTACCATTTTGCCCACTGTTTTTTAAAGTTAGAGAGACGGTAATTTCTTGCCCAGGGTCAACCTCTTCTGTAGGTAAAACAATTGAAGATATTTGTGCGGAATATTCTTTTGCAACAGGTGCAAACCCTGTAATTGCGTTAACTAGTTTACTAACGCTACTTTCCCAGTTCCCAAATGCTTTTTCTGCAATTACCTCTATTGTCTTTGCCTCTTTATTTCTTTTAAATCTCAAGTTTTTAACAGCAGTTTTATTAGGGTTAATATTGTTGTAGTTTGCTATTTGTAAAACCAATTCTTTAAAAGCTTTCTCCGCTCTTGGATCGATATTTGTGGTTGTTCCTTTATTAATGTAACCAACAATAACGCTATGAGAGCTAAAGTCTGTAATGTTCACTTGTTTTTCATCTCCAAACTTATTTCCTTTATAAACTATACCAGATTCTGTTATTAGGTAATGAAAAGGCATATCTGGAAACCCTAGCCTATCTACGGTGTAATAGTAAACACCTTTGTACCACTCAGATTCAGATAAGCTAAAATCTCTATTTATAGTTATTGGAACTATTAAAATATCTGTAGGGTTAGAATATAAACTATCATCTTTTAAAATACTTTCATCTATATTTAAAGCGGTTCTATTTGTTAAATCCAGTGCATGTATAGATATAGGAGAAAATAAGGTTATTGATAAAAGTATTGTAATTAATAATATTGTTTTCATTAACTTCTATTTTACAGTGTTAGAAGAAAGAGTGTAAGCCCCATTTTATCGTCAATTTCTCCAGACTTTATAGCATAATCTAGGTTAAACAGTCTTTCGGTATATGTTTTAAGCTCTTTTAAAGTGAAATTTTTAGATTTTGTTTGAGTTTTTTTTAATATAAAAGATGGGATAGCCAAAGATTTTATTTGTTCCGAATTGTTTATTGAAACATTTACCTGTGTAATTAGCCTAAACTCTCTCTGTAGCAATGAGATTATTAACTGAGATGTATCTTCATAAGCGGTTAACTTTAAAAGTTCATTTATTGCTTTAGATTTATCTCTATTTCCAACATAATCTAAAAAGTTCCACAGGTCTCCTTTCACAGTTAACCCAAAAATCTCTTTTATATTTTCTACAGATGGCTCGGATAAATTGATAATACTTAATTTTTTTAACTCTTTTTCTAAAACCCACTTGTCAGTACTTACATTTTCTAATATAAAATTAATAACAGGCTCGTTCAGTTTTAACTGAATTTTTTTACTATATTCTTTCAACCATATTTTTAATTCAGGGATTTTTGGGAGATCAAAATTTTTAACTAGCTTGTGTAAATTAAGCGTTTTAAATATTTTAGTCTTAGAATCAAGTGGTTTATCTTGCCAAATAATTAAATCAACATTTTTAAATTGCTCAATATTTTCTGCAAAATAGGTAGCTATATCCTTAGAATTTAAAATTCTTTTTGCAAAAAAAACAGGCGACGAACCAAAAATATCAATACTTTCAACTTGATAAAGTAGATCGTTAAGATTATTAACATCATCTTCGTTAATAATTTTTATATCTTTATTTTTTTCTTTAGAAATTTTAGTTACATGAAGCTTAGCAGTTTTGTAGCTAGCATATGTATCTTCTCCGGAATAAACAAACATTACTGAAATAAGTTAACGTTTACAAATACATCTAAGTATAACTTATCTTTTTGAAATTCTATTCTATTAATTTTCACATTGCCATTTTCTGCGAATAACGTGTCTAAAAAGTTGCCAGAAGAGCCTAAACCACTCGCGTTAAGGATAGATAGTATTAGATTATTTGCCGAGTCATTTGCAAATTCAGGTAAAGTGAGATTTGGTGTGCCAAGCTTGCTTATTGCAATTTTATTATCTTGTACCTTTAGTTTTACATTTGCGTAAATAGGATTTGCAGAGTTATCTAAAGCCCAATACATAGATAGTTCTCCACTTTCTAAATCAAACCTTAAATCTTTTAACTGAGTTAATCTCTCTCTAGCAATGGCTGTAAGCTGATCTTCTGTAATGTAAATATCATTTTGACCATTTTTAATATTGCTAATAATATTTTCTTCTATAAAGGTTGAATCAGTACTAACATACTGAGGAAGGTTTATACCTGTATTCAAATAACTTACTACTCTATCCCAAATAAAAGCTGGTCTATTTACTATAATTAATAATGAACCAACGCAACATAAAATAAGTAATAATGATATTAAGCAACCAGCCAAGTTACAACCCATACCTGAAAAACAACCATTCCCTCGTTTGTACTCTATTACCTTTGTTTGTTGAACAATTGGTTGCGTTGGAGCTACTGGTTGAGCGGGCAAACTATTGCCTGTTGGTGTGCTAGTAACTAAATTGCCCGAAAGTTGTGATTTACTTGGGTTTTTGCTGTTCATAATTTAAAATGCTTAAGATTAGTATATCATTATTTTTATGAAGCTCGTTTTTGTATTTTTAACAATTGGAGTTTTTTTTGCACTATTAACAGTTTTTATTGTTAATAACTTTTCTCCATTTGATACTGCCAAGCTTGCCGAGATAGTTGAAGATAACACTATTTCTGCAACTTCTCCAGAACAATTAGACACTGAAGTTTCAGATTTAATAGCGAAAGGGCTGATATTTGATTATTTATCTAATAATGCATATTTAACTTTGATTACTATCTCGGCAAGCTTGGCTTGTTTTATTGCCAGCATTCACTTGTTTATAGATAAAGTGTTTTTCAAGAGTTTGTGGCAAAATCCATCAGTATTTAATGCTTTAAGAAGAGGGGTTTTGGTTTCTTTAAGTTTTGTAGTAGTTATTTATTTGAAGTTTTTGAGGGTGGAAGTAATTACATTACTTCTTATACCGGCAAGTGCTTTAGTATTGGAAATTATATATGTAAGTTTAGAAAAAGATATTATTAAGTTGATTCAAAAAGTTAAAACTCAAAGCAATAAGAATGCTAAAGTCTCTTAATTTGATTCTCGTATACTGGATTAATTTTATACCCGCAATTGTGCACTGTAACTATTAAATTTTCATAACCTAAATATTCTAGCTTTTTTCTGACTCTGCTAATTAATGTATCAATTGCACTGTCAGATAATGCTCTTGTTCGATTCATTATTTTAGATAAGAGCTCTGCTCTTGTATAGAGTTTGCAATCGTTATGGGTAAATAGATTAATTAGGTTGTACTCTGATCTACTTAGTGTAAATGTAATACTCCCATTTGAAATTGTTCGCTCACTTTTATTAAAGATAAAGTTTTCAATCTTTACGGTATTGTGTACCTCGGTTTTAGATAGGTAACTATTTATTTGGGCTATTAGTAAAACGAAATCAATAGGCTTTGGGTGAAATAGTGTTGCCCTTTTTTCAAAACTTTTTACAACATTTTTTTGCTCAATATTGTCTGTAATAACAATAATTGGAGTAATGCTGTCGTATTGCCTTATGTTTTCTATAACATCAAAACCGCTAATATCTGGTAGGCCAATATCAATTAAGAAAAGGGAATATCTGTTTTTAGAGGACTCCGATAAACCCTCTAGACCGCTTTTGACTCTGGTTAATGGGTACCCAGAATTAATAATGAATTTTTCTAGTAGGAATCCTAAATTAACGTCATCTTCTATTAATAGTATTTTTGGTTTTGAATTGTTCATAATAAAAATTATCTAATTCATTTCTTACAAAGTCCTTGCAATTTCAAAAAAACTTGAGTTTCTTGACCTTCTACACTCTTAATTTGTATTGTCCCATTTAATTTTTCTTTTAAAGCTTTCTTTACAAAAGAAAGTCCTAAACCTAAACTATTTGTTTTTGTGGTGTAACCACTATCAAAAATCTTATTAATTAGAGTAGATGAAATGCCATTTCCATTATCTTTTATACTTATAACAACAAGTTCGTTTTCAATATACATATCTATTTGAATACTCTTAGTTTGTTTGTTCGTTAACGCTAACTCTTCTATTGCATTGTTAACAATATTCATTAAAACTCTTTCCAGTGTTAATGGATAGCTTTTAATATAATAATCAGATGATTTGCAAAAGATAATTGAGACCTGAAGTTTACAAGCTTTTGAATGCAAGATCCTTACAACATTTTCAATAGTTTCGCTTAAATTAAAAACCTTTTTAACCTCTCTGCTTTTTTTAAACCTCTTAATAGTAGATAGCATCTCTACTGCAGATTCAACAGATGCTTTACCAGATTTTAAAACCTCTTTTTTGGTTGTATATTTTGGAGATTCTTCCAATAATATAAAGGTTGCTTGTAGTGAAGATAGTGGTGTTGCTAAATCATGCAAAACATAGTTTGTGATTAAACTTTCTTCTACCTGTTTTTCCAGATTCGCTTTTTTGGAATACTCTTTATTTAAAAGTTTTTCGTATTGTTTGAACTGAATATTTAAAGCCTTTGGTAGGTGGGTATTTTTCATAATGCATAGTAATTGACGTTATATTCTTTTAAAGAAATTTTAGAAACATCTTTGCCTAAAACAAATAATGCAGTTGCCCAACCATCTGCATCGGTAGCATTACTTGCCATTACATAAATTGTTTTAAAATCATTTTGAGGTTTGCCAGTTAAAGGGTTTATTAAGTGGTGAAATTGTTTAACTTTTCTTGCCCAAGACCCACTACATGCTAATGCTTGATTACTAAGATTAACTTTTGAATGAATAACCTCTTTTCCAGTATCGTCCATTGTTTTTAAACCAATGCTCCACTCTTTATCTTTTTCATTTAAGCCAACAGCCATTAAATCACCACCTGCATCAATTAGAAAATTTTTTATATTAAATTTATTTTTTAAAACATTAGTAGCGCAGTCAATAGCATAGCCCTTGCCAATTCCACCTAAATCTATTTTTTGATCTTTACATAATTTAACTTTGCAATTTTTACTATCTAAGTCTATGTCTTTATAGCTTGGTCTATTTTTTACTCTATCTATAACAATATTGTCCAATTCAGGATTTTCTAGCTTTGAAAAATCATAATTTTTATCGTAACCATAAAGTTCTAAAAAGTCTATTACTGTTGGGTCAAAAGCCCCGCCAGTAGCGTTGGCTAAGCTTAACATTTGATTTATAAGACTAAAGAATTCTGATGTAACTTGAACCCATTCCCCTGCTTTTCTATTTAAGTTAGACAGTTCGCTATTTTCATTAAACCTGGTATAGGCTTTTACAATACGCTCAAATTCAGAAAACCCCTCTTCAATTGCATCTAAAATCGTAACTGTATTTTCTAAATCTTTAACAACTTTAAAAGTTATTAAAGTATTCATAAAACTTTTTTGTTTTACAATTAGTTGTTTGCTCATTATGTTTTGATTTTAATATAAAAAGGTATATAAACAATGTATTGTGGCACAAATTATCAATAAATTTAACATGATATACTAAAGAGTAATATTTATTACCAAAAATTTTATGCACACATTATCACCATTACCTTACAAAACATCAGCTTTAGAGCCTTTTATAGATGCTTTAACAATGGAAATTCATCATGATAAACACCATCAATCTTATGTAAATAATTTAAACAACTTGTTACAACCATACTCGCAACTTCAGTCAATGAGTGTAGAAGAGTTGTTAACAAGCATTGAAGCTGTTCCACAAGAGGTTAGACAAGGAGTTATTAATAATGCGGGTGGCCACGCAAATCACACGTTCTTTTGGAACTTAATTACTCCTGGTGGTGCAAAAACACCATCGGATGAATTACTCGAGATTTTTGATAATGACTTTGGATCTTTTGAAGATTTTAAAACTAAATTTACAGAAGTTGCTACCAAGCGGTTTGGAAGTGGTTGGGCTTGGTTAGTAAGAAATTTAGAGGGTAAGTTTGAGGTTTACTCTACTGCAAATCAAGATTCTCCTTTAATGGAAGGTAAAACACCAATTATAGGGTTAGATGTTTGGGAGCATGCATACTATTTAAAATATCAAAATAGAAGACCAGAATATATAGAGGCTTTTTGGAATATTGTAAATTGGGATAAAGTTGAAGAGAATTTGGCATAAAATAAAGTTATTTATAAACTCTATTTTTTAAATAGTTAAAATGGTTATATACCTACCTGGGTTTGGCATTCATAATAAATCAGAGATGGAAAGTATCTCTTCTACTTTGCGTTCCAATGGATTTGATGTTTTAACACATGAGTGGAGGCACTGGAAAGATGAATCAGTGAAATGGGATGTAAATGCAGAAATCGAACTTATTAAGCAGGAAATAGCAACATCTCAAGTCGATTTTGTAGTTGCAAAGTCTTTAGGTTCTTATGTTGCGGCAACTATGGTTTGGCAAAAAGTTATTGATCCACAAAAGGTTGTTTTAATGGGAGTTCCCTTAAATGACCTAAGTACTGATGAAAAAGAGTTTGTGGGTTTGGCAATAAAAAGAATGAGTGGCAAGCTTACAGTTATTCAAAATAGCCAAGATGAACATTGTTCTTTAGAAGACCTGAACTTTTTAATTGCAAATGTTCAACACGATTTAATAATTAAAGAATCAAATACTCACGAATATAATTACCCGGAAGGGGTTTTGAAGGTTTTACAAAGTTAGGGTGTTTTGATTTTTAAATTTGGAATATTTTTGTAATGCTTTGTATTTCTAGTCACTAATGTCAAATTATTGTTTATTGCCGTAGAGGCAATTAAGGCATCAAAAAACATTAAGCCACTGCTCAAATGAAACATCTCAAGTAGATTAATCGCATCTTCTTGGATTTTGTTATCTATAGATATTGGTTCGAATAAAGACAAAAAAAGTTTTAAATCTTTCAAATTATCTTTGTTTTTGCTACCTTGCAAAACCTCCCCGTAAGAAATTAATGAGATATTAGAAATTGTATAATACTTTTCTAAAAAAGATAAATCACTTTCAATAGCTTTTAAACAGTTAATTAAAACATCTGAATCTATTAAATATTTCATTAAAACCTCCTACGAATCTTATTAACTATCTCTACCCCGTTCATGTATGGGTAATCTGATTCAAATATACCTTTTGTTTTTTGTGTTAACTTTTTAAAGTCTGGCTGCTTCTTTTTGACTTGTTTTTGTTCTGATTTAAGATTTTCTATACAGGTTAAAACCAAACCGGTATCTTTGTTGTTTTCTGTAATTCTATAAGTTAATCCATCTAGTAAAATCGCATCTTTTACAATAGAAAGATTTTCTCTTAACTTTGATGAAGGTATGTATTTAATATTCATATTTATATTCTAACATCTTTGTACAAATTGTACAAAGTTAATTTATGTGATACTAAGATAACTAGTTTGTGTGGTGACTGAAATATCCATCCATAAATGATATAATCTAATTCGTGAAAGAATATTTAACACTAGCAATTGATACATCTTGTGACGAAACTTCTGCATCTGTTGTCAGAGGTTTAACTACCCTTTCTAATGTAATGCCATCTCAAATGGAGTTTCATAAAAAATTTGGTGGAGTTGTTCCATCGTTAGCAAAGTTAGCTCATCAAGACAGAATCGACAATGTAATAAAAGAGGCATTAAAAAAAGCTGGAGTAAATGTAGAAGATTTAGATGCAATTGCAGTAACTTATGGTCCAGGATTGGCAATCGCTTTAGAAATTGGAGTTAATAAAGCTAAAGAACTGGCTACTGAATATAAAAAGCCTTTGGTTGCAATAAATCACATGGAAGGTCATTTGTTATCTTCCTTCGCACAAAGAAATTTTGCGAATGCGCTTAAAACCTCTAACTTAAAACTTACAACTTCTTTTCATTCTCTTGGAGTTTTAGTTTCGGGAGGTCACACAGAGCTTATTTTGGTTAAAGACTTTGGAGTTTACGAAAAGATAGGTGAAACTTTAGATGACTCTTGTGGAGAAGCTTACGATAAGTGTGGAAGAATTTTAGGGTTGGGTTATCCTGCTGGTCCTACAATTTCTAAATTTTCTAAAGAGCATAGAAAAAACGTAGATATTAAAATTTACAGAAAAAACTTAAGCACAATAGTTAGTGTAATTAATAAAAATAATGGAAGTACTTACGAACTACCAATTGCAATGGCAAATTCTGGAGATTTAAACTTTAGTTATTCAGGGTTAAAAACTGCTTTTAAACAGCTAGTAGAATCTTTGGTAAATAAAAAGTTAACTCATCAAGATGAAGTTGAGGGTGTAGAAAAATCTTTAAATAAAGAACAAATTTTAGATTTATGCGTCTTAATAGAATCTGCAGCCCTAGGGCAACTTTTAATTAAAGTAGAAAAAGCAGTTAAACAGTATCAACCAAAAGAGATTTGGCTTGGAGGAGGCGTTGTTGCAAGTGCAAGATTAAGAGAGTTGATTAGAAATATTTGCAAAGAATATGGTTTAAAACTAAGATTCCCCTACTCTAACAAACTAACAGGAGATAATGCTGTAATGATTGCGGTTGCCGCAAATATCAAACTTTCAAAACTAGAATCTATATCTCATAATCCTGAAAATGGAATTTATTTAAAAGATTTTGAACTTATAGATAGAGATCCAAGCTTAACCTTCTAAATAAGATATTAAATCTTGTTGAAAATTATATTTAATATTGTATATTATGTATATTCTTCAATACATAAACTATGGTAGAAGCACTTCATCTTGTTAAGTCAGATCCAGATCTTGATCTAAAAGAGTTGCAAGAAATTGTTGCTCAGTTAGATACAGAAGAATATTTAGAACCTAGCCCCAATGATCTTGAATATTATGATCTTACCTTTTCAATTGATTTATATTCTGTGCAACCATGGCTTAGAGAGCTTTTAGTATATTTAGGTAGAAATAGAAGCTATCTCACTTTCTTGGGAAGAGAAAAAACTAGGCAAATTATGGAGTTAGCTTTACATGAGCAAGATGCTTTAATAGAGCAATAGATTTGCTTAACCAAAAAAAATATTTAGCATAAATAAATTAAATTCAATCTTCATTTTTTCAATTTGTGAGCCAATTTTTCAAATTGTGGGCTAATTTGAAATTTCTTAAGTACAAAATTTCAATTTGTAAGAAGTTTGTAAGAAACACCTATTAAAATGAAGCATACTTAAATTAAAACTATGCTCTCACAACTCTATTCTGCATCTTTAGTTGGTTTAGATTGCAAACTTATAACTGTAGAAGTTGATTACAGACGTGGTAATTACGCCTTCCACATTGTTGGGTTGGGAGATAAATCTGTACAAGAATCTAAAGAACGAGTAAGTGCAGCTATTAAAAATTCAGGTTTTCAGTTTACTCCAATGGTTATTATTGCAAACTTAGCACCTGCAGAACTCCCTAAAAGTGGCAGTATGTACGATTTACCAATTGCCTTGGGGTACTTATCCTCATCGGGTCAACTGATTGCAGATTTTGCGAAAAGTATGTTTGTAGGAGAATTAGGCTTAGACGGCTCACTAAAGCGTGTTAACGGAATTTTATCAATCACAGATTTTGCTTTAAAAAGTGGTTTTAAAGAGATTTATGTGCCATTCGATAATTATGAAGAAGCATCTTATATAAACGGTATAAAAATAAATGCCGTAAAATGTTTAAAAGACCTAGTTTGGCATTTGCAAGGATTTTGTGAATTAGAAAAGGTAACTACAACCCCGGCTGCACAAGCCAAAGCCATTGCAACTATTGATTTTTCCGAAATAAAAGATCAGTACCACGCAAAAAAGGCACTAGAGATTTGTGCAGCCGGAGGGCATAACATTATTTTGCATGGTCCACCGGGTTCGGGTAAAACCATGCTTTCTAAGGCTTTGCCCGGAATAATGCCTAATTTAACAATAGAAGAATCTATTGAAGTTACAAAGATTTATAGTATTTCTGGTTTAACAAATGAAAAAATATCTTTAATTAAAACAAGACCATTCAGGTCCCCACACCACACAGCTTCCTATTCGGCGTTGATTGGCGGTGGAATTTACCCAAAGCCTGGAGAAATCTCATTGGCTCACCGGGGAGTTTTATTTTTAGATGAGTTTCCAGAATTTTCTAATGCTTCAATTGAGGCGTTAAGGCAACCTTTAGAAGATAGAGTTGTTACAGTTTCTAGAGTTAATGCTACCCTTACCTACCCAGCTAATTTTATATTAGTAGCAGCTATGAATCCATGTAAATGTGGGTTTTATGGAGATTCACACAATAAATGTACATGTTCGATTATGGATTTAAACAGGTACAAAAGCCGATTGTCAGGTCCGATTTTAGATAGAATCGATTTGTCTGTAAATGTACCCAAGGTTGAAAACAGTAAATTATTTAAAGATATAAATATTGAAAATTCAGATACTATTAAGTATAGAGTGCAAATGGCCAGAGATATGCAACTTAAAAGATATAAAGATTTAAATATAATTTGTAACTCAGAGCTAAAACAATCAGATTTTGGCAAATACTTAAAAATGAATCCAGATGCCCAAGAATATTTAGAGCTTGCTACCTCAAAAATTAATATGTCCGCCCGGGCTGTTTATAAATTAATGCGTGTAAGTAGAACTATTGCTGATTTAGCACAATCTTTAGAAATACAAAAAAAACATTTACTTGAGGCATTTAGCTACAGGGTGAATTCTTTGAAAGACTGAATTGGAATTGTTCGCTATATTAATCTGAAATTGCAATAACGTTCTATTTTTTAGAAAGAACAATTACCCACTCCCCCACTACTTTTGACTTCTTAAGTTCTGTTATAACTTCTTGAATGTTTCCTTTTATAACCTTTTGAAACTTTTTGGTCAGGTCGTTTATTGCTGCAATATTTAACTCTGAATTCTCTTCTGCTATAACTTCTAAGCTTTTTAAAACTCTAAAAGGTGATTCGTAATAAAGAATTGAAGAAGCGGGGGACTCTAAAGCTGCTTTTATTTGCTTTTTAATTTTCCCGTTTTCTCTTGGTAAAAATCCTAAAAATATAAAACTATCAGTTGGAAGGCCCGAAATAACTAAGGCTGTATCTACGGCTGTGGCACTAGGAATTACATCTATCTCTACTTTATTTGCATGCAAATCCCTAATTAGTTTAAACCCTGGGTCTGAGATTGCCGGCATTCCTGCGTCGCTAACTAAAATAATATTTTTACCCTCTTGAATAAATCTTAAAATTTCAGGTAGGGATCTATCGTGATTTTGATCTCTGTAAGAAAATATTTTTTGCTCGCGATTGAGGTCTAATTGCAAACTTGTAATTATTGAATCAAACCTCTCTTTTAAAATTGATTTTATTTTAAAAACGTTTCTTGTATCTTCTGCCAATATAATATCTGCCTCAAACAGGGCCTTTAATTGCCTAATAGATATATCTTCAATGTTGCCAAGTGGAAGCCCCACTACTGTTAATTTCATAGTGAAAACTCACTTTCTTTTATCTTCATACTATTGTTGAAGTATTTAATATATTTTGGAGTTATTTTATAAAATGCGCTTGTAAAAGCTATTTGTAAAATCTCTTTTGGGTCTAATTTGGTAGTTGGAAATTTGTTTTTGAAAATACGATACGCTTCTTTAATTTCTAGGGGATTACTTACTATCTTGCAAGTTCCTGAAATTTGTACTCCAACCTTTACTGCCTCAGGGTCGCTATTATGGTCATAAATAGCTACGGAGACATTCGGATTTATATTTATTATTTGCGAATGCTTTGAATCTTTTTTTGAGATAAAGTAAAGATTTAAATTTTCATCTTCTGCGAAATTTAAAGTAGACACCCAAGGAATGTTGTTTTGAGATACAGATAAAACTAATACATTTTTATTCTTAAAAAAGAAAGAAAGATCTTCTTTGGTCATAGATTATTATATATTACTTTGAAGTAACTTCGCCTACCATCTTTAAATAAGATGGCATAACTCCGTCCCAGGTAAAGTTAACTGATCGTTTTAAGTTTTCTTCTCTTATTTTTTGTCTTAAATCGTATTTTGTAATTAATTTAAACAAAATATCTTCTAGAGCGTCTACATCTGCAAAGTTATAACTATAGCCTGTAACTCCCTCTTCTATTATTAAATCAAGGGCATCATTTTGTTTTGTAGATATTACAACATTACCTTTTGCCATAGCCTCTAGCAATACTATTCCAGTTCCTTCCCATTTGCTAGGTAGCACATTAATTTGAGATTCTTCGTAAAGAATTCTATCTCTTTCTTCGTCAGATGGAGAATATATTAATTCCGCAGTATCATGAGCCTCTAGTTTTTCAATTAAGTCTTTAAGCTTTTCTGTGTAATTCCCTGCTCTACCCAAAATTTTAACCTCAAAGTCTGGAGTTATTTGAGGATTTTCCTCTTTAAACTTTTTATATTTATTACTCTTCTTTAATGAGTCTGCGGCAGAAATTAAATCTTGGGCACCTTTATACCACTCCATTCTTCCAATAAACGTGATTACAATCTTGTCTAAAACAGAATGTGGGTAAACTTCTTTTTCAATCATGCTGGAGTCAATTCCATTTGGAACCAAGAAGATTTTGTTCAAATCAAAATTGTATTCAAATGTCATCCACTTGGATTGTTCAGATGTTACCTGCACAACACCATCGTATAAGTTGTTTAAGTAAAGTCTTAAAAACAAGGTTCCATATTTTTTTGCCATTCCTCTGATTCCAGATTTATCATTTAATGCCATGAATGGACCATGAAGTGTAACTATGGATTTTGTTTTTCTAAACCTAAATAATTTTGTGAATAATAAACACATCTCTCTCCAAAAGAAGCCAATTCCATGAGAATGAATTAAATCAAATTTGTTTGTAAGCAAATATTTTAATAATCCGGGGTAAAAACCTGCATATAAGGCATCACTCCATGCATGAATTCTAACAACCTTCATACCATCTACCATCTCTTCTTTGGGAAGCTGTTCGTTTCTGTATTTAACATCTGTTGTGATAATTGTAACTTCGTGGCCAAGCTTGGCCATTCTGCTTGCAATTGCATAGCAATTGATCTCTGTTCCACCTTTAAAAGGGTAAAAACGAGGAATCACATAAGCTATTTTTAGTTTCTTATCTTCTAACATGTAATTGATTATACTCAAAAATGAATATAATTGAAAATTTAGTTAATTTGCAAAATCAATCTTGTTTCTAAATTTAATAATCTCTTCAAGTATTGGGAAAAACAAAGAGCTTACAAAAATCGTTGCCAGCAGTTCTAAAGGCAATATTACCATCTTAAAGAAATCTCCAAATACATAAACAATAACTCCCCATGCTATAAGTGCAAAAATGGCAGATATTAAATTAAATTTATTACTAAAAATTCCGTATGAGAATACAGATTCTTTAAAGCTTCTTGCTGTAATAACTCTAAACATGTTGTGAAATATGTATGCGGTAAAAGTTGCTGTTTGTGCAAAAACGACCCCGTTTGGTAGTGTTAAATAAAAAACAGCAAACAGATAAATGCTTGTAAAAAAACCTTGAATAAATATGCTTCTCCACATCATTTTGTTAATAATACCCTCGCTCTTTTTTCGGGGTTTTTCACTTAAAATATCCGCCGGTTCCTTTTCAATTGCCATTGACATTGCAGGTGCTGCATCTGTAAGCAGGTTAATTAAAAGTAACCCAATTGGTGTAAGAGGAACCGGTGTTCCAGTAGCAAAACTTAAAAGAAAAACCCCAACTTGGCAAATGTTTCCGCTTAATAAAAAATGAAGGTATAGTCTTGTTCTATAAATTATTACCCTACCAACTTTTACCGCATTCCCTAAAGCGCTGTAATCTCCGGTTACAACTACATCTGCCGCATCTTTAACAATATCCGTGGCGTTAACGACCGCAATGCCAACGTCTGACTTAGAAATCGCTACGGCGTCGTTAACGCCATCTCCAGCCATAGCAATGCTTTTGTTTCCTTCTTGAAATATATCAATTAGCATGTTTTTGTGTTGTGGGGTAACTCTTGCAAAAACTGAACAATTTACAATATCTTGCAAATTTAAGTCACCTTTTTTATTTATGTAATTTTCTAACTCTTCTCCAGTTATAACTCTTTGTGTTGTGTCATTTATAATCCCGGCTTGTTTGGCGATTGTTCTTGCAATTTCTTTATGGTCGCCGGTTATCATAATTGGTCTTATTCCCGATCTTATTAGATTTTGAACTGTATCAAATACTTCATCACGAATAGGATCTATTAATGCTATTAATGCAACAAATACCAGTTTGGATTCATCTATGTCTCTAACTCCAGGTTTGTGATTTTCACTAAATTCTCTTACAGCTAAAGACAACACTCTGTAACCTTGAGATGCTAATTCTTCAAATTGATTTAATATTACCCCTTGGTATTGTTGGGTTAAGTTTTTTATTTTGTGATCTATAGGGTCAAGATATTCTGTGCATAAAGGAATCATTAAATCTGGTGCACCTTTTGAGTAACCAACAAGTTTAGATCCTTTTTTATTAATTACCATCATTCTTTTTACACTACTAGAAAACCTATGTTCGTGAACTCTATCTCCAATATCGAACTCAAACTCTTTTGATTTTAAAAACTTAATTAAAGCATCTTCTGTGGCACCTTTTTGGTTATTACAATAGTTTATAATTTCTAAAACTTTCTGCTCTGTTTTGTTATTAGGATTAAAATCGTTTGCTTTAATTTCTTTTCCAAACACCCAGATTTTTGATAGTGTCATTTTGCCCGTAGTGATAGTACCGGTTTTGTCAGTAGCCAAAACAGATACTGACCCTAGACCTTCTGCTGCTATTAATCTTTTTATTATTACATTCTGTCTAACCATTTCTCTAACTCCAATTGCCAATGTGACAGTCATTACAGCACTTAAGCCTTCTGGTACAAATGCGATTGCCAAAGAAAGTGATTGAATCAAAGACTCTGTGATTGTTTGCCCTCTAATTACTCCAAAAACTAAAACCAAAAAGCTTACCCCTAGAGTTAAAAACAATATTATTTTGCTCAACTTTTCAAGTTGATGTTGCAAAGGTGTTTGTTTATTTTCAGATTCTGCAAGCTTTTCTGCAATTCTCCCAAGCTCTGTTCTTTGTGCTGTATTTACTACCACTGCTTTGCCGTTTCCTTCAACAACAAATGTACCGCTAAAAACCATGTTTTTTTGATCTCCAATAGATAGGTTTTCCTCTTTTAAAACTGCTATATCTTTTGAAACAGAAACGGATTCTCCGGTTAGAATACTTTCATCTGTTTGCAGTTCGTTTTCTTCTACTACTCTTGCATCTGCCGGGATTTTGTCTCCCTCATGCAAATAGATTAAATCACCTGGAACTATTTGAGATATATCTACAACTATTTTCTTTCCTTCTCTTATTACGGTAGCTTCCAGCGAGGTTAGTTTTTTTAATTTTTCTAAAGCATTACCGGCTGTGTTTTCTAACACAACACCAATCAAAGACATAAATAATACTATTGAGATTATTAAAATGGATTCGATTGTTTCTCCGGTTAAGCCTGCAATTATTGCTGTCCCAATAAGTAATAAAACGATTGGATTTTTTATTTGGTCTATAAAAAGTTTAAAAATTCCATCTCTCTCTTTAATCTCTATCTTATTTTCTCCATATTCTTTTAATCTTAAGCTAGCTTCTTGATTGGTTAATCCATTCTCTAAATCAGTCTTTAAACTTGTAGCGATTTCTTGAGGTGATAGGTTGAATCCGGTCATGTTTGTAAATACTTAATAAAAAAGTTGTAAATGTCTATAACGTTAGAAGGTTGGTTTTGTAAACCTCTCTTTCCTTCGGGAGATAAAAATGGTGAATCTGTTTCAAAATAGATCCCCTTTTTGTAAAAATCGATAGGGCTGTAGTCAAAAGATACTTTGCCTAAAATTTGTTTATAAACTTCTCTTAGTTGGCTTGCATTTTTAAAGGTCACTATACCATTTACCCCCAGGCTCCAACCCGAATCTAAAATTGCTTTTGCAGTATTATAATCTCCGGTATAAGAATGAAAAATTCCTTTGCAGTTATAGCTTTTTACAATTTCTAAGCACTCTTTTTCTGCCCACCTAGAGTGAATAGAAAGTGGCATATTATATTCTTGAGCTAGTCCTAGGTGTTTATTAAAAAGTACTCTTTGAAGGTGTTTGCTTCTCTCTTTTGTTTGGCTATCTAACTCACTTTGTTCAAAGTGATAGTAATCCATTCCGGTTTCCCCAATGCCATAAACCAATTCTTTATTTAAATCGATTAATTCTTTCAACTTTTGTATTTGATCTTCTACCCACTCCTCTTTATTTTCTAAACCAACAAATAAAGTTGATCCAGGTTCAAAAACTTCGGGGTCAATCCCAACAAATGCTTTTAAATAGCTATTTGAGGATTTTGCCTGTTGAATCACTTTGATAGACGAATCTAAATCTATGCCCATGTTTAAAACTTCACTCAAACCAACTTTTTTAGCGTTTTCGATTGAATTAGTCATGTCACTGTCTGAAAAGTATGCTAAATGGGCATGTGAATCAAAGAGGGTATGTATTTTTAGGGTCTCAAAAAGTGTCATTTTGAAATTATATCTTAAAAATATATTCTCATGTTTAATTAATGCACTTAACTTGCCCTTTTTATTTTAGTATAATAAAGTTTGAGTTTAGTAAAACCCAAAGTGGTCATTGAATAAAGCGCTTTGCTCTGGTAAAATCAGGGCACTCAGAACAATATTAATTTAGTACAAAAAGAAATGGCAAATACAAGTTCCGCTAAAAAAGCAATTAGAGTAGCAGCAAGAAAAACTGTAATTAACTTAAGACACAAAAGATCTTATAAAGAAGCAAGAAAAGCAGTCTTAGATGCAGTTGTAGCTAAAGATAAAAAAGAAGCTACTTCTCTTTTACCAAAAGCATATAAAGAAATAGATAAAGCTGCAAAAACCAAAGTTATTCATAAAAATACAGCTGCAAGGTATAAATCAGGCCTTACAAAAAGAGTAAATGCATTAGCTTAATGCATAATTTTTTATGTCAAAATCTTTTATAAAACTTTTAGACAATGCATTGCTACCTGCTAGCTTAATGCTTGTATCTAAGTTTGTTGGCATATTCTTTATCATCAGATTTTTCAATTTAGATTGGGTAGTTCAGCAAACTCCTAATAACTTTTTATCATTTCAAACAGTATTGTCTGCTCAAAATGTAGTTTTAGTTACTTCGTACTCAGATTTAATTATGTTTTGTGCAATTGCCTTGGGTTTTACTATTAATTTGTTAAAGGCAATTTTTTTGCATAATTCTCACATTAGTCCTCAAATGCTTAATAGGCTTGCCAATAGAAATCTGCTATCGTTAATTAAAAATTCATATGAGATTTACCACTCTGCTTCGGTTTGGTTGTTCTTTTTGTGGGTTGCTGTAGCTATTGTTATTACAAATACTTTAAATAATGCAATTTATAGTTGGGTTGGTTTGGCTACTTTGCTTGTTAGTATTTTGTTAACGATTGTATTCTTTCAAGATGTTTATAAGGAAATTGAAAACGCAAGACTTCACCCAGGAAAATATTTAAATCAATGAGTTCGCAAACTCCCTTATTAGAGACCTCTTCTCATCACGCAAGGTTTGTTATTTCTAATCAAGATAAGTATTTTTTTGCTGCTTATTGGCATTTAATGGATTTGGTAGAGATAGGTAATATGGATTTAATAACGAATGCATTAAAAGAGATTAATAAATCTATTGAAAGTGTTGGAGTGCTAAGTTTAGATTCTTCTTCTATAAAATGGATGGAGTATATTTTAAGTTTTATAGGTGGTTTTGCACAGGATTTAAATTCCAGATATTTTTTGTCTCAAAAAGCAGATTTGATGGCGCAATTAGAGATGTTAGAATTGCTATATAAGCTTGCTAGTAAATCTTTCACAGAAATTTAGATATTTCATTCTAATCTTGTTCTAGTTTGCGAAATAATGTATGCTAGAAGCATGATAGCTTTAATACGAGATTTACCGTTACCAGAACTTTTAGGTATTGATGATTTACCTAAAGAAGATTTAGACTCAGTTATGGGTGAGTTTGGAGAGATTTTAGTAGAGCTTTTGTTAAATAGGCTTGAAGAAAATCCTTTATGGTCTGATGAGCAAAAGAAAGATGCTAGTGATTTTATTAATGCAAATATTGGTAAAGATAATTTTTTTGATTTGTTAAAGCAAAAATACCCAGATTTAGATTCTATGTTTGATAGTGAAACTTACATGTTTAAAAAGAACGTATTGTTAGAGCAAATAGAACAAGATAAGGATTTTGAGTTTGATAATTTAACAGAAGAAGATAAATCAGATTGGTTAGATATTTTAAATAATTTGAAAGATGTAATTGAAAAGGATAACGAATACGAATTTGAAGTTTCGTGGATGGAATATTTAGATTTTAAGAGTAATAAGTAAGATGGATAATGGAGCTTTAGATACAACTAATCCTAGTGAAAATACAAGGCCAACTCGGCCATTAGTTGAAACACTTGCAGAAGCTACTATTCCTAATGATGAGTTTCCATTCCCTTTCGACGAGGAAAATATTCCAGCACAGCCCATATCTAGTCAGGTTGAGGAAGCTCCCAATAATGTAAAGACGAAGGTAAGGCGGTTAGATTCATTTATGCTGAGAGTAGATAAAATGGCTAATAAAGTAAACAGAAGAATAGATCAGGTACAAAAAGCAAGATATGAGCGTATGCTACGAAATGCAAGGAATAGACTTAGCGATGATAGGGCTGGACAAGAAAGACGCATGGAGTCAAGATTTATAGGTAGATTTACATCTGCAAATCGGAAAATGGATGCGGACTTAAAGTTGGCAAATAAAGAAATGAGGAAAGTGGAAAAATCCGCAATTAGAACTGGTGATGCTTTAAACCGAAAGGTTGGGGAATACAATAGTAGAATGCCACAAAATCTTCAGCCTTTAACAATTATTGAGCCTGGCGAACCAGAAGCTATTAGGAACTCAAAGTTACAAAATATATTGAATACGGCTGAACAATTACACGGGTTTGATGATATTACAGCAACAGAATTGACTAACCTTGTTAATGATTTAAAGGCACAAACTTATGCCTATGGTGTGGCAAGAGATAAACGAGATAGAGCTTATGAACCACATAGATACTTGGGAACCAATAACTCAAGAAGACAGCAGGATAGAATAATTGAATCTGATCAAAACATCTCCAGCGCACAGAGAAATCTAGACTTTTATGATAGAAAAGAGCAAGCACTTGAACAAAGGATGGGAGGATTAAATACTTCCTTGGAGCCTGCGGTTGGTAGAAGGGTTGCAAGTCAGCCGGAATATGTAGGAGAGGCAACTGTGACTTCACTTCCAGTGACCCGGGAAGCTGGTAGTGCGAAGCCTGATACTGTACAAGAAATCCCCCCGTCCGATTTATCCCCCCGCTCAATCGAGATATTGGATATCTATTCTAGAGTAGTGCCTTTTTTACAAAAGGGCATACCTCAGGACATAGCCATAGAAATGGCTATAAAAAAAATACCATCTGACCAAGCAGATCTGATTAAAGCTATCGTAGAGGTGTTAAAAGCAAGTGGTTCCAATATCACAAATGCAAATTAATATTATATAATCACTCCAAATGACAAACTTTAACACTACTCTATTCACAACCATCTACTTCTATTGACGCCAGTTATCTGGTCGCGTTTCTCTTTTTGTGCTGATATAATTACATAATTCTTAATACACATTTATGACTCTTACTAAAGAAAAAGTTTTAGAACTTTTATCAAATATTAAAATTGCTAAAGTAGTTTCGTTTTTTAAAAATGAAAACTCTGACCATCTGTTGGTGGTTAAAATCCTTACTGAAGAAGGTGAGAAACAGATTGTTACTGGCGCAGACAATTTTAAAGAAGGAGATTTAGTTCCATACCTTGGTGTTGGTTTTGTTGTTCCAGGTTTTTTATTTAAAGGTGATGAGGTTACTTTAGAAGCTAGAAAACTTAGAGGTTACGATTCTTTTGGTATGATTTTAGCAGAAGATGAAATTGGTTTAAGTGAAGATCACGAAGGTATTATGGTTGTTCAAGGTTCAGATGAATTGATTGGCAAATCAATAATAGATGTTTTAACTGAAGATCAAATTGCAAATGTATTAAAAAATGCTGGAGTTGTAGAACTGACACCAGAGATCAAATCAAAAGTGGATTTAATAACAAGAGAATTACAAGAATTCGTAGGTGTAGAAGATATGCCAGCAATTTTAGCAGAAAGATCTTTAAAGATTTACTGGGGAACTGCACCTACTGGAAAGCCCCACTTAGCATATTTTGTACCAATGATGAAAATAGCAGACTTATTGCAAGCGGGTTGTGAAGTCACAATTCTTTTTGCAAATATACATGCATTTTTAGATAACATGAAATCAACATGGGAGCTATTAGAATACAGAACTCAATACTACCAATTAATAATTACAGAGATATTAAAAACAGTTAACGTACCAGTAGATAAACTGAAATTTGTTGTAGGAAGGGATTATCAATTAAAAGAAGATTACACCTTAGATGTATATAAAGTTGCAGCATTAGCATCTTTAAGGGATGTGCAAAAAGCAGGTGCAGAAGTAGTAAAACAGGTAGAAAGCCCGTTATTAAGTGGAATGCTTTACCCTATCTTGCAAGCTTTAGATGAAGAATATCTTGAAGCTGATGCTCAGCTTGGAGGTGAAGATCAACGAAAAATATTTATGTTTGCAAGAGAATACCTTCCAAAGATAGGTTACAAAAAAAGAATACATTTAATGAACTACTTAATTCCAGGGTTAGGCAAATCAGGCAAAATGTCTTCTAGTGAGCCTAATTCAAAAATTGATCTAGATGATTCAGATGAGATTATCAAGGATAAAATTCAAAAAGCCTACTCTTTAGATAGGCAAGTAGAAGGAAATGGTTTATTAGCGGTACTAAGATTTATTATCTTTAGGAAGTTAGAGTCACAAGAAAGAAGCTTAAAGATCTCAAGACCTGAAAAATGGGGAGGCGATGTTGAATATGCAAATTACAAAGACTTGGAAAATGATTTTGCTGAAGGTAAGTTATCTTCTGTGGATTTGAAACCAATAGTTGCGCAAGAGATAATAAGCTTAATAAGCGGTATTAGGGAGACAATAAAAAATAATGCTGATTTACTAAACAAGGCTTACCCAAAAAATAATTAATTATCATGAACAAAACCACTCTTAAGTTCCTAACATATATTGGCATAGGTGTTATTCTTTTACACTTTGCAATAACCTTTGCCATTAGAGTGAGTCTTATGGCTATGCCAAACGAATGGCTGGCTGCTTTATGGCTAAATATATTTGGAATAAATGATTTATACCAAAACATAAAATTTTATGAAATAAACCCCACCCTTGCACCTTTAAATCAATTTTATTACATCGCATCTTTCATACTTAGTGGTATAGCAACCCTAATCGTAGGTAGAGGAAGAAATATTATTGAAATATTGGGAATAATGATCTCATTTGCAATTCCACAAAAAAGAAAATCTTGGGGTAAAATATACAATCTAGAAACCAATGAGCCATTGCCCTTTGCATCTATAAGAATAATTCAAAACGATGAAAACGGACACTTTGTAAAAGTATTACAAGAAATAGTATCTGATGTAGAAGGAAACTATAGAATTTCTGCATTACAATCAGAAGTAAATGTAGTAGTCCAGGTAAGATTGTCAAGCTTTACGACCCTTGAAGTACCAATCACTCAATTAAAAGAAAGAACATCTTCAAATGACATAATAGAAGATATAAACCTAAGTTCAGATACTTCTGCCAAAGGCTCTTTTATAAACCAAAGACAAAGACTTATTAAAACAATATATAAAATTGTAATTATATTGCTATATATACTCTCCCTTGTAAGCGTAATTACCATCTCTTTTTATGCACTTAGGTTCGAACTAACTTTAATAGCATTACAATATAATTTAGCAGTATCGATCATTACTTTAATTTGGAATACTAATGTAATATTTAACCTTGGAAAACCTGAGCTTGGAATGATTTTGGATAAAGAAACTAAGCTACCAATATCTTATTACACAATTAAAGTTTTTAAAGATAACAAGCAGATCTTTTCTAAAGTTATAGAAAAAAGTGGAAAAATAATACTCCCATTACCAAGTGGCAATTACAAGGCAGATATCTTTAAAGAAGGATATAAAAGTTTAAATGACATAGACTTAAAGATTAATAAAAGCGGGTATACAAAAAACAATATTTATTTAGAAAAAGATAGTAAGGTAATTAGTGAAGCAACAAGTGGAAAACTTGCAAACCCTTTCTCTTAATTACTTTCGAGTATTATCAATAATCTTTTGAAGTACTTTAAAGTAAGTCTCAATCTCACTTTCAGAGCACCCATCTAAAATCTTAATAAGCTTTTTATTAATTTTGGTTCTCATCTTTTTTGCCAACCTTAACCCATCTATAGTTAAACATGCTTCTTTAACACGCTTATCCTCCTCTAATCTTGTAACTTCTATTAACCTCTTTTCAATAAGTTCGTTTGTTAACTCTGTAATAAAAGGTGCATCTACACCTAAAATCAATGCCATCTCGTTAAAGTTAAAAACCTTTCTATCTACAAGTAAATCAAGAAGTGTCCAAGACGAGATTGAAATTTCATATTCTGCAACTAGACTACTTACATAATCTTTTAAAAGCCTATGCGCAATTGTTTGAATAACTGCGTAGTTTTGCAACTTAAAATCATTTACTATTTGCATATGTTGGTAATAAGATTCAATAATCTTCCCATATAAGCTAATAAATATCCAATTTGTTATTTAGCTAAAGCTTTTTGGTTGATGCCAATAGGGTTTGCCTGTAAAAGCATTAACGATATTGCTTTAAGACACAATAGTTATAATGCTTAAGTAGCTAAACTAATTAAAGAATAGTGTAAAATATAATGTTTAAAACAATTATATGCATATAATATTAGTTTCCTTTTTAGCTGGTATCTTGACAGTATTAACACCCTGCTCTTTTACTTTGTTACCTGTAATATTGAGTACAGGCTTAGAAAATACAAAAAGTAAAAAGAGACCGTATTTAATTATTTTATCATTAGCATTATCTGTAATTTTATTTACATTATTATTAAAAGCCACAACCGCATTAATTGATATTCCTTTACAAACATGGAATATTCTATCGGGCATTTTAATTATTTTTGTTGCACTCTCTTTTTTATACCCCGATTTGTTTAGTAGAATTTTAAAGAAAAACCCAATAACCTTAAAAAGTGAGTCGGTATTTAAAAATAGTTTTGAATCGCAAAGCACTATTACATCAATACTTGCAGGAATTTCTTTAGGACCAATTTTTACTGGCTGCAGTCCAACATATTTATTAATAGTTTCTGTATTATTACCCACAGATTTTTTTAGTGGATTAATTTACTTGCTTGCATATGTTTTTGGACTATCGACAATTCTTATTCTGGTATTATTTGGAGGAAGATCTATTGTTAATAAATTCAAATGGGCAATTAATCCTCAAGGCAAATTTAAAAAGCTGTTGGCAATTGTAATGATTATCTTTGGAATATTAATCATTTCTGGCCTTTACAAGCAAATAGAATCTTCTTTGTTAAGTGCCGATTTTTCTAGGAATATTATTAATTTTGAGAGAGGTTTTTTGCAAAACAATTAGATTCTTTTTAAAACAACAAATTTTTCTAAATGATCGGTATTTGGAAAAAAGTCATACTCTTTTTGATGAATAACATCGTAATTGTTTTCTAGAATCTTTATATCTCTTTCTTGTGTTTCTGGGTTACAAGATAAATAAAACACATATTCTGGTTTCGCACTCAAAATCGCTTCTAAAACTTTTGGCATGCAACCGGCTCTTGGGGGGTCTAGAAATAATATAGCTTCGGTTGATAATAGTGTTGTTAAATTAGCATCTTCAGATCTAGATTCGTAAAAGTCATAGTTTGTTAGTCCATTTATCTTCGCATTTTTTATTGCATATTGCTTAGATCCTGGAAACAACTCTACCCCAACAACTTTATTAAATAAGTCTCCATGGTAAATTCCAATTGTTCCAACCCCGGCATATAAATCTAAAAGGTAACTTCTTTTTGATTCTGGTAATTCAGATACTATTTTGTAAGAATCTTTTAAAAATTCTTGCACAACAGGAATGTTGATTTGAAAAAATCCATCTGCAGGGAATGAGAATTCTTTTGTACCCAGCTTTTCTATAAGTTCTTTGGTCCCAACCTCAGACATAAGTTGAGTTTGAACAAACGCGGGAGATTTTTTTGTGGAATGATAAATATATACGCCTTTCATTAGTTTTGGGTCAAAAAAATCTCCCGCATCTAATTTTAGTTCTTCATCTTTTATATAAATAAATACAACAGATTTATCTTCAAAAGTAGAATACCTAAGCATTATTCCTTTTATTTGAAACTTTTTAACACCTTTTTGGTTTATCAATTTGATTACATGTTTTGCTGCTTGGTTTAAATTTGGAAGAGCTAAATCAGAACCTTCATCTGTAATTATTAAACCTCTTTTAGACCCTTGAACGTGCTGAGCCAAATGTAACACCTCTTGGTCATCTACATAAATCGAATACTCCATTTTTGTTCTATATGCGTTTGTCATATGCGAATTATACTCTATGTTTAAAAATATTATTGCATTTGAATTTAAGATTTTATAAAAATTTTGCATCTTCTGACCTCGATTTAAAAAACTCATGGGTTTAACATTTTTATTTTTTAATAGCATAATCAACCCAGTAATGAGTTTATGCCATACAAATTTCAAAGATAGAAAAGTACTTTTTGTAAAAGTAATTAGATTAATGAGATACTGTATTTATTAATCTTAAAAAATTCATATGAGCGTAAATCCTACAAGTTCAAAAACAAAACTAATTGCTGCAATTCTAGTTGGTGTGGTGCTGATTTTAGGTATAGTTATTGGTGCGTTAGTTTATTCTAATACTCCAAAAGACATGTCTTTTAACAGCGATATTTGCTGGAATACTGTGCTAGATGGAGAATACTGGGCAAATGGTTGTAAAGGCTCTAAAAACAAAGACTTAATGTGTACGGAGGCATTGGTTAAATTAACACCAGAAGAAAAAGTCGAATATCAAAAGTGGGTTAATGCAGGAAAACCTTTAATTGAAGGTTGCGATTAACAAATCTTAAGTTTCACTTTGTTTAAAGAAAAGAAAAATTTGATATACCAAAACAAAGGCCCCGACAAGGTCGGGGCCTTTTAAATCTCAAATTAATTAATTAAGGGCATGCATCAAATTCACAGTTTAACTTTGGGTTTCTACCAACATAACTTCCATCTGGGCAAACTTTTGCATCCATAGTACAAGCAATATCTGTAGATCCTGACCCTGTGGAACCATCTCCAATTCCAGGGTCTACAGGGATTGGTCTATTTGCAACTTCTAATAAAGCGGTTTTAATAAAATTATAATCGCTTGTATTATTTGGGTTGTAGGCTTTCAAATTTAAATCAGAAGCTGCAACTTTCGTACCTGTATAAACATCTTTAGATGCACTATAGACATGTCCATTATATTCAAAAATAATGTAAGCATAGTCATAAGTTGATTCTTCAGCTGAATCTGGGGCCATTATTCTTGAATCGCTAGATACACCTGAGTTAGATGATGTAGCAACTCCCTCTCTTAAATAGTACCAGTTTTGAGTTGCTGTAAATGTTAAAAGTGTAGCGTTAACATTTACACCATTTATTTTTATTACAATATTTTCTGCGGATTTATTTTGAACCTCAGAAAAAGTATTGCTTTTAGAATCAGAAACCTGAGCAATTGTTGTACCTTTTTCAAAACTTTCAATGTACATTGTTGTATTACCATCATCTTTAACAAAGTTGAAATTACTTTCTGCCGTTAAGTATGTTGAAACATCAGTTGGATTGTATAGTTTGAATAAATCATCTCCAAGTGAGCCACTTGGATAAAACGCTCTATCTGCTCTGTAATTTGAATTAGTAGGCTCTGTAGTTGTATTTACATAGGAGTACCCATAACTTATAGTATAAGTTTCCGGAATTAATACATAGGTTTGAGTTGATTTCAAAGCATCTATAGTTCTCGTTGCCTCTTTTTCTGCAGAATACTCTTCTGCAGGTATGTATGGATAAATAACATCTTTAACCGGTACATTTACTCCTAAGGTGAAGATACTATTAGCTTCTGCTTCCGTTATTGTTTTTGTCTCTACTGTAACTATTGTACTGCTCATTAAGTTTGCTGCATCTGCACTACCTAAATATGTTTTGGTATCTAAAATAGAATATGTTTCTGAATTTATTTTGTTTTCATAAACAACTGTTGACTCTACGTTGTTACATAAAAGTGAATAAGAGTATCTTAAAACGTAATAAGTTTTTCCATTTTCAGATACGGTACCAACAATTTTTGCATCTGGCCCAAAGTATTGTGTTACTAATGTCTCATAATCTGGTTCTGTGGCTTGAGATTCTTCTGGTGTTGTGGGCCCAGACACAGCTTCGTCTAATACAGCAGTGCCAGCTAACGGCGAAATACTAACGTTTGTTGGGCCTTGGTCATAAACATTTCTAACTGCATAGCTTCCACCTGCATAGTCAAAGTAAATGGAGTTATTACCCTCGTATTTGGACACACTTAAATTTGTAATTTGGTTATTGGCACTGTAAGTAACATATTTATACATGTAAGATCTGTAATCTGATCCTCCGTTGGGTCTGAATTCGTATGTATCTGAAATCGAAGTTACTTTATCAAAGTTAAATGCATTTTCACACTTACTAGCTGCAGGGCCTGCAGTTATTGAAGTTCTGGTGTATCTGTAATTTGCTCCATTAAAGTCATCTATTATTGGGGCTATGGTTAGGGAACTAGCCATGTCGCTTGCTCCTGCATTTCTTGCAGGGCTTAATGCTGCCCCTTCTTGTATTGTAGATACAGAGTTATTTGCTAAAACTTTAGAAAGTATCGCTAAGGTATCTTCTTTTGAATAACCAGAGCCTTTTTTTAATTGTGCTAAATAGTAAACAGAAAAAGCAGATACCGCAACAACAAAAATAGCTACTGTTATGACCGATGCAATCAATACTTTGTTTTTCATAATCTTGTAAATAAATAAGTTATTATTTGTGTACTCTTTTTGATCAGAAAGAGTAAACTCTTTAAGCGAATTTTCAGCTATGCTACTCCATTCTATATCAATTTTAGATTTAGAAGTAAGTAATATCTCTTTTAATTTTGTATCATTTAATTTTTCCATTTGCAATATTTTTTAATTTATCAAAAGCTCTAAAAACTGAAACCCTAATAGTGTTTTCATTTTCACTATAAATTTCTGAAATTTCTTTGTATGTGTACCCCAATACATAATGTAATATTACTAACTCCTGCTCTCTTGGCTTCATTTGTTGCAAAGACTTTGCAACATAGAATTTATAAAGTTCATTTTCGCTTTCTTCTATTTCAAAATCTTTATCTAAACCTATTTCTTTGTTATTTTTCTTTAAGCTATCTTTAGTGCTATTACTTGCGATTTGAAATAACCAATTTCTTAAATTTCCACCTTTAAACAAATCTCTTTTAACCCAGGCTTTTTCAAATGTCTCTTGAGTTATGTCTTCTGCTAAATCTTTAACTCTATTACATCTGAAAAACACAAATGTAAAAATATCTTCACGATAAAGGCGAAAGGCTTCTATTAGGTTTTCCCAAGTTTTAAGTTCATTCATTAAATATTTTGCGTACTCTATATAAACGAGTAAAAATAGATTTTGTTACAGATTTTTTTTGGGAATTAGCAAGGTTTAAACTCGCATTTGTTGTTTGGGTCTCTTATTACGAAACTACTATCTTCGCATTGTTTTACATCTTGTGGGCAGTAAATTACACCATTTGTTGGAGCAATTGCTTTACTACAGTTAAACTGACAACTGTTTAAAGGGTCTCTGCTAGCATAACCCCCGTTTTCACATATTTGAACATCTTCTTGGCATTTTATGTTTGTTACTATATCTCCAGAAATAAGGGTTAAGTCTTTAGATGTAGCTAATGGAAGGTTGATTACAAAGATTGCAACTGCAACAGCACCAAATACTATAAATACAAATGTAAATATTATTAAGAATTTCTTCATATACTTTAATATATTAGGTGGAAATTCAATTTATTGCAATATCTTGGTTAAATTGCTTTTTGAAAGCAAGCTTAATTTACCTTGCACCAAGTTAACGTAATAGTCGTTAAAAAAAATAATCAATTCAAAAACAAAAAAAGGGCCTTTCGAAGAAAGGCCCTTGGAATTAATGTGTTTAATAGGATTAGGATTCGTTTCCCCAAAGTAGTTTTTCAAATTCTATTGGGTATAGTTCTCTAAACACTCTTTTGAAATTTCCTTGTCTTAAATTCACCCGTTCAGGCAGATTTTCAGGGTTCTTGCTTAATTGTTCTTGATAATCTTCCTCATCAAGCTCTAGTGAAAGGGAATAAACTTGAATTAAATTATAGAATACAGGGTGCATAATATATTCATTAGCTAGCTGATCAAAATCTACATCTGTATTAAAAATTAGCTTACTTAAAAATTCTAAGATAATTGCATCTGCTTCGTTTTGATCTATTCTGTAACCATTTTCAAATTTTTCATTTACTTCATCTGTTAAGATTACTTTATCTGAAACTTGCGTTTTTATATGGGTAAGTGCGTTTAAGAATTCAATAGCAGGCTGAGAAACAGGATCACTGTTAGTTGAATCCATATTCATTAACACCATATCTTTTTGTAGAGTTCGGGCTAGTCTTATATTGGCTTTTTCTAATGAGATGTGTCTTTGAGCTGGATTTACCTCTTTTGGAAAAAGAGGTGTTACGTCAACTAATTTATACTCAACAGAACCGTTCATCCAGTTAATTATGTTCAAAGCACCTTCGATAGTAAAGAATAAAACCTCCCTTTGATCAGATCCATCTACTGCAACATCTGATCTGTATAATTTTTGCCACATTGCATAGTCTAACTTAAACTTTCTTTTGAAAGCTAAGTTGCTACTTGTAGCCCTAACTAAATTTAGTTTTTTAAGAACTTCAAAAATGTCGTCTAAAGTAATGTAATAGTCAGTGAAGTTGCTTATTTCTGCTCTGCTTACAATGTCCTTATCTGCTCTTATTTGGCGTATCTTTCTATAAATTACAGAATTTTTACTTATAAAATCCTTTCTTTCGCTATCGGAGAATTTATTAAGTTCTCTTAGGTATCTAATAAAGTTAAAAATTCTACTATCCCACTTCAAATCATCAATCTCACTGTCTTCTGTAATTAATCCATAATGATATAAGTGTTCTGAAATACTAGTTCTGCTATAACCTGTCATTTCTTGCAACATTGAAAGTCTAACAGAACCATTTAAGCCTCTCTCTTCTAATATTTTATTTAAAAAGTTTTGTACTGATTTACCCAGGGCTATTAATATTTTGTTTTCTATATAAGCACCCTTCTCTATCTCCTGAAGGTTTCGGATAAGTTCATCAATATTATCTCTTCTATCCTTCCACACTAATAAGTGATGTTGGGCAATAAGTTTGGTTTGTGTTACTTCTGCGAATGATGCTGAGGTTCTCGACATAGTCAATTCAGCATTGAAATACTGTTCTATATAGAAATTTACATACTCTTGAAATTTTTGGGAAACATAATCAAGAAATCCTTTAATTAATGCTGTGTATGATTTTGCAGACAGCAATTCAATTAATTCTTCATTTGTTGGATTAGAAGCAATGCCAAGTGATCCGACATATCTAAACGTATCTTCCATTTCTTCCACAGCATTTCTTAGAGCTGTATTGTTTGTTAGATTGTTTATGCTACTAAGAAGGTTAATATCCATAATAGTTGATAATTAATATATCCTAATTATATCACCGAATACAGGAGTTTGTCACCAGCCGATGATGACAGGTCTTTGAGGGGGGTGCAAAGAATGCCCTTTGGATAATGTGTTTTTTAAAGCGTATAGCTTACCGGCAAGGAGATTTGCTCTTCAAGGGTTAAGTTTAAATCATACTCAAATTCGCGTTCTACTTTTGAAACATCAATTTGCTTCTCTCTTTTATAAAAAGTTTGAGTATATAAAAGATTAAAACTGTTAATATTGTTCAAATAAGTTTCACTAAACTCTAGTTCGAAACTTACAGTATTAAAATAGCTTAAAGTAATAAGTTTTGATTTAGAATTCGCACTATAAGAAGTCGGAAAAGACGCAGGATTTATACAATCAAAAATGCTTTGAGTTTTTAAAACATAAAACTCTTTGCCGTTCTTTTTAATTTGCATATCTAAAATAGTATCTTCAAAAAATATATCTTCTGAAGAAGCTCGAACTGAGTATGAAACTGGATAAGAGTTAACCTCTTGAGTATTCTTAGGTAAATTTAATGTTGAAAAATTTCTAACCACTGTACCCTCTTCACTTAACAGGTATTCTTCCAAACTTTGACCCTTTAATTTAGATAAATTATATCTAGTCACATTATTATTTAAATCCCTAGATATAATTTTAGAGAAATACTTTGTTTTATCTCTGTACTCACTAAAGAAAGTAGTGCCACTTTTAACATTAAGCGCGGAACACTCATTTGAATATGTTTGGGTAAAAGTTGAAAACTCTGCTAAAAAATAGTCTTGAGTAAAGTTTTGTTGAATGGACGTAATATCCATTTGTGGATCAATATTTGTGCTTGTTGGATTGGACTTAACGCTTGCTTCGATTACCTTAATAGGGTTGTTTTTAATAATGTTTTGGTAAACATTAGCTTTTTCTTCTACGCTAAAGTTAGTATTAACTGTTTGTACAGATGGGGCAATACCACCGCTAAAACTATTAACTAAAAAAATTAATGCCAAAGATAAAATTGCCAAAGATCCAAAATAAAAGGATAGTTTAGGCAAAATACTAGGTTTTTTGTAATATTCTTTAATAACCTCTACTTTCAAGGAGTGTTTAAAATTGGGATCAGCAACAATATCTTTCTTTGCAAAAGCTTTTAAAAAAACCTTTTCTTCTTTTGTAAAATCGCTCATTAATGTATTCATTTAAATATAAAGTCTTGCCTGGAGTACTAACTTGTAGTTTCTATGGCTTCTTTAAGAGAATGTAATCCTCTTTTTTGCATTGTTTTTACATAATTCATATTTTTATCTAATTTTACGCAAATCTCTTTAAGACTAAGTTTTTCTATAAACCTTAGTCTCATTACAACTCTTTGCTTTTCTGGTATAAATTGCATATATCTTAAAAGTTTTTCTTCTACAGTCTCACTTTCTTGCTCTGTTTCTTTAACAAACTGTGCACAATATTCTTCAAAATCATCGTCTAAATCTGAAAATGGAATGCCTTGCCTATACTTGTCTTTTAAATATCTCATAAAAATATTTTTGGCAATACCGTACAAAAAGTGTGAAGGTTTTTCAATTTCGTTTTCGTTAGCATTTTTTGCAATATTTGCAAACGCAAGGAATGTTTCTTGGGTTAAATCTTCTGCGATGTCTTTAGATAGTACTTTGTAGTAGAAAAATTTATATAATTTATTAAAATGTTGGTCGTAAAGTTCTGCTATGTTCAAAGTTTGAGTATTCGATATTTGCATTAATAAAATGATGTATTAAACAAGTACTTCTTAGTGTACACTAAGGTAAATCAATTTTAAAACGAGTACATAAATTTTAATATAACAATATGGCTAAAATTGCTCACATATTCAAATTAAATAAAGTTATTTGGCTATTAACTTTCTCAGATATTTTTTCCTGGGGTTTGTTTTTGAGTATAACTTCTTTAGTTGGCATTTATTTATCTAACAAGCTTGGTTACGACGCTCTAGAAGTTGTGGGTATTGGCGTTGGTTTAAGTTATTTAATTAGAGGTGTTAGTCAAATTCCAATTGGCTTGGTAACAGATAATATTAAAAAAGATAGAGATGATTTATTAATTTTAATTACAGGATCTATTTTAATGGGTTTGCCATTTTTATTTTACCCGGTAATACAAAGTGCTTTAGCTTTTTACTTTCTGCATGGGATCTTTGGTTTTGGTGCAGCAATGAACTTGGTTACATGGAGAAAGCTTTTTGCAAAAAATTTAGATAAGGGTAAAGAGGGTTTTACTTATGCGGTGTACGATACAATTATGAGTGCGGCTATAGCTTTATTTAGCTTTGTAGGGGGCATTTTAGCAAGCAATAGTCCGGCGATTTTTGACTTAGTTTTAATGGGTATTGGAGTTGCTATTATGGCAAGTAGCACTTTGCCAGCATTAATTTTTGATGTAAGTGATAGAAAAAGCGTTTAGTTTAGCTAAACTAATTTATGACTTTAGATTCAAGAATAAAAAAACTAAATACCTCTAAAGATAAATCCCAAAGCAATGTAACCGTTTACGTTATGTCTCGCGATCAAAGAGTTTTAGATAACCATGCTCTGCTTTATGCTAAAAGTTTAGGTAATGTTGTTGTTTTGTTTAATTTGTATTCAAACGTTCCAAACAGAATTTACCAACAGTATGAATTTATGATTGAAGGACTTAAAGTGGTTCAAGAAGATCTATCAAAGTTAAATATTCCCTTTGTCTTAGCTACTGGAAATGCTTTAGAAAATTTAAAGGCAATAGAGAAAAATTTAAATCCCAAGGCTTTTGTTTTTGACTTTTCTCCGTTAAAAGGACCTCAAAACTTAAGAAAGTCCTTTACGAATGACTCAAATACTCCAATATTTGAAGTAGATACTCATAATATTGTTCCGGTTTGGATATCATCAGACAAAGAAGAATATGGAGCATATACTTTGAGACCAAAGATATATAAACAATTGAATACATGGTTACAAGAACCTGAGAAAGTTAAATATCAAGTAGGTAAATTAAAATTAAATCTTTCAAATAGTTTTGTAATAAATCCAACTAATAACGAGTGGGAAAAGATAAAATCTTCAATCAAAGCAGAAAAAGTTGAAGGCTACTCTCCTGAATTTACTTCAGGTTCAAAATACGCTTTTCAAACTTTAGAAGATTTCTTGGTAAATAAGATTCAGGACTATTCGGAAAAGAGAAATGACCCATCTTTAGATTTTCAATCTAATTTGAGCCCGTATTTACATTTTGGGCATATATCAAGTTTAAGAGTTGTTTTGGAAGTTCAAAAGTTGATGAGAGATAAACTAGGCAAGGATTTAAATCCAGATTTGTTTAAAAATCAGGCTGGACAAGCGCACAAGGCAACTTTAGAAGATTCTATTTATGCATTTATAGAAGAGGTAGTTGTAAGAAAAGAATTGTCAGATAACTTTTGTTATTACAATAAGAACTACGATAATTTAAAGGGTGCAAAAGATTGGGCAATAAAATCTTTAAAAAAGCATGAATCTGATATTAGGGAATCTATATACTCCTTTGAAGAACTTGAAGGCGCTCAAACCAAAGATGTAGCTTGGAATAGTGCACAAATGCAACTTATTACAAAAGGTAAAATCCATGGGTACATGCGAATGTACTGGGCCAAAAAACTTTTGGAGTGGACTAAATCACCAGATCAGGCACTTGGGTTTGCTATTAAGCTTAACGATAAATATAGTTTAGATGGTTACGACCCAAATGGTTATACCGGAATTATGTGGAGCATTTGTGGAATTCACGACCGACCATGGTTTGAGCGCCACGTATTTGGTCAAATTAGGTACATGAGTTTCGATGGATTAAAAAAGAAGTTTGATTTGGAACGCTATAAGAATAAATATACAAAATTCTAAAATCAAAAAGAAGACCCCCGATTTCTCGGGGGTTAGAAAGTGGTAAATTGAAGATATTATCTCCGAAGAAGCTTAACTATCCAAATGAACACTGCTGCTCCTAGGATAGATACCAAGAGGCTTGCTAAGTTGAAGTTATTAAAAGCGGTGCTAAATTCTAGTCGTCCACTATTTAAAAATACAATAATAGCTCCTCCAACAATTGAACCAACCATACCGATGATTACATTGGTTAAACAACCCATTTGAGCATCCGTTTTCATTATCAAACTTGCAACCCAACCTGCAATCCCTCCCACGATAATCCAAGCTATTAACTCCATAATTAAAATATAATAAGTAATTATTTATATAATAGTTTGGATATTTAATTTGCTATTAAAGAAATTGTAAAAAATTTCTAATTTTGAGTAAGTGGTGTGTACAAAAAGTGCTTATAACTAAGCTAAGTGTTCGTTTTAAGCATTGTTAAGCTTTCGAATTTATCTGTTTAACTTGTTTTTAGCCTTCGTGGTTTTGGTACAGCGCTATTATTTCACCAATTGATTTGCATGGAGTCAGGTCTTCATAGCTATCTGGTTGTACTAAAGCTTGGGGGCCACCTTCATCTTCAAAAGATGAAGCTTCTGCATATTTTCTTATAACTGCCATAACCCATTCACGTTGATTAGGAGAAAGTTTAGATAAATCTAAGCTTTCAACAATTTTAGACAAAGGTAATCCTTCACCTATTGGTGAGTTTTCATCGATTAAGCCCATGGGGTGAAATTAATAAGTAATCACCACCTACTATACATCAAAACTTTATGATCTTCAGCTGTTTTTGGTACCTCGTTCCAAATATATTGTGTAATAAATGGAATGAACGGGTGCAACATTTTCAAGTACTCTTTCAAAACATAAACCATTGTTAAAACTACCTCTTGTCGTATTTTTGCATCTGGTTCCGAAATTATTGCACCACTTTCTCTATCTTTAACTGTGTTTATAAATGGTTTTGATTCTTCTATTAGTACATCACAAAATGTTTTCCAAAATTCTTCGTACAATGTTTCTGTTGCGTAACCAAATTCATAAGCGTCAACGTTTTTTGTAACTTTTGATTTCACCTGCTTAATGTGCTCAACTAATTTGATCGAAAATTCGTTTGATACTTTTTCTGCATCAAAGTTTGCTGGCTCTACTCCTTCTGCATTTGTAAGTACAAATCTGCTAGCATTCCAAATCTTATTCATGAATTGCTTAAAGTTTTTTAGCTTGTCGTATGTGATTGCATAATTTCCGCCTGCTTTGTTTTGGTAAAAGTAAACCATTCTTACTGCGTCAGTTCCATATTCACTAACGATTTTGTCCATATCAATCATGTTGCCTTTAGATTTACTCATCTTTTGTCCATCTGTTCCTAAAACTAACCCTGTTAAGAATAAGTTTTCAAATGGAATTTGCTTGTCATGAAAGTAGGTAAACATCATCATTCTTGAATCCCAGTTTTCTAAAATATCATGTGCGGATACTAAAACTTTTGTAGGGAAGAATGTGTCTTTTAAGTTGTGAGCTTGTAAAGTTGCATAAACCCATTGTCCACTGCTAAACCAAGTGTCTAAAACGTTTTCGTCTTGATGCCATTCGGAAGTATTAAGTTCTAAGTTATAAGTTGTGAGATCTTTTTGTGGCTCAAATACAAAAGTAATCTTTTCTAGGTTATCGTGAGGTTTATTAACAATATCTTTGTAATCTCTATCTTTTAGTTTGTTTTCAAGTGTTCTTAATACTCCACCATGAGTCACGATTAATACCTTATTACCTTGATATTTTGTTTTAATCTCTTCGAATGCTCTTAAGATTCTCGATTCAAAGTTAGGGATTGTTTCAATATTGGCTTTTTCGGGGTGGTTATCAACCAAGTCGTAAATATCATTTGCAAATTCCGGGAATTTTTTAATGGCCTCTGCTCTAGTTAATCCTTCAAAGTCCCCAAAGTTCTTTTCTCTTAAGTTGGAATCTTTAATTATCTTGCTTTTATCAAAACCTATTTTGTCTGCAATTATCTCTGCAGTTTGAATCGCTCTATTTAAATCTGAGCAAATAATGTAGTCATAGCATTCTGTGGATTCAAAATTTCTTGCTTGCTCTTTTCCTTTTTCTGTCAAATCAGTATTTGTATGACCACCGAATCTCTTTTCAACATTAGCAATTGTCTCACCATGTCTAATAACATCAATAATTGTTGAATCAGGATTATGTAGCTGTACTCTTAAATGATTAGGGTTGTCGTATTCAAGTGGAATCCAATCTTGATTTTGCCTTTTTTCTCTTTTCATTTGAATCATATACAATTCTCCAGGTCCTTCTTTTCGACCTTCAACTGGGTATTCTTCAAATCCAAATTTTAAATAGAACTCTTTTAAATTAGCTTTTTCAGGGGTTGCAATGTGTATCTCTAGTTTATCACCAAAATCATCTAAAACTTTATACATTAATAGTTTACCCACTCCCTGTTTTTGATACTGCTTGCTTACATAAATATTTAGCCAATGTATTCTATCTGTATCCCTGATATTTTCTAAATCAATCCAACCAATAACTTCCCCATCTTTTTCTGCAATAAATACGATATTGTTTTCATCAATAATCATATCTTGATACTCTTTTATCTTTTCAAGATCATCCGATTTTCTACCATATTTATTAGCAATAACTTCTGCAGTGACACCTCTCTCTTCGTCAATAAAACTTTGCATCCAACCTTGAACATCAATCTCGTGCATGATTGATGCATCTTTGAGTTCAGCTTTACGAATAGTGATGTCGCTGTGTGTATAAAAAGGCTTTGTTAGCCTAATCAGTTCTCTAACCTGTCCATTTTCATCAATTTCTTCTTTAATTTCTCCGTGGTACCAAACTGGTAATCTGTAACCCCACCAAAGGCTTCTTGAAATTGCCCAATCTCTTAGGTTTTCCATCCAGTGGTTAAATTTATCTACCATGTTTTCTGGGTGAATAGTAACTTGGCCATTTTTTACCATTTCTATTGCAGCCTGCTTTATGTTGTTTTCTGGAGTGTCGTATTTTAAATACCATTGAGAAGATAGAATTGGTTCAATTAAAGCTCCTGTTCTTTCAGATTTATTAATACTTTGTTTAATAGATTCCTCTTTAATTAAGTATCCTTCATTTTTCAAATCTTCGATTATTAAATCTTTAACCTTAGTGTATTTTTGATTCCTATACTTTTCAGGTACATAATCACTTACAAGCATTAGATTGCCATCGATAATATTTCTGGCTGTAATTGATTTGTTAGGATTCTCTTTGTTCCATTCAAGCATTGTTTGATAGTCATCTTGAGAGTGTGCAGGAGTAATTTTTAGTGCTCCAGTTCCAAAGTCTGTTAAAACTTTATAGTTAGTAATAATTGGGATTTTAATATTAGTTAAAGGAATAATAACCTCTTTACCAACAATATCTTTGTATCTAGGGTCAGATGGATTAACCGCTACTGCTGTATCTCCAAACATCGTTTCCGGTCTTGTTGTTGCAACAGTTACAGATTTAGAACTGTCATCTGCAAACTTATATTGAAGATAGTAAAGTTTCCCGTCTCTCTCCTCTCTTACCATTTGATTATCTGCAACTGCTGTTCGTGCTTTTGGGTCCCAGTTAACAATTCTTACACCCTTATAAATCATACCTGCTTTATACATTTCTACAAATGTATTTAAAACAGTATCTACAACTCTTGGGTCTAATGTAAAAATATTTCTGTCATAATCTGCCGAAAGACCAATATGCTTTTCATCATTCATTGCAATCTCCATATTCTTTTTAAAGAACTCCATCATCTCGGCATAAAAATCCTCTCTAGTCATATCAAACTTGTTTCTACCCTGCTTTTCTAAAACATCTCTAATAAAAACGCCTTCACCTTCAAGCCCAGCATGATCTTTACCCGGCAAAACTAAAACTTTCTTACCCTGCATTCTGGCATATCTAGCCATTGCATCTTGATAAGCGTAACCGGAAATGTTTCCAATGTGAGGCCTTGCATAAGCGTTTGGCGGCGGACAAATTAATGCCCATGGTTCTCTTGGATCTGCCTTCATCTCTTCAACTGACATTAATTTGTCCGTTGTAGGATTGTATTCAGGCTTGTGATAGCCGTTATTAAGCCATAAATCTAAAATTATCTTTTCGTATTCTGTTGGGTTGTATGGACCTTGTGGTAGTGACATGGTACGTTCAATAACAATTATTTATTACTGAGGACGGGTATTCCGTGGTACCACCTCTATTCTCTTGATTGAAGATCAAGACTTATTTCTTAAGCTGTAACGGGCTTGTCCCGAAAGATTCTACTTTTGGTTACTCAATTTCTTTCTTTCACTTTCCAAGTGACGTTTCTTGGATATTGCGTGTTAGTTGAATTATACAATAAGAAGATAATTAGTGCTATGGGGTTATTGCTTAAGATTACGGTTCTCTAAAATAGACAATGGCAAATATTTTATAGTAAACTTTGTAAGTTAGTTTTTAAAGTAAGCAATATGAATGACATGCCAACCTCCTCTCGTAAAAATTTTGATGAAGATACTATCAGAAACTTTTTTAGAGTAGAAGGTAATCAAATTGATAATGTAAAAGTAAATATTTTTCTTAGAATGGTTATTGAACAAGTTATTCAACAATTAAAAGGCTTTGAGCAAATAGGAGTCGCAAGGAAACAATTTGATATAAGTAGTCTCAGAGCTTTGATAAGAAATACTTTGAGGTCAGCTATTCAGACATTAACTCAGAATATATACATGGTTGAGAGGGGCGTGCCAGTCAAGCAGGGTGCCTTAGTAGGGTTTTCTCAGGAAGAGTTGCAAATTCTGTTAGCTGCTATATCCAATAGAATACCGAGAGAAAATGTTAGTGGTAAGTTCGATTATGTTGCAAAGTCGGAACTGGAGGATCTACTAAATAATGCGTTTACAGATATAGACTTTGAGAATGCTGAAGATAGAGAACTATTGATGAATGAACTTAAATCAGTATCCGGTAGATTATTGGGGAATTAAATCCCCAATTCAGCATTTTTTTATTAGGTAAGCCTCTTCTTCAACTCCTCGTTCTCTTTAATTAGGGCTTCTATTGCTTTATAGGTAAGTTCGTTAAACTTTTGTTGTTTCATGCTCTGTTTTTCAATAACGTTAACAACCGTATTAATTATTAATCCTTGAACTTTTGTTTTTACCTTGCCAATAAAACCACCTCTCTCTCTAGATTTGAATGAATATAGCGAACCCAAAACATCTTTAGAACTTTTTAAACCCGGAAGTAAATATTCTTTAAGCAATGTAGAGTTATCAATATCATTTACAGAATTATCAATACCCTCTTCTTTTAAAAGTGAATTAACTTTATCTAACAACTCTTTACTCTTTTCTTCCATAATAAAAATTTAAACTATTATTTTGTTATTTTAACATCTGCATCTAAATCTCCATCCAAGGTAACAATTTCTGCAAATTCAGAATTATTAAACCATTTACTGCCGTTATTCACAGCATTAATTAAGTAAAACTTTGAGTTACACCTTTTTAAATGTAAATCTTGTTGATCTGTTGTAAATCTCTTAGCTACAAATGTTTGGGTATAATCTAATGTGCTTAAAGTCTCAATGCTAATATCATTATTGTCTCGGGTAAAGAACTTAAAGTTTTCATCTTGAGCGCACATTAAAGTTGGGGATTCTAAAGTTTCAAACACATTCAAAATCTTTTCTTTAACTAAATCGTACAAATGCAAATTATTGTTTTCATCTAAAAGTATTAGTTGAGAAATATCTGTCATAACAATTACGTCTTTAACTTCAAAATCAATCTTGGCCTCACTAATTGGCATAATTAAAGCACCCTTTGCATCTCTTAAAATAAAATCATTACCCTCTTTAAATACAAGAATCTTTTTATCTTCGTTGGTTCTAACCAAAGTGCCTCTAATCAAATTCAATTTTAAAATTTGGTTTTCTGTTGAATATTTGTAACTGTGTAGCCATTTTTGATCTGTATCCCCCTGAATAAAGTTAACCTGATCATTGTTATACCAAAAGAAATCCTCTACTCCAAAGTCTGAATAATTTGTAACCTGGCTCCATCTTTCAGTTGCAAGGTTGTAAATATAAATATTGTATTTGCCTTGTTCACTTAAACCTAAAACTCCAATTAACGTATAATCCGGACTCCATTTAATATCTTTCCATTTTCTATGCTCCAAATTAATGCCTCTTTTTTCATTAGAGATATCTTTTAAAACAATTGTATCTTCACTTGAAATTGTTGCATAAACATACTTTTCAAGACTTTTTGGAATAATCCGGATTGTGTTAACTGTAGCGTCTGGGTAAGAGATTGGGATTGGCTGATTTGTACCGGTTAAATTAACCAAAGTAACTGCCAGCAAAGCTAATGTCGCACAAATTATTAATAAAACGAAACTTAAAACTACTAAACCTTTATTTTTTTGTTGCATACTACATATTAGATTAAGTTGGACTCTTTTCCAATTGGTCAAACAAGATTTTTAATAATTCTGAAAATCTAACCTGAAAAGAAGATGTAAACACTAGATAATCTGTGTCTTCTATGGTGGCCGGTATTGCAAGTACACCAAGGCTATTACAAATTACAGATGATCTTACCGCTATATCGGGGTTAGCAATAATAATTGTTTTTTGATCTGTATTATTATTTATTATATCTTTGCAAATATCTAAAATACTTGTATTGTCTAATTTAAACTCAACACGATTTATTGGGAACTTTTTAATAATGCTTTTTAAAGTTTCTGGTTGCCTTTCGCTTAAAGAATATATTTTTGCATTTGTAAACTTTCTATTCTCATAACCTTTATCTAAAAAAGCTAAAAGCAAATTATCGTTTTCATTATAAACGTCTAAAATTACAGTGGCTTGCTTGTATTCAGAAGGTACCTTTGAAATATCATTAATTAACTTACTTTCATAACCACCAAAAACTGCTAAATAAATAATTGCAATAAGAGATATAGAAATTATTGTTATTATAAAAATACCCTTGAATAAAAAAAGCAGACTAAGTCTTTTTTTAGTGCCAACCTCTGCTCTGCTTTTTAATCTTCTTAAGTAAAATTTCTTTCTCATCTTTTTTTATAAACTCTGTAAATATTTTCAGTGTTGTCTCTGCCATCTGCATTAAAAGAATCAATTAAGGTTAAATTGGATTCTGACTCAAGCTTTTCTATCTCTTGTAAATTTGTAAAATGACAAAATCGAGCATTTTCTGTAGAGCCAAAACTCATTAAGAAGTCGTTTTCCTGTTCAAGTTTTTTAATCTTTTTTTGATATCTATCATAGTTTAAAAACTGCCAGTAAGTTACTACTGCAACGCCACTATGCGAAAGGCTTTCACTTATTTGGTTCAAAAAATATAATCGATTTTGATAGTTAGAAAGGTGGTGTTGAATTCCAAATGCTACAACTAGATCAAAATCTTTCTGGAGTAAAACCCAGTTTTGATTGTCTAAGTCTACTTTTAAAACTTTTGCGCCAAGATTTTTTGCTTGTGATAAAAGCAGGTTAGAATAATCTAAGCCTAAATATTCAAAGGATTTAGTATTTTCTTGAGCGAATTTAAAAAACCTCCCGTTGCCACAACCTAAATCCAAAACTTTGTAAGAATCACTTTTGTTAACAAAACCTCTGTTTACCAATTCAATCCAGCCAGTCCACGGAGCTGTTCGGGTTTTAGAAAACTCCTCTGCCTGAGTTGTGTAAAGTGATCCAACTTTGGCTTGGAGTTGATTTGTATTTTGATCTGGTTCTTGCATCCATTCATTTTATCAGTTTGAAAGTAAAAGTTACATGGATATGTTTATGTAAAGATATCTTTTGACAATATATATGAATGTTGATAATATATGTTTATGAAAGTATCCAAGCTTCCACCAATAGAGGTAGACATTAAAGAGTTAGAAAAATTTAAAATTCTTACAAAGCAAGAAGGTGAAAGTATGTCAAAAGTTATTCGCAAAATGATTTCTGATTACAATAAGTCTAAATTGGGAAGAGCTACTAAAAAAGGACTTTGGGAGGAATATCAAATTAAAATTAAGTCTACGGGTGTAACAAGCACTAATTATAAAGATTTTTTATATGGTAGTGCTTGATACTTCTTTTGTTATTGCTGCTCTCTCGGTAGAAGATCCATTTCATTTAGAATCTGTTGAAACCTTGGTACGTTTAGAATCACAAGGTGAAATATTTGTAATTAATAATTTTGTTGTTGCAGAACTACTTACCTTGGCAAATTTAAGATTTAAATCTTATAAAGCTTCGATTGTAAAATATACTACTGACTTATTTGAAAATAACTTACACAATTCAATTTATAAATTTATTGATGAAGGCTTATTTACAAAATCTTTTGTTTTATCAAAAGAATCAAAGATATCTTTTACAGACTGTACAGTTATTTTAACTGCACTGCAATATAAGTCTGCAACACTTTTAAGTCATGATGTGCAATTAACTAAAATGTACTCAAATCTAACCTTGGGTAAGGCTAAGTTATCGGGATATTTGTTAAACGATAAATCAACTAAACAATACTCTGCTAATAAAAGAAAAAAGTTTTCATAAAACGTTACTTTTTGTTACAACTGAATACATTCGATACTTCATTTTACATCGAGAAGTCCCAATAACAGCAGTTCGTAGTTGGGATATCTAATATGTTAAAATTACCATCGTGAAAAGATATTCGTTTTTACCACAAAACTATAAGATAGAGCTTAAAAGCATTTATTCAGAGCTATTAAAAGTAGATCCATACTCTGACAAAGAGTTAGATAAGATTTTAAAAAAACACCCAAAAGATAAAAGCGATATTTTTAGCAGAGATAACTTAATTAAAGGAATTGAATACTTTATAGAAAATTCTTTTGATTTTGAAGAAGAGGAGCTTTTGGCTTTAATTCCAAAAATTAAAATGAAGCCAACAAGAACAATTTCCGGAGTCACTACAGTAACTGTTTTAACAAAACCATTTGCGTGCCCTGGGCAGTGTGTATTTTGCCCAAATGATGTTCGAATGCCTAAAAGCTATATTGCAACAGAACCAGGTGCACAAAGAGCTTTAATGAATCGATTTAGTCCATATTTCCAGGTTAGCAATAGACTTAAAGCTTTAAAAAATATTGGCCATCCTACAGATAAAATTGAACTTTTAATTTTAGGGGGGACTTGGTCATATTATCCAAAAAAATATCAAATTTGGTTTATTAAAGAATGTTTTAGGGCAATGAATGAATTTGGTGTAAAAGAGGTGAATTCTGCAAATTCAATGATCGATATTTCTGAATACTTAAAAGTTGATTATAACCAAGAATTAAGAAAAGAAACTGGCGATAAGCCTTACAATCAATTAATTCAAACACCAAAATTTAAAGCTGATTTTGATAAATATATAGAAAAAGAAGACTACGAAGGTAAGGGCTTAAAAGAGTTATGGGAAGATTTGGTAAAAGAGCAAGATATTAATAGTAGTTGTAAAACAAGGTGTGTTGGGTTGGTTTTAGAAACAAGACCGGATTCTATTACTGCCCAAGAGGTTTTTGATTTAAGAAGACTTGGAGCCACAAAAATACAACTTGGAATTCAAACTTTAGACGATAAAATAAGTGACTTAAACAAACGTGGAGAACACAGAGAAGAGACATCTTTAGCCTTCAATTTATTAAGAAAAGGTGGTTTTAAAATTCATGCGCATATAATGCCAAACTTGTACGGAGCAACTCCAGAAATTGATTTAAGGGTGTACAAAGAGCTTTTTGATGACCCAAATTACAAGCCAGATGAATTAAAAATTTATCCAACCTCAATTATTAAAAATACAGAACTTTACACTTTGTGGCAAGAAGGCAAATATACACCCTACACTACTCAAGAATTAGTAGATTTATTAGCAGATTGCATAGAATACACTCCTGAATACTGTAGACTTACAAGAATCATTAGAGATATTCCATCTACAGAAATAGAAGATGGTAACAAAACTACAAATTTAAGAGAGGTTGCAGAATTTAAGCTTAAAAAAGAAGGTCGAAAGAATAGTAATATTAGAGCCAGAGAAATTCGAGATAAAAAAGTTACTATGAAAGATTTAACACTCGACATTATAGAATACTCTACTGCGATTTCCACGGAGTATTTTTTACAATACATAACAACCTCTCGGGAAATCGCAGGGTTTTTACGGCTTTCAATTCCAAAATCTAACAAAAACGATATTACTGCAGAATTAGACAACTCTGCAATTATTAGAGAAGTTCATGTTTACGGCCCAAGTTTAGAATTAGACAAAGACTCAATTGGCGAAGCTCAGCACTTGGGCCTTGGTACAAAATTAATAGAAAAAGCAAAATTAATAACTAAAGATCATGGCTTTAGAAATTTAGCAGTAATCTCTAGCATAGGAACAAGAGAATATTATCAAAAAAGAGGATTTGAATTAAAGGAATATTATCAAGTTGCAAAGTTATAGGTTCCACATATGGTTAAACCTAGTTTTGGCTAAGTCTACTAGGTGCTTATCAAAAATTTCTAATATTGAAGGCGAGTTATTAATGCACATTATTAATACAGAAGTATCGTTAATATTAGCCATTAAATTTACATTAAAGTTTTTGATTTGTTTGACCTCTCTTAGATTATCTCCAGGATTTTCTGCATGAATTGTATGGTCTGTAGCACATGCAATTATTTTGGCGGGTAAGTGATTTTTTATTCTAGGCTTAATATAAAGTTCTTTATCGATTTTTTCAGGATAATATTTTCTAAATAAGTCATGACTCCCTATAAACTTAACTTCTTTTGAAGATTTATATAATGTTTGGGTGCATTTTTCAATGAAGTTGTTTTCTCCTTCTGAGTAACTAAATTCTGTAATTGGGCTAACTGTATTTCCAAAAATTGCAGACAGTGATTCTAGATAGGGTTCAAGGCTTTTTTTGAAAATTGATGAGTTAAGATTTGTCTCTATTCCTAAAAGCTTAGAAGTCTCAAAAAAGTCCAGCTCCAAAAATTCTGCAATTTTAAAAAGTGTTTCCTTTGTGGGGTTTATTCTACCGTTCTCAATTCTAGATATTGTTCCTGTTGAGGCGTTTATTGCTAACTCAAGATCTAGTTGAGATACTCCCTTATTTAGTCTGTATTTTTTTAAAGCTAGTGCGGTATTCATATTCAATATCGTTTTGGGTATTATAAATCCGCCTGATGGTTTATTACAAGTTAGTGTGCACTAACTTTGATTAAAGATTTAACTATTGAGGCATTTCTAATAAGATAATTTATCTCATCTTCTGAAATCGAAATGCCTAATAACTCTGCTTTCTCTAAAAAGTTTAAATTAAGCACCTCGGCAATTTTAAGAAGAGTTTCTTTAGAAGGGTTAACAAACCCATTCTCTATTCTGCTTATAGAGCCGGTAGAAGCGCCAATGCTTAGTTCGAGTTGAAGTTGGCTTACATTAGCTCTTATTCTATATTTCCTTAACTTGTTCCCAATTTTTATAAAATGCTCCATGGCTACTGATTTAATAGCTGTATTATATATTGTATTCAGATTTATGTTTGTGTTATAGATTTTGTAACAGATATATTAAGCCAGATGTGGTTGTGCTGATTAGCCTTGTGAGTGCTTGCTTTTAAGGGTATAATCCTTTGTGAATTTAGTTATGTTTATTTTGACATGACATCAAAAAAGTTATTGTCGCTTTTAAATGATTACGGACTTTCAAATAATGAATCCAAAGTTTATATTGGATTGCTTAAGTACGGCCACTCTACCGTAATGGAGTTAAGTAATAGAATTAGAATGAATCGGTCTACAACTCATTTGGCTGTAAATGAATTGATATCTAAGGGACTTGTTTCTCAGACCAAATATGGTGAGAGAAGAATCTTGATACCTGAATCACCTGAAAAAATACAGCTGTTAGTAGAAAGTGAAAAGCTAAATATTAAGAGGAAAGAAGAGGGATTGTCTGTTCTAATAGATAGTATTTATGAACAAATTCACTCTGCAAAAACCAGCACAGAATTTGTTGTTAAATATATTGAAGGTCGAGAATCAGTTTCGGTTCTGTATGACTCTATTTTAGAGTCTAAAGAAATTAGAGCCTATTATAACTTCAAAGCTTTGACTACAATGTTTCCTGAAAATGGAGAAAAATTCTTGCAAGCAGGATTAAAAGGCGTAAAAGTTTGGGATATTATTGCAGATGGAGACTCCGGTTCGCTAATGTGGAACCATAAAATGTATTCTCAAACAGAAAATGTAAAATTTAAACTTCTTCCAGAAAGGATAGATATGGGTTTTATGGATTATCTGATATATGAGAATAGAATTGCAATGGTCTACTTTGAAGATGTGCCTAAGGCTATTCTAATTTCCAATCCGTTGCTTTCTGCCAATGCAAAAGCTTTGTTTGATTTGATGTGGGGGTTTCTCTAGATTAGTAGCCAATAGACCGTCCCTATAGTGCGTGTAGATCGTTAATTTGCTATAATTACAACAGGCTTTGATATCCCATTATGGTATATTGTTAGGGTTAGATGAAGGTAGCTTATTGTGAATTTGTAATCAAATATTATTTAAAATAAAGAAATTTCGCTTGATCAAAATTTAGGGGCTTCTGGTTATATGTATTATCAAAAAATTTTATTACATTCTAGGGACAAAGTTAAGTTAGATAAAATTCGGGAAAGACTTCGTTCATCTGGGGGTGGTATTTATAAAGGAATTATTCCTAGCAAGGAATGGTTTTCTACAAATATAGGTGAAGGCTATGAAAGAGTTATACTTGCTTCAGACGGTATTGAGAGTTTGAGTTTTAGGGATTTCACGGTGTTAGGTGGTTGGTGTGCTATTCGTACTAACGATATGTTAAATATAAACGAAGGTAAGCTTAGTAATCTAGAGAGGAACACAACATATAATTACTCTTCTCCATCTGAGGTGTCAGAGTGGGTCTTAAATGCAGTTTCTATTGATCAAATTGTTGAGGCTGTTGGTACCTACAAGGGTTGTAAATATACTGTGATCTCTGAACAGCGTCTTTGGGGAGATCGCCTTCAGCAGTCTGTTGAGGCTCACTTGGGTCGAAGTCTCACAAATGTTGAATCTGAACAGCTTAAATCAGCTGTAGTTAATTCGGAGTTAAAAAGGAAGATTATTACTCAGAAATATCTTGATAAGGTGACTGGACAAAAGAATTCTTTGAAAGTTGTTATTGATACTGACATATTCGAGGATCTTGTTAGAGAAAGGAATATCTTGTTAGAAAAAGTTTCGGTTACCATGAAAGACTTAGCTATGCCTATATACTTAAATCGAGTAAAGTCTGGTGCTGATCACCATGATGTGGAGAATATATTAGAGCAGAATATAATGAAGGACTTGGTGTCATACATTGATAGTTATAGTTTGGTTTGGTTTATGTATACAGGTCCTTACCTTGAACTTTTAAAATCAAAAGGGTATGTTGATACTGAAAAGGCAGTGATAATTGAACCTTGGTCGCATGCCTCTAGCAATGAATCAGAGAGTCTTTTTAATCAAAGAGTTTTTGAGCAATTTGGCATTAATAATTACTTAGATCCAAATGGATTTAACCGTAATTTAGGATTTATCGCTATGGATGAAGTCGCTTCTTTCTCTTGGAAAAAAATTCGATCAAGCGAGCCTATTTCTAAGGTTCCGAATTTGAAAAACTATAAAAACTACACTGCTACTTTGTCTCGATCTGCTACTAGGGGTGAGTTAGATTTGTCAAAAAATCAAATATTTCTCGACGCAGTTAACTACTATCCGTTTAATGAAAACCTGCAATTGATAAAAAAGATGATTGAGGTTAGGGAAGACTGGTTGAATCTTAAGTCTACTTTGTTTGACAAGGATATTTCAAATAGAAAACAAGACTTTAGAGTCAAAATGAAATCCCTGGAAGATCTTGTAATTGATCAACTCAGGGATTTTTTTGATTGTATCTTTGATTAAGTTTACGCTAGTAATTCCCACATGGATTGGTGAAGTGCTTTCAAACTCTCTGCGATAAGCTTGCTAGTTATTAATGTAGCACTAATGCTATCCTTTTCTAGTTGAATTAAAGCGGCGTGCTCCTCAAATACCAGGATATCTACTCCTGCAAAAAACTTTGAAGCAGGAAGAAATCGTTTGTGATATCTTTTTTGGCTATTAGTTACCTCTCTAGCTAGTGGTGAATCTAGGGCTATATCCCAAACGTTTCTTGCAGGATTCATATCAAATGCTTTGGTAAAAAGATTTTCTGAGCCTGGGAAGATCTCGTAGTATTTATCTAGGTTTACAAAAGAGTAAACTTCTGTAGACTTAAGACTAAGTTCATATACATACTTAACTTCTTTTTCCCCTTGGTAATATTTCACTTCGACTGAGGTGTTCTCTTTCGCTGTAGGTACTGTATCATAAATTGCTTTTACAATATCTGGCATGTTGTCTTCTAGTTTTTTCATATCCCATCTCTTTTGTTCCATTAAGAACTCAAGTTTTTTAGGATCCTCTGCAACTACCATTCTTCTTTCTCCGTAGTTTGTTTGGCTTACTAAACCTTTCTTAATTAATTCTTCGACAGTGTTATGTGTCGTTGACCTTTTAATGCCAGTTTCTCTGGCCAAATTCATAATTGTATTGGGACCAGTTTTTAGTAACGTTAAATAAACAGTAATCTCCTTATCTGTTAAGCCAAAGTCAATTAAGAAGTTCTTTACTGGCTTGTCGATTTTAGTAGCCATTTTAAAATAATAATAAGTAATTTGTCAGATTTTTTTAGAAATCGCTAAATTATAACATTTTTTAAAGCGCGAAATCAAATACCCACAAAATAATTCGCGGGTATTTGAAATCGACAGCTTTGGGATTCTTGTTATTATGCAAATTGAGCAAAAGCTTTGTTTGCCTCTGCCATTCTTTGAACCTCGTCTTTTTTCTTAATTGCAGTACCTTCTTTGTTATAAGCATTCATAAGTTCATGGGATAATACAACCCAAAACTCTGTATTTTTTCTAGCATTTCTTGCAGCATCAATAATCCATCTACTTGCAAGAGCCAACTGTCTGTTAGCGCTTACTTGTACTGGAACTTGAAAGTTAGAACCACCTACTCTTCTAGATCTAACCTCTACCTTTGGTTTAACATTTTCTATTGCTTTTTCAAAAGCTTCTATTCCTGTGGTTTTTGTCTTTTTTTGTAAATCTTCTATTGCATTGTAAACAATAGTTTGAGCAATGCTCTTTTTACCATCTATCATTAAATAATTTGTGAATTTAGAAACTAATTCACTATTGTAAATACCATCTGGTTGTATCTCTCTCTTTGGTGACTGTTTACCTCTCATTTGTGTATTTTAATAAATAATTAAGAATTAAAAAATCTAAGTTTTAAATTCACTTTGGTAGCCCAAAATTACTATTCTTAACCTCGAATTTTTGACTTTGACTATATAGCCAAATTATAAACATACCGTTTTTAAACGGCATGTCTATTATTTGATTACAGTTTATTTAGACTTTTCTCCTGCCTTTGGCTTCTTTCTACCGTATCTACTTCTTGCTTGTCTTCTAGATTCTACTGGAGCAGAATCGTAAACACCTCTTACAATTTGGTATTTTACACCTGGCAAGTCTGGTCTTCTTCTTGCTTTTACTAAAACAACTGAGTGTTCTTGCAAGTTGTGACCTTCACCAGGAATGTATGCTGTTACAATTTGCTTGTTAGATAATCTTACTCTGGCAATTTTTCTTAAAGCAGAGTTAGGTTTTCTAGGAGTCATTGTTTTTACAGCAACACAAACGCCTCTTTTAAAAGGATTTTCCTTTTTGTAGTAGGTATTTTTAACTGCGTTGTAATTGAATTGCAATGCTTTGTATTTGATAGTTTCAGAAAAAAGCAAACCCTTGAATCTAGTTTGTCCTTTCTTTGGTTTTCTACCAGTTTTTACTAATTGTGATACTCTTGACATATCTTATTAAGTTTTAAGTTGAAAGTTTTAAGCTTTAAGTTTAAATAACTTTAACTTAATTCTTTACTCTAAATAAATTAATTAATATTTAGTAGGCTTACTTGGTATTACCCTTTCAGCCTACGCAAATTCTTATGAAATAGCTGCAGGTTCTTCTATTTTTGCGTTTTCATCAAAATCAATTAATGTTTCGCCATAGTGAGACCTTACATTCCCGCTAATTTTTTCTTGTAAAACTTCTCCAACTGGAATTGGACGTCCGATTATAACATTTTCTTTCAATCCTCTCAAATGATCTACTTTACCAATAAGGGCTGCGTCGGTTAGAACCCTAACTTGTTGCTCAAATGATGCTGCAGATAAGAAGCTTTCTGTTCTTAAAGCTGCGTTTGTAACACCCATAATAACTCTTTCGAATTTAGCAATCCTCTTTCCTTCTGACCCTAATTTTTGATTTTCTACCATTACGTCTAGAATATCAACATAGTCTCCTGGTAAGAATAATTCGCTATCTCCGCTATCTTGAATTAAGGCGTATCTACTCATTTGTCTTGCAACAATTTCCAAGTGCCTGTCATCTGCTTCTAAACCTTGAATACCGTAAACATCTTGAACTTCTTTAATAACATACTTTTGTGCATCGGTTACAGATCTTAGTTTTGCCATTTCTTTAGGATCAATAGATCCAATTGTCAATTGAGTACCCTTTTCTACATGTTGTCCATCTTGTACTAGTAAGCTAATCATTGAATCTGCTTCTTTTTCTACTTCCATATCTTTTTCGGTTACTAGATCTATACTGTTTTTGCTAACAGATGCTACTCCAGTGAAATCTGCCTTTATATCTTTACCACTCTTCTTGCCTAATAAGTCGCCAGCCTTTACCTTTGCACCATCTTTTATAGCAATATCTTCTGCAGAATCAAATTCATATTTTTTATGAACTTTCTTTTTATCTGCAATTCTTATTGTTACTTTCTTCTTATCTTCTACAATTGTTACAGTACCAGAAATATCGGCTAATAATGCTAATGCCTTTGGAGTTCTAGCCTCAAGTAATTCCTCTACTCTTGGTAAACCTTGAGTAATGTCGGATTTTGCAGCTCTAGCGTCAGATTTACTTTTTAGTGTTAACTGAGTTGTTGGTTCTCCAAGGGCTTGAGATGCAATTGTACCAACTGCTTCTCCAATATTGATAATTTCTCCGGTACCGTTATCTACACCGTAACACTTAATACACATTCCATGGGCTTTTTCACAAGTTAATGGACTTCTAACTTTCACTTTTGTAATATTCTCGTTTTCTGCAATTTCTTTTGCTATTTTTGGTGTAATGTATTCATTTCTTTTAATCACAATCTCTCCAGTTTTACTATCTGCCAAGTCTTCTGCAACAAATCTACCTTTAATTCGGTTTGCATAAGCTTGAAGTCTAGCTTCTGATTTATCTATAAATATTCCGTTTTCTGTACCACAATCTTCTACATTTACTACAACATCTTGAGCTACGTCATGCAATCTTCTAGTTAAGTAACCAGAGTCTGCTGTTCTTAGCGCAACATCTGCGAATGATTTTCTTGCTCCTCTTGCAGATACAAAGTATTCAAAGCTTGATAAACCTGATTTAAAGTTACTCTTAATAGGTAAATCTACGATATTACCTGTTGGGTCAATAACGTATCCACCTACTCCAGAGATCTTTTTAACCCAAGCACTTACTGGAGTTGCTCCAGACTGGTCAAGGTCAACCAAGTTCTTTGAGTTTTGTTTTGCAATGCTCCAAACTTCGCTTTGTAGCTTGTCTGCTGCATCTGCCCATTGCTCTCTTTTTAACCACTTTAATTCGTTTAATGTGATTAAACCTTCGTTGTATTGCTCAATAAGTTTGTTTTCTACATCTGCAAAGTTTTCTAATCTAGTCTTTAGTTCATCATTTGCACCAAATTCAAATTCTTCCATAGAGATTGACAATCCGTGTTTAGCAGCATATTGGAAACCTAAAGTTTTAATTTCGTCTAATACTCTAATCGCCTCATCTCTACCATATCTATCAAAGATATTTGCAGATATTTTAGAAATATCACTTTGGTTTAATGATTTGTTTACAAATTCATAGTCGCTAGGTAGTGCTTTGTTGAAAATTGCTCTACCAGCTGTTGTTACAATAACCTCACCATTTAAAAGTAATTTAATTGGATCGCTAAAGCTAATTTTTCCGGTATAGTAGTCTGCAATTGCTGATTCATCTGATGAATAGAATCCAACTGGGTTAGCTTCGTTTCCTTCTAGTTTTGTTAAGAAGTAAATACCCATGGCCATGTCAAACTTTGTGTGAATCAAAGGTGACCCGTCTCTTAAAGATAAAATATTATCTTTAGCAAACATTCTCTTTTTAACTTCTTCAATAGAAGCTTCTGAAAGTGGCAAATGAACTGCCATTTGGTCTCCGTCAAAGTCAGCGTTAAAACCTTTACATGTAATTGGGTGCAATCTAATAGCGCTACCTTCTATTAATACTGGGTAGAAAGCCAAAATAGATTGTCTGTGTAAGGTTGGAGCTCTGTTTAGTAAAACAGGGTGGTCTTTACTTACATCTTCTAAAATATCCCAAACGTCATCTGACTTGCTTTCAAATACAAGCTTTGCCCTTGCAGGGTTTGCTGCATATCCTCTAGCAATTAATTCTCTGATAATGAATGGTTTAAATAGTTCTAATGCAATTGTTTTTGGTAAACCACACTGGTCAAATCTTAATTCTGGACCAGCAACAATTACTGCGTTTCCAGAGTAGTCTACTCTTTTACCCAATAAGTTTTGTCTAAATCTACCTTGCTTACCTCTTAACATGTCAGATAATGATTTAAATGGCATGCCTCTTGAGTTTAATGAAGGTGATCCTGGTTTGTGATTATTATCTAATAAAGAGTCAACAGCTTCTTGAAGCATTCTTTTTTCATTTCTTAAAATGATTTCAGGTGCTCCTAATGCGATTAATCTTCTTAATCTATTGTTTCTGTTAATTACTCTTCTATATAGGTCGTTTAAGTCGTAAGTAGCAAATCTACCTCCTGGTAATTGAACAATTGGTCTTAAATCTGGAGGAATTACAGGTAGTATATCCATTATTATTGCAGATGGATTTACGCCGGATTTTCTAAGTCCTTTAAGAATTCGAACTCTTTGTACTAATCTGCTTCTTTTCATTGCAGATTTGCTTACAGCAAGCTCTGCTTCAATTGTTTCAATTTCTGCATTTATATCTAGCTTTAATAAAAGCTCTTTAATTGCTTCTGCACCCATTCCTGCCTCATAAAAGTAGAATGCATATCCGTCTAATAATTGAAACTCCTCTTCTGAAAGAGTTGTTCCAAGTCTCATGTCTTCAATTAAATTCTTGATATCTGTGAACTTTTTATCAATATTTTCTTCTCTTTGTTTGTATGCAGATTTTATTTTTGCAGCTTCTACTTTTTCTGAATTTCTTAATCTCTCTAATTGCATTTCTGCTTTTGATTTATCTTTGTTAGCTTTTCTTACATCTTCTGATTCTTCTTCAAACCTTGCTTTATTTTCGTTAATTTTTGATTCTAATTCTGTTGCAAGCTCTTCAACTTCTGTTTTTTTGTACTCTTCTAGGTTTTCTAAAGCTTTTTTTCTATCTTCTTCGTTGATTGTGGTTACAACATATCTTGCGTAATAAATTACGGTTTCAATTTTCTTTTGAGGGATATCTAAGATCAAAGAAAGTCTATTAGGTACACCATTAGAGAACCAAACATGTGCGATTGGAGCGGCTAGTTTAATGTGACCCATTCTCTCTCTTCTTACTCTTTTGTGCGTTACTTCTACTCCACATCTATCGCAAACGATACCTTTGTATCTAATCTTTTTGTATTTTCCGCAATAACATTCAAAATCTCTAGTTGGACCAAAGATCTCTTCTGCCATCAATCCTCCTGGTTCTGGCTTGAATGTTCTATAGTTGATTGTTTCCGCCTTTGTTACCTCTCCATGAGACATATTTAGTATGTCTTGGGCAGAAGCGATTGTTATCTTGACTGCTGTAAAATCTTTTAACATATTTAATTAATAAAAGTTATTAGTATGGATTGCGGTTTCCCGCAATCCAATAAATTCAAAATTTAAAAACTAGAATCAGACTCCATTAAAGCGGAAACTGTCTCATCATTTCCTATAGAATCAACAATTTCTTCAAGCGCCATATCGCTTCTTTCTTCGTCATATTCTGGATTAATTTTATCCATCTTTATTCCTAAACCTGCTAACTCTTTGTCCAATACATTAAATGATTCTGGAACTGTTGGAGCTGTAATTCTTTGACCTGAAATTATAGCTTTGTAAGCTGCCGCTCTACCAACTACGTCATCTGACTTAATTGTAAGCATTTCGTGCAATACATGTGGTACTGCGTGAGCCTCAAGTGCCCAAACTTCCATTTCTCCAAATCTTCGTCCTCCTCTTTGAGCTTTACCTCTAAGTGGCTGTTGGGTTACTAATGTGTATGGGCCAGTTGATCTTGCATGTACTTTGTGATCTGCCAAGTGGTCTAGTTTGAATGTGTATTTCATTCCAACTGTTACTTTGTGGTTGAACTTTTCTCCTGTTCTACCATCAAATAGATCAACTTTTTCTACATAATCTAATCCTTGGTCTTTAGCCATTTGGATTAACTTATCTAGGTCGTATTCAGCAAAAGGTTGTACTTCTACTTTTACGCCTAATTTATGTGCCAATTCCCCAACATGTGTTTCTAATAACTGACCAAGGTTCATTCTTCTGATCATTGAGATCGGGTTAAGAATGATGTCTACTGGTCTTCCATCTTCTGTGTAAGGCATGTCTGCTTCTGGAACGATCTTTGTAACTACTCCCTTGTCTCCGTGGAAACCTGTTAATTTGTCTCCAACTGATATTTTATGAGTTTTAGCTACCCATACTTTAACTTGTTTAATTACACCAGCGTTTAATTTTGCACCGCTTGATCTATCTAATACTTGAATTCCAACTACAACTCCATGTTCTCCATGGGGAACTCTTAGCGAGTTGTCTCTAACATCTCTTGCATATTCTCCAAAGATTGCTCTTAATAATTTTTCTTCTGCTGTTAATTCTGTTTCTCCTTTTGGGGCAATGATTCCAACTAATATATCGTTAGATTGAACATTTGCACCGATTCTAACTACACCTTCTTCGTCTAAGTTTCTTAAAGCCCATTCTCCTACACCCGGAATATCTCTTGTTACTTGTTCGTTTCCAAGTTTTGTTTCTCTAATTTCTTGTACATATTCTTGAATATGCACAGATGTTAAAACGTCATCTTTAACTAATCTTTCAGAAATTACCATTCCGTCTTCAAAGTTATAACCATCGTATACAACGTAAGCTACTCTTAAGTTAGCACCTAATGCTAGCTCTCCGTTTTGACTACAAGGAGCATCTACTAAGACCTCTCCTTTATCAAACTTGTATCCAGGTAATACATTTACGCTTTGTGAGAAAGATGAGTTTTGATTTGTTCTTACAAATTTCTCTACTGGGTAAGTTACTTTGTTTTTTTGACCTTTGTATTGAACAACAACTTTTTGAGCGTCCGCTTCTATAACTTCACCAGCTTCTTCTGCATAAATTGCTCTACCGGTTGCTTTAACTGCATCTTTTTCAAATCCAGTTCCAACAATAGGAGAATCTGCTTTTACTAGTGGAATTGCTTGAGTTTGTGTCTTTGCTCCAATTAATGTTCTGTTAGGGTCATCGTTTCCTGCAAAAGGAATTAATGAAAGTCCCATTGCTCCGATTTGTGCTGGACTAACGTCTACTAAGTCTACCTCGCTTGTAGGCACCTTAGCGTAGTTTGCACCATCTCTAACGTAAGTTGCTTTTTCTAAAATGTTTCCGTTTTCATCTGTATGAATACTTGAGCTTCCGATTTTGTGAGAAGCTTCTTCATCTGCATCTAGGTAAACAATCTCTTTTAACACAAATGGCATAACTTTAAATTCTTTAATACCCTCTTTTTCAATTTCAGCTAATGCTTTGTCTGTAATTACATCTCCAGCTTTAGCAATTGTTTTTTTACCACCAACAACATCTGTTCCAAATCTTCTGCCATTTAAGATATCTTTTTTGTCTTTCTCAAAGTTGAACTTGTTAACAACCTGATAGTAAGGTGCTTCTAAAAATCCAAATTCGTTAATGCTTGTATAGATTGCCATTTGGTTTACCATACCAACAGATGGACCCTCTGGAGTTGTTACAGGACATAATCTTGAGTAATGAGAGTTGTGAACATCTCTAACAGAGAATGTTGCTCTCTCTTTTGTAAGTCCTCTTGGACCACCAGCGGAGATTTTTCTTTTTACTTCAAGTTCTGAGAATACATTTTCTTGGTCCATGAATCTCATTAATGCAGAGCTACCAAAGAATTGATTAACTGCAGATATGATTGGTCTTGTATTAACAACCATTGCTGGTGTTACTTTTTCATCTGTAGAGTAAGTACTCATTTTGTCTCGGATGTTCTTTTCCATAATTAGAACACCGATTCTTAACTTTTCTGCTACCAATTCATCTACACCTCTGATTCTTCTGTTACTTAAACTATCAATGTCGTCTGATTGTCTTACGCCATGATTTAATTCAAGTAAACATTTCATTACTTCTACAATGTCTCTCTTTTTTAATGTGTAGTCTGCAACTGTAAAGTCTTCTGTAATGCCAAGTTTTTTGTTTAGTTTATATCTACCAATTTTACCTAGGTAGAATCTTCTTTTGTTAAAGAAGATGTTATCTATTAATGCTTTTGCATTTTCAATTGTTACTGTATCTTCTGGTCTTAATTTTCTGTATATATCTATTAAAGCTTCTTCTGTATTTTTTGTTGGGTCTTTTCTTAGTGTTGCATCAATAAAGCTAGCTTCTCCCTTGTCAGAGTCTCCTAATGCTTTTTTGATTTCTGAATCTGAACTGTAACCTAATGCTCTTAATAATGTAGTTAATAGGATTCTAGGTCTTTTTTGAAGCAGTTTAATGCTCATTACTCCGTATTTGTTTACTTCAAATTCGTACCAGTTACCTCTGTGAGGCATTAGTTTTACAGAATAAAGTCTCTTTTTTGGTGTTGATGCCTTGCTTTCACTAAATAAGACTCCTTCTGATCTTAAAATTTGGAAAACTACTACTCTCTCGTTTCCGTTAACCATGAAAGAACCTCTGTCGCTCATGATAGGCATGTCTGCCAAAAAGATTTTTTGTTTTTTAATTTCTCCAGTTTTTTTGTTAACTAGTCTTATGTTTGCGTGTACGGGTGCGTCGTATGTTAATCCTAATAATTGAGCATCTCTAAAAGAGATTTTTGGTTCACCCCAATTAAAATCCTCAAAAGATAATTCCCAAGAATTACCTGTGTAATCTGCAATTGGTGATATTTCATCAAATAATTCGTAGAATCCGTTTTCTACAAATTGTCTAAAAAACTTCTTTTGAGCCTCCAATAAGTCCATATCCAGGTGTGGAGTTGGGTTCTTGGTGAGGTTTACTCGGGTGACATTTGGCATAATATAAACCTTAAATTTAAATTATATTAAATATAGATACGAAAAAACGTACCAATAATAAGTACGTTGTTATTGATTAATTAAGTTGTGTTGCGTGTCTGTCTTGTGTTTTGACAATTTTGGTGATATTTTTTAATCAACTGGACGCCAAAAAAGACGTGGTAGAAGTTTACCAGTTAATGCTGTTTTTGTAAAGGTTTGTAACGTTTTTTATTTCTAAGATAGCTATTATTTTGAAACTATAACTTCTTAACAAATTTATAGTATCAATAAGTTGTAAAAAAATCAAAGAATTAGGTGTTTAAAAGATTGATCTTGTTGCTAGTAAGACTGTTTACTGTTCGCCTCTAAATTGATCATAGTAGATTCCTCTTAGCCAAAGCTCTTCGGCTGTTATGTATTGTTCTGCAAAAATCCCGTATCTATTGACTAAATCCACGAGTTCGGCAGGAATATCGGGTCTTTCTACCATAATTACAGATAATGCTTCGGCAAATATTTCGCTTAATGGGCTAATAGCAGTTGTGTTTCTGTACAAAATTGCATCATTATAGAAATAAGGCAAGATGATCAATCTATAAATCTCCTCTCTCGTTGGGTTATTTCCTAAGTGAATACCATAGACCCTTTTGAATTCATGATAAATACCTTCGTATCCTACTGTTTTCTTTGGGTTAAAGTGCCCAAGCCCGTAACCTACTTCAATCATTGAATTTAAAAAGGTTGTGTACTGTTGGTCTAAATTCTCTTCATTTTCCAGTAAATATATTATTTCTACTAAAAATGCTTGATTCAAACTTATTGATTGGTTCCAGTAATCTACGTTGATAAATTGTATGTAAGTTTGAGTTTGAAAAAACCTGTCATGAGCATATTCATGTGCAAGTGCATATGGATTTATTTGAAAGATTTCAAGGCTAGAATCATTCTCGTCTTTTAAATAGATGGCTCTTAATTCAGTGTTATATAATCCTGCGTAATTTCGATTGTTTGGATCGGGATCTAGAATGCTTGGGAACATATTAAGACCTGAATTGAGTGCATTGGTTAGTTGGTCTTGAGATAATCCGTATAATGACCAAAGACATATAATTTGATTTAAAATATCTTGTCTTCTTTGTCTATAGAATTCAACAAAATTAATGAAATTTTCTAAACTCAAATTATCTGCAGTGGTAATATTCAAAATAGATCTGATATGTCTATTCACAGATTCTATATTTGAAAGCAACATTTGGTTTGTTCCGAAAATTACATCATAGTAGTTTACTAAAGATCCATTGGCACTTAACCATAGGTTGTCTAAAATATTCCTAACACTATTAGATCCAAAAGGAAAAAGCAGTGTAGATGCTATATACGGTAGTCTTCCAAGATAACTTGGATCTGCACCAATTTGCGCAAGGTTTTGTAACCTAAGTTCTAAATCAACCACTTCACTACCACCAATTCTTTGATTCATTAAATCAATCAATAGCCTAATATATTCATTCGCAAACATTCTTTCTGACTCTCTGAAAACAGACAGTGCTCTTTCGAGTGCGAAATCAAATTCTCTGTTAGTGGATATTCTGGTTATTCCAAATTCATCAGTTGTGTATTCTAAAAACAGAAAAAGGTAATTTTGATAAGCCTCTAGCTGCTCAAAGGATTGAGACGCAGATATAAATTCTTGCTCGTTAACCTGAATATTTCCACGTTCGCATACTTGAATGCTGTCGGAGTTATCAGGCTCTATTATTTGTGTTTGTGCCTCGGTTACATTTGTAGTCGAGCCTATAATTGCTCCTGCGACTAAAGGTACCAATATTTTTTTACCCAAATTCATAACTGTTACTAAAAAGTAGTAACACATTATACCATGGATATAGATGATCAGTATGGATAAGCTTGTATATAAATTGAAAGCAAAATTTAAGGGTTATTCGCTTTTTGCTTGTTTTGCGGTTTTCTTAACGACTTTTTTCTTTGTTTTAGGCTTAGATACATCAGATTCTGCTCTCTCCTCTTTTTCTTGAGATTTTCTTTTTTTATCCCACTTTTCTATCTCTTTATTTACCTCTTTTTCAAATTTCTTTAAGTTTTTATCTAAATCTTTAAATGTTTGTTTAACAACCTTTTTCCCTTCTGCTCTATCAAGGGCACCTTCCTTTTCTAGATCTGTCATGAATTTTTTGGCAGCTTCTTTGGTTAATTCAAAACTACCAACACCAAAAAGAACTAATTTTTTTATTGTTTCGTTCATAAAATAATTATTAAAATTTATAAATATTATTAATCATTATAATTCTTTATATCAATAATTAAATAGCTAAAGTTGTGTAATGCTTGTAAAAAACTTACCTTTGTTTACAACAGAATTATTATTCATATTATAAATCAAAATTATCTGTGAATTTGCAAATACTGCAATTAAGTCGTTATCCTTAGCATTTTTATAAAATTCTGGATTTTGCATTTTAAGAGGTTCGACATCTTGAATAGTTGTAACTTGAGGCAGTTCAGTAGAATCACTAGAAATAAGATTTAAAGTTTTTGCTTGCTCAGTAATCGCGTTTAAAACCTCTTCTTGTACATTAACCAAGGCTTTATTTGGTGTGTCCCCTTTGTAAATAATTCTCTTTTCATCTTTTCTGTAAATAATTAATTTATCAGAATAACCGATTGCATAATCTCCGTTCTTCGCATTTTTATATACTTCTGCCTGAATAGCATTTTCATTTCGCAAAGAATTTGCATCTGAAATCTGAGCAATTAAAGGTTGTTCATTTTGATTTAGTTCTGTAAGGTTTGCAACTTCAGCTAGAATTTGTTGGTTTGTATATTCTTGGTAAAGTCTTATTGGGTTAAGAATTAACAGTACTAAAGTTATTTGTAGCAAAATAATTATTAATGCTAGTGTTTTTAATCCAATCCGCATTCTTATTTTATTAATAATCGATCTAACTTCTTTAACATAAGTTGAAGATTGTTTAATTTGTTTATTCATATTTGTTTTCTTTAATAATAATATTGTACCACTCTTAATTTATACCTTAGCCAATCAGAATTGTAACTATTTAGGGTATAATTCAAGTATGAAAATTTTAAAAATCGAAGAGATTCAAAACTTTGATGAAATTATTAAAACTTTGAAAAATGGAGGTCTTGTAATCTACCCGACCGAAACATCTTACGGTGTTGGTGTAGATGCAACAAATGAAGATGCAGTTTCAAAACTTTTAAAATATAAACAACGCCCAGAAGGGAAAGCTATTTCTATTGCGGTAAGTAATCAAGACTCGGCAAAAAAGTATGTTAAATTAAACTCGCAGGCAGAAGGTCTTTACAATACTTTTTTGCCGGGGCCAGTTACAATTATTTCTAAGTCTTTAGAAAAAGTAGATAAACGTTTAGAAAGTGAAAAAGAAACTTTGGGGGTTAGGATTCCAAATCATAGATTCTTACTAGATTTGCTAAGTGCTTTTGGAAAGCCGATTACGGCAACATCTGCAAATTTAAGTGGTAAAAAGACACCCTACTCTGTTTCAGATATTTTAGATAATTTGCCAGAGAAGCAAAAAGATTTAATAGATTTGATTATTGATGGTGGCGAGTTGCCTAAAAACCCACCTTCAACAGTAATAGATACTACTACTTCAGAACTTACAACTTATAGGCAAGGTAGAATTGATCCAACAAAGGTTGCATCTAGTGACTCTCTTGAGACTAGTTCAGTTGAAGAAACTATTTTGGCAGGTGAAAAATTCTTTTTTGACCATAAAAAAGCTTTAAAAACAGGTCCATTAGTAATTTTATTAAATGGAGAGCTAGGTGCTGGCAAGACCCATTTTACAAAAGGAATTGCCAAGGCTTTAGGTATTAAAAATGTTATAAAATCGCCTACATATAACTATGTTAACGAGTATATTTTTACATCTAAATCTTTGCAAAGCTCTTCTATTGAAGATTTAAATAACGAAGCTGTGAGTATTAACAATTCAAATTACAGAGTTAGAGATAAGGATTTGGATCATTTAAAAACTACTTATTTTGAAAAACATAAGTTGTACCACTTTGACGCTTGGCGGGTTCAATCTAAAGAGGATTTAAATTTACTAAGGTTTTACGATTGGTTTGAATCGGGCAATGTAATTATTATTGAATGGCCAAGTGTAGTAATGAATTTGGACCAGGATTTTTTTGAAAAGATAAACTACTACTATTTAGAGTTTGTTCAGTTAGATAACGATTCTAGAGAAATTAAAATATTTGAAATTAATAATTAAACCATCCTATGCCCCTACAATCTTTTGATGACCTGATTCAAGAAGACTATCTTAACGAAGTACTTGCCCCAGCAGAAGCTTATTCTGTAGAGCACCTTGTGCAAAGTAAAGTGAATGCTCAGATTGAGCAGGGAAAGGTATTGGGGTTTGATGAATTTAAATTAAAGTGTGTGGGTTCCGGAGTGTACCCTGAAAACAAGTATTTCTATAAAGATTCAAAAGGTCAAAAGAAATTAAGCCATTTAGGCAAGTTTTACCAGAATCTTTCAGCTTACACGCAATCTTACACCGAAGATTCATTAAACAAACTTTTATTATCTGCGTCAGATGTTTATGTGGATAGGATTTATGCTGATAGAGCTTATGCTCAAACTGCATTTTTAGAAGACGAAATTAAAAGGATAGTTAATTTCTTAGCTGGAGCATTAGGACTTGGTGTAAAAGATATTCGAGATCTACTTTCTGAACTTGGAAGAATTAAACTTAAGTTTGAAAACTACTCCATTGTTCAAAAAAGAGCTGAATATGAAAGATTGGAAAAAATCTTAAGGGAATCAACTTCACCACAAGAGATCTCTTTGGCAAAAGCAGATATAGTAACTTTAAAAGGTCTTAGCCTACAAAAAGATAATAACGAGCTACTATTAATGCTAGTAGGTATTTGCTTGCCAGCGCTATTTGAAGGATTTACGGATGATTTGTAAAGTAGCATTTTATTCATGCTTTGAATTTAGTGAAACTTCTGACCTAAGACCAAAATCTTTCATGATATAATTCCACGTAACTTTTTTAATTCAAACCAATGACACTAATTTAAGAAAAATAATTCGAAAACCTCCAAAATCTGGTTGGTAATTCAGTTTTTTATATCTTAAATTTATTTTGTGTCAAAACTCCAACTTGTAACAAACAACTTAGCCTACTCTTTTGACGATAGGGTCTTATTTGAAAACTTATCTTTATCTGTATCTACAGAAGATAGAATTGCATTAATTGGCCAAAACGGAAGTGGAAAGTCAACTTTACTAAAGATTTTAGCGGGCGAAATAGCCCCGAGCGCGGGGTTAGTAATCCAAGATTGTCACATTGGCTATTTCGCCCAAAGCTACCCATCAATTAGAAACCTGGAAATTACAATCGCAGAATATTTAATGCAACAAGATATTCCGCTTGAACAAATTTATACATCTTATATGCGAATTTGGCTTAAGCCAATTGATTTATCTAAAAAAATTATTGATTTAAGCGGTGGTGAGTTTACTAAATTTATGTTTGCAATAATTGATCAAACAAAACCAGAAGTGTTAATTTTAGATGAACCAACTAATAATATAGATGCCTACTCTATTGAAAGATTAAAAGAGTATATTAAATATTTTCAAGGTGGAGTTGTATTTGTATCCCACAATCTTGAATTTATATCTTCTGTTCCAAATCAAATATGGGAACTTGAAAACCTGGCAGTGAATAAAACGATATCTACCTATCTTGAATTTCAAGAGATTAAAAAATTGGAAGAGAATGCTAGACTTGGAAAACTTTCATCTACAAATAAAGAACTAAAAAAACTAAAAAGTGCATACCAATTTGAAAAACTTAGAATTAATAAAGATCAGAAAAAAAAGGCAAAACTGCAAAAGAAAGGTACTTCCGGAGTTCCTAAAATAATGGCGGGAATAAAAAAGAATGAAGCTCAAATTTCATCTGGGAAAAAGCTAAACAACCTGTCTGTTCAAATATCCAATCTGCAAAAAGAAAAATCGTCTTTGCAAAAAAGTGTTCTCAAGAAAGCTTATTTAGAATTTGAAACTGAAAATAAAAAGCCGGGTTTAATTTTAAATCTTCAGCAAACAATTCTTTCTAACAATTTAGACTTTTCAATTTATTTCGGAGATAGGATTTCTATAAATGGTCAAAATAGCTCAGGCAAAACCACACTGTGTAAATATATTTTTAATCAAACTAAAGATAAATTTAAAGTCGCATATTTAGATCAAAAATACGAGATAGTGGATTTAAATAAAAGTGTTTTAGAGAATATGAACACTTTTAATAAAACATTGGGGCAAGAAACGAATAGAAGGTTTTTAGGTAACTTCTTATTTAGTACAAAAGGTCAGGTAAATCAAAAGGCCTCTACGCTTTCTGGGGGTGAACTTGCAAGATTAGCATTTGCCATGGTTACAGCAGGTGAAGTAGATTTATTAATTTTAGATGAGCCGGTTAACAACATTGACATTCAAACTCAAGAAGTTATAATCCACGGAATAAATAGGTTTAATGGTGCACTTGTTGTAGTGGCGCACGACAATCTATTTAAGGATAAGTTAAAACTCAAAAAATTTATATCACTTTAGCTATTCATGTATTTAGAAGAATCTGACATAAGCTAAAGAGTATCTGGGGGCCAACCAGCAGTGCAAGGATCTGTACTAGTTCCCATTTGTCTGCTCCATCCACTTATTTCCATATTTATTGAAAGTTCATACCGCCCACCCGATCCTCTTACATAACAATATATTGTTCCGCTGGCATCTGAAAATTGACTTTCAATATGCCCAACTTTAGATTGCAGAGTACCTGTTAATTGAAAAACGTTTTGAAAAGTCCTTCCGGTTCTTCTTAATGTAAGTGTGGTACCGTTATTTTCAATAAATAGATCCGGAAGCGTTTTTTGGCTATAGTAAAAGTCTAAAACAGCAGTATTTAATTGGCTTAAAAAGGCAAGTCTTTCAGTGTCTCTTGCTGTTTTTTGAGCAGTAGATATTCCAAATATAGCTAATGCAGCAATTATCCCAATAATTGCCATTGCTACAACAAGTTCAATTAAGGTAAATGCTTTAATCCTTTTATGCATATTAATAATTTATTTAAATTTATACTACTAGTTTATAAAAGGTAAAATTTAAATAAATTGTAAAACTTATGTAAATAGTACTAGTACTTTCTACCTTATCATGTTGGATAAAACATTAATACAAGTTATAATCCCAAACTTGACTATTACCTTTAAAAAATGCATTCAGTTAAATTTGTTAAAAATAATATGCAAAAATGGTTGGCTCACCCAGGGGCTCAATTGGTCGATTTAATAATAAATAGGCCAGATTTTCAAACAATTTCTTCAAATCCAGAATCGAATGGGCATTATAGGAATAAAATTGTAGGGGAATTTTATGGAGATTTAAATAACTTTACCAGATATTATATTGACCCGTTAACTGGTGAGAATAAACAAACTGTTATTAGCAAATTAACTGATAGGTGGGAGTCTTTTAAGAAAAGAAATTACTTACCATTTAATGAACTTGCAGAATTTGTACTTAACTTAGCTGATATTTATTATGCAATTAGATTTGATAAGCTTGCATATAAGTGGGAAGATTCCCACCCCACTATGCAAATTTACAACGAAATTTACAATTATTTCTCTAATGAACTATGTGATTTTTTATTTGGTTCTGATAATGGTGTGTTAAATGAGAATGCAATTGCAGCAGTAGAACTTTTAATGAGAAATATTACAGCAAATAAATACTATGTTAGAAGTTGTTTAATAGAATCGAATGAAACAGAGATTAAAAGAGAAACCAGAGGAAATTTAGAGCGCTTAATTACGGCATTGTATTTACAAAGACAGCTGGATATATACGGTATAAGTCGAGTGGAAGACGAAGAGTATATTCAAAATTTACGTTGCATGGAAAGTTAGTGTTATAATATCCGCATGAATTCAAAATTCACTTGCACAAACTATTTCTTCTACTGGCTTTAAGCCAGACATAAATCACACCCACAAATCGCTAGTTTTAATTTATTTTAGGTTTTATGATATTTATTTCTTTTAACACAATGTATTGGTATAGCCTACTCCATTTAACTTGGCGGAGGTAACATACCTGTATTTTTCTAATAAACCGCCAAGAAGGCGGTTTTTTTTATTTATTGATACTAATTATGAACAATATTTTACAAGAACAAAAAGTACAGATTACAGCAAGGCAGGTTGCTAACAAGTTTTTTGGATCTTTTTACGATGAAAGGCACAATTTTCGAATTTCAGAGGAAATGGCTCCTCTTTCTTCTGAAAACTTAGTATCTATAGAATTGGTAGCCAGTGTAATACCAGACTTTATAGAAGGCTCTCTTAAGCTAGAGGCCTTATCTTTGATTGACGATAAATTTAGAAGATCTGATGCAACATTTAGATTAATCAGAAGATTGTTAGGAATAGAAAGCGTATTTCAAGCAATGATAGAACTGAATAAAGCAGAAGGATTTAAAAGAGATGCGGAAAGAGATTTTGAACAAGAATTGAGAATAATTTCTCAAACCCAACTAAGCGAAAATCATCCGTTTGTAAGGCTGGATTGTATTATAGATTGTGACTCTAAAGCTATAAAAATAGTAGAAATTGAAGAAGCAAAGTTACATGGACTTGGTTACGCTACTTTGTGCAGAATGCTGTCTGATGTAAAAGTTGGAGAAGGTTTAGTAAACAGATTTGTTGATCTAACTAAAGACAACCCCGGACTTATACTCTTATCAAACAATGAAAGATTTTACTTAATGGAGCAACTTTTTTTTGCAAAGCAGGTAAACCAGTCAGGTGGAAATTTAACTATTGCAATGCAAGATAAAATTGATATAACTGAAGAAGGAATTGCAGTAAGAGATGAGTTTGGAAGAACAAATAAGATTCTAACGAACATCATAAACCTCCCACAGTTTAGTGGCAATTCAGAACATGCAGCAAAAGTAGATAAAGCGATTAATTCTCTCTTTTTAAGAGGAGTTATTGATATAAAATCTTTTAGAAGATCATTCTTAGGAGAGAAATCATTACTAGCTTTAATTTCCAATCCATTCCATGACCCAGAACTAGAAGAATTGCTTGTAGCTTGTTTCAACCCATCTATAATTGAGATTTTAAGGGAAATGATACCTAAAACATTTATGCCCACAAGCAAAAATCAAAAGCAAAATATTATAGAAATGATAAGATCAGGCAAAAAAGTTTTTGTAAAAGTTGTAAACGCATCTGGTGCAAGAGGGGTTGCCTCTTTTGATGAACCTCTGCGTCAAATTGAACTTATACAACAAGGAAATGTTATTGTACAAGAAGCAATCCAAGCACAACAAGTAGAACTTCCTTTTTGTGATTTAGCCACTTTAGAAACTGGGGTTGATAATCATACTATTAGATATGGCTCTTTTGTATTTAATGGAAATCTTGAAGAGATAGCGGCTACTGCTTCGCCTTCAAAAATTGCGCATGGAGGGGTAACATCTATACAGACAGGAATAAAAATTATTTAAACAATATGGAAAATTTAATATTAATTAGGCACGGAGAAACAGGTGATAATAAATCAGATCCTAAAAGAGCTTTAACTAAAGAGGGTCAACGAAAAGTTGGGGAAGTAGCTTTATTGTTATCTAGAAATTTTAAAGATAAAGAATTTTTAATTTTAACCACAGATACTTATAGAGCTGTTCAAACGTCCAATATTCTTGCAAAAGAATTGACTGTTAATAAAATAGTAAAATCAAAACTTAGAATTTTGAACTTAGATAATTTGAGATCTATAATTCAATCAAATGAAAAAAAAAGAATCAGACCTGCTAAAACCTATTTGAGTATGCCAGACAATCAACTGAAAGAATTAGAAGTAGAAACCTCTGATCAAGTTTTTAACAGATGGACAAAATTAATTAAGGATTTTAAAGCTAAAAACGTTATAATTGTTAGTCATGAATGTTCTCTAGAAGCTTTTTTATCAAAACAAAAGGGCTATACCGTGATTCGTAAATCCTTTAAAAAGTACTTTAATTATGGTGATTTCGCAATATTAACAAAAAAAATATGAATAATATAAATAATAAAAAACCAAGAATACTAACTGGTGATAGACCAACAGGCAAACTACACCTTGGTCATTACGTTGGCTCTTTAGCAAATAGAGTTAAACTTCAAGATGAATACGATGAATTTATAATGATTGCAGATGTACAAGCTTTAACCGACAATTATGACAATCCTCAAAAAGTTAGAGATAACCTACTAGAAGTAGCAATGGATTACTTAGCTGTAGGTATTGATCCAACAAAAACAACAATTTTTGTACAATCACAAATTCCAGAAATTGCAGAACTAACAGTCTTTTTTATGAACTTAGTAACACATGCTCAAGTTTTAAGAAACCCAACTGTAAAAACTGAAATAATAGAAAAAGGATTTGGAGACACTACTCCATTTGGATTTGTAGCCTACCCAGTAAGTCAGGCTGCAGACATCCTATTTTTAAAAGCAAGCTTAGTACCGGTTGGAGCCGATCAAGCACCAATGTTAGAACTTGCAGATGAGATAGGTCAAAGATTTAACCGAACATACAACACAAACATCTTCCCACGGGTAAAAGGATTGTTTGGAGAAATCCCAAGATTAATTGGTACAGATGGTCAAGCAAAAATGAGCAAATCTATTGGAAACACAATTTATTTGTCAGATTCTACAGAGATAGTAAAAGAAAAGGTAATGAAAATGTACACAGACCCAAACAGAAAGAAATCAACAGACCCTGGAACCGTAGAAGGCAACCCCGTATTTATTTATCATGATGCCTTTAACCCAGATAAGGCAGAAGTTGAGAATTTGAAAGCAAGATACAAGGCAGGGACAGTTGGAGATGTAGAGGTTAAACAAAAACTAGCAGTTGCAATTAACAACTTTTTAGACCCAATAAGAGAAAGAAGGTCTAAATACGAACAAAACCCGGAACTTGTTAAAGAGATTTTAGAAAAAGGCATAGAAAAAGCTAGTATAATTGCAAAAGAAACTATGCAAGAGGTAAAGTCTGCAATGAAAATAGACTATTTTAAATAATCTATTAAAACCTTTGTTTGAGGTTATTTAAGTAATGTATTAAACTTAAAATAGAGTAATAATAAATTATGAAAGTTGTAAGAGCTTTACCTAAAATTATAATTGTAGTAGTTGTTTCTTTTGTTCTTGTTTATTTTTTAAATAAGGGTGCATTAGATAAATCAAGCAGACCTATTAAAGAGATAACGGCTGAAAATTACACTGAGGTTATAAAAAACCAAGTTGAAATAGACGATACTGTAAGTATTAAGGGCACACCCAATCTTTTGGCTCAAGTTTCTCAAGAGTCTTTGGTTACGGGATCAACCTCTGAAAGAAAAATTGACTACTACTATGTTGGCTTAAAAGAGTATGGGTTTGATTTTGTTGTTAGAATTATCCCAGGTAAATTAAAAGCAGAAGAGCAAACATTTGTAGGTAGGGTTACCGGATTAGCCTCTACAGAATTTGGCACAAGAATTAAAAACAGCTTAAACAAGCCAATAAACTTTGATGAGAGCGTTAACGAGCAAGCATCTAATGAATTAGATAAAGAATCTAAAGACTTATTGGCTCAAAAATCTGAAGCAAATTTTACTAACTCTACACTACTTGTTTTAGATGAAGAGGTTGTGTCTTACTCTACTGCATTTGGTACAGTAGTGTTTTGGAGCGCAATACTTAGTGTGTTCATGATTACGTTATTTAGAAAAAAGGTGTTTTAATATTTTTTAAGTTTAAGAAATAAAAAAAGGAGGCTTTTAAGCCTCCTTTTAATATCTCGTTTGTTTATTTGGATTTCTCGTTAAGTTCTACCAATCTTTTTAAACCATTATTTCTGGTTAAGGCTGTTTTTAAATACTCTCTATTACTTTCAACGGAGTAATACTTTTTAGAAGCATCATCGAGCTTTGAAATTTCTTGTTCAACTTCTTCATCTGTAGGAATTCGTTTTTCTTTTACAGCTAGATTTATTAACAAAAGGTCTGTTGCCAAATCCAATTCAGATTGTTTGTGCCACTCTTCTCTTAACTCTTCAATTGTTTTACCTTGGGTTTTTAAATAAACTTCTGCGTCAAGTTTAAGATCTTTTAACCTTTTTTTAAATTGCTCTTCTCTCTCTTCCATTTCTTTATGTACGTATTCATGTGGGACTTCAAAATCTGCAGCATTTACTGCTGCCATTACTAAACTATTTGTGTATTCCCCTTGTGATTGCTCTTCTTTTAAACTGATTAGTGTTTCCTTAACTTTTGCCTTAGCTCCTGCAAGGTCTTTTTCATCTTCATAACCAAGTTCTTTAATAAGATCATCTGTTAGTTCAATATCTTCCTGTTCAGATTCTTCTTTGTTTGAATCTTTAGATGCTTTTTTTTCTGTCTTTACTATATTCTTTTCCCATTTTTCTCTTGGTAAAGAAGATTTTACAAGATTTTTAATAACCTCAATAACTTCTTCATCTGTTACCTTCTCCTCTTTCTTTTCAACTTTTAGTTTAGTAAGTTTCGAAACATCAATGTCAGGTTGCCTTAAGAATTCAAAAGTAAATTTGATACCTTTTTCATTTTTATCTACTTCTGGAATGTCATAATTAAGTGTAGATATTGGGTTTAATTTTTCAAGCTTTAAAACCTCTATTGCAACTTCTGGCAAAACCTTGTTAATGGTTTCTATATATACATTGTATGCAATCTGCTTTTCAATTTCTGCTTTTGGTGCCATTCCCGGTCTAAAGCCTGGGATTTTTACACTCTTAGACATTTGTTTAAATAGTTCTGATCTTCTCTTTTCAAACAGGTCCTCGGGCACTACAGCTTCAAATTTCACCTTGTTTTTCTTCTCTTCAAGTTTTTTATAGTTGATTTTTTCCATTTGTAATTCTTAATTATTAAGCGACGCGATTATACATTATCTGACAATATTTTTCGAGCTCAACACTTGATTAAAAGTCTTTGTCATCCTCGTAACCATAGTTATCGGAGTCAAAGTCCTCTTGGTCCAAGAACACATCCTCGTCACTTAAATTTACATCTTCGTCTGCCCACTCAACCATATCGTCTTCTGATTCTTCTTCGTTTGCAGGTTTTTTCAACTTTTTTGCAGCTTCTTCAAACTCTTCGTCAGCTTTGTCCTTATCTTCATCTGTTTTTATTTCACCCATGTTGAAATAACTTACCTCATTAGAGAGTGGTGCCTCAGAAGCTAAGTCTTCATCGCTTGAAAAGTTAACCTCCTCTACTACAAAATCATCTGTTACAGGTAGTACTACATCTTGAGATAAATCGTCGTCAGTTGGCTTTTTATTTTTAGCCATAAGTTCAATCTAAAAATTATCTCAGTAAAATACGCTATAAGTGTAAATTTGTCAATTAATTTTAGATTGTTTGTCACTATAGATTTTGAATTATACTTAGTAGCTTCTCTGCAAAGCTTTCCCAGGAGTATTTTTTTATGACAGATTGATCTGTCACTTGGATATTGTTCATTAGATTAACCATACCCATTTTTATATCTTCCGGTTTACTTGGGTTAACAAAAATGACACTATTAATATCGGTAGCTACTTCTTTAAAGACTGCTATATTTGAAGCTAAGACAGGTTTCCCCCTAGCTGTAAATTCAATAATTGGTAACCCAAAACCTTCGTAAATGCTAAGTTGAATCCCTCCTATGCTTAAATCTATTAAGCTGGCTAAATCTGCTTCTGGTACATATCCCGTGAATAGTACTGAGTTCTCAAGCTTTAAGTCTGATACAGTTTTAAATATTTCATTGTAAAACCAACCTTTCTTACCTACTATTACAAGTTTGTATTGAGGATACTCTTTTATGAAAAAAGAAAAAGCCTTAATTGCAGTCACATGATTTTTTCGCGGTTCAAGTGTTCCAACCATTATTAAATAATTTGGTGGCAAATTATATTTTGTGAAAACTTCTTTGTTTTTAGCTTCGTTTTTTGTACTTAAAGCCCAATCGTGAAGACCCAATAGGATAAAATCTTTGTTTGGCTTGCTATCCATTTGTAACAACTCACCTAAAACTGTTTTACTGATTGTTACCACAAACCGTGCTTTTTTTAGGGCTAGTCTAAGTTGAATGTTATAAAACAGACTACCCTTCTTTGAAAAAAATTGGGGGTAACGTATTGGAGCAATATCATGAACCATTTGTATTGTGTTTGGGTAAATAATGCTCCACAAAAAATTCGAGGTAGAAATAAATGCGTCGAACTTGTTCTCTTTTAAATATTTAGAACCTTTTAACATCCAAAATGTATCTGCTTTAGTTGAATCTATTACGGTTATTTTAAAATTACTTGCTAAGTTTAGATTTAGATCAGATGGATAGATATTAGTAAGAAGTTCGTATTGGTTATTTGTATCTATTTTAGATAAAGCTTCGATCATACTAAATGCAACATAGCCTATTCCTGCTTTATCTTTAAGTGCGGGTGTTAAATCTATTCCAATTTTCATAATTCTATTTTATCAGATTTGTTACACTAAGTATCATAATCAATTGATCAGTATGGTAAATATTGGATTGTTCATATAAAATTATTGCTATGCTTTGCAAAGTAAAATTAAAAAACTATAGAAATTTAGAAGACTTAGATATAAGTGTAAATCCTAAATCCACAATAATTATAGCTCCAAACTCAACCGGCAAGACTAACTTTTTAGAATCTATATACTTAAATATTTACGGTTCTCCATTTAAAAGTATAGAAAATATTAAAGAAGTTATTGGTGCCCAAACTAATTTTTGCAAGGCGACTTTAGAGTGGCAAGACTCAACAACCGAGGTTGTAGTGTCATTAATAGATAATGTTGTAAAAAAAACATATTTTTTTAATTCAAAACCTACTACTCTATCAAAACTATCTATATCTCACTCTGCCGTTATTTTTGCACCAGATTCAGTAGATATAATTTCAGGTGATCCCTCTTTAAGAAGGCAGGATTTAGATAATTACTTATCCTCAATTTTTAAAGAATACAATCAGGCAATTTTAAACTACAATAAAATTTTAAAAAATCGAAATGCTTTACTTAAAATAATTAGAGATAATAAGGCTTCAAAAAAGGAGTTGCTATTTTGGACAGATAAATTAATAGAAAATGCTGCAATAATTTACGCTCATAGAGTTAAATTTTTTGAAACAATAGAGCCGTATGTAGTACAGGTAGTTCAAGAAATGAGTATATTTTTAAAAGAAGATGATTACAAATTTCTTAAACTAACATATATTCCTAATGTGAAAGCAATTAACCAAGATTATTCCGCATCTTTAAAAAGTAAGTATGAAGAAAATTTTGATAAAGAGGTTATTGTAGGTAAAACTCTTTATGGAGTACATAAAGATGATTTTAGCTTGTTTATAAAAGATAAAAATATTAGGTTTTATGGTTCAAGAGGTCAACAACGCTTGGCTACTTTATTAATAAAACTTGCACAAATAAAGTACTTTAAAGAATTAAAAACTTATGAGCCACTTTTCTTAATAGATGACTTAATGTCAGAACTTGACTCTGGTAATCGAGATAAGGTTTCGGAGTATTTATTGCACTCGGGTATTCAATTTGTATTAACAACTGCAGAAGAACTAGAAATCCCAAAAACTTTAATGGGCAACTCTACTTTAGTTACTCTCTGAAAAAAGCACCTCGAAATCTTTTTTTGTAGAAACCTGCTTTAAAGCTAGAACTACATCTAATATCTCGTCTGAATCAATGTTTTCGGATTCTACGAATTTCTTCATTTCCCCCACAGAAATATCAGTTCTAGCTACTGTTTTTCTTGCAGCTATAACACCTTCTGATGGGCTTTGAATTTGAATCATATAGGTACTGTTACAGTTGTTGCAAGTTAATCTTAATGATAGTTTTTCGGTATCTTGACCTAATATTTCTACATCCTCTTTATTGTGTTTGTTTCCACACTTATCACAAAAATTTGGCATGACATTAGGTATTTGTTGTAACAGTTGGTTTATTGGTAAATTTTTTAACATATTTTTCTCCTAGCACAACTATTATATGACTGCTAACTGTATTTTGGCAAGATACTAAAACCTTTATTGATACTGCAAAGTCCAGTAGATGGTTCTATTGGCTTGTGAAATTTTTTGTAATTATTGTATTAAATTGGATACGTTACCAATAAGCATGCAGTTATCTTGAATTAGTAAATCCAAAATAAAAGAGTCTCCCCTTCTTTTTCTGGTTTGAAATTCTGATTCAGACATAACTGTGTAATGAATTTCGCGTTTTCTTTTTTCTTGTGCTTTCGAAACTAACCTCTCTAAAGTAGGCAAATCCACTTTGCCAATAATTACTAAGTCTATTAAATTTTGCCCAAATGCAAAATCTCTTGTAAAGTAAGGGGTTAGAAAAGCAAAGGTTACGTTACCAAGTTTTGATTTGTTGTTTATAATTTCTGCACCAAGCCCATAAGACTTGTGAAATAGTGATGTTAGTTCTGGTATAAATTGATGATCAAGATTTAAAGTAAAGTACTTTCTATTTCCTTTGTCTTCTACTGTTACTAGTTTCAGCTCTTCTAATCTTGTTAGTTCTCTTCTGACAGCATTAATTTCTTCGTTAAATTCTCGTACAGCGCCTCTTAAATGAATGCTCTCTGTTGGGTTAAGCAAAAAATACTCAAGAGTTTTAATCCTAACTTTAGATATAAATAAATGTTCAAGAGTTTTGATAGAACTACTCATTTGAGTAAATTTTTAAAACTAAATAGCTGTTAGTCTAGCTTAAAGTATTTAGAATTTATTTTCAAGAAGAAAACGCGATATTACTTACTGGTAGCAATTTATAAAGTTACCAAAATGGTGGAGGGTAAAACCCTCCACCATACAAAAAATTTTATTATAAGCCTGCAGCTTTTTTTACATCATTCCAAATTTCTTGTAAAAGTTTTTTATCTTCTTTTAGTAAGTCTTTAACCCCTTCTCTGCCTTGTCCAAGATTTTCCCCATTTCTTTTAAACCAAGCACCGGATTTTTCTATTACATTGTATTTAACAGCAACGTCAATTAAACTTGAAACTTTGTCTATGCCTTCTCCGTATCTAATGTCAAATTCTGCTTCTTTGAAAGGTGGTGCTACCTTGTTTTTGACAACCTTTACACGAACCAGGTTCCCTACTGTCTCATCACCTTTAACGATTTTTTCTTTAGATCTAATGTCCATTCTTACAGATGAATAAAACTTTAAAGCATTACCACCGGTAGTTGTTTCGGGGTTGCCAAACATAACCCCAATTTTAAGTCTTATTTGGTTAATAAAAATAACTACAGTATTAGTTTTATTAACTATACCTGTAATTTTTCTTAAAGCCTGACTCATAAGTCTTGCTTGTAATCCCATGTGTGAATCTCCCATCTCTCCATCAATTTCTGCTTTAGGAGTTAATGCAGCAACTGAATCCACAACAATAACGTCTAGCGCAGCAGATCTTAAAAGTGTTTCTAGAATTTCTAAAGCCTGTTCGCCATAGTCTGGCTGTGAAATTAGCAAGTTATCTGTTTCTATACCAAGCTTCTTTGCGTATTCCGGGTCAAAAGCGTGTTCTGCATCAATAATCGCGGCTGTGCCACCTGCTTTTTGTGCCTCTGCAATAATGTGCATTGCTAAAGTTGTTTTACCAGAAGATTCTGGCCCGTAAATCTCAATGATTCTTCCTCTTGGAACTCCGCCAACACCTAGAGCGATATCAAGCCCTATTGCTCCAGTAGAAATAACATCCATCTTCTTAACTTTATCGTTTTCTAAGGTCATTATTGATCCTTCACCAAATTGTTTGGTAATTTGTTGCATTGCCATTTTAATTGCGTCCATTTTCCCTTTGTTGTTATCGGATGCTACTGCAGCTTTGCTATTATCGTTAGGTGCAGGTGTTGCGCTTTTGGTTTCTTCTTTTGCCATTTAATTATTTTAAAAATTAATTTAAGTAGTTAGGTTAAAAGTAAACTACTCTCCTTTTAGAGATATTATCATAGTAATACCAATTTCTTGCAAATACCTTACAATTTGAAAAATTCAAACTAAGATTTTCTCAATTGGCTCACAATTTGAAAAATTATAAGTTTAAAATTCTATTAAATAAGCTGGAGAGAAATTGTGGAGTTATAGTTTATAGGGCTTTTAAGAATGCATTTAATTTTGAAGGTTCTAGTAGCGTTTTCTTTGAAAGTTAGTTTCTGTTTTTCAAAATCTTTATTGAAATCTGAAAGTAAAATTTTATTGTCCTCATCTAAAAGTTCAACCCTAATAATATTTTTTAGGTTTGGTGCAATGTTTGCTTTAATGAAAGAATATGCAACTTTATCTTCTAAATTTCTAAGAGTAACTTGCCCCACTAATATGTTGGGTTCTCCTTGTTGCAAAGAAAATTCTATTTGTGATTCGCTAAGTTTAATATTTTCACTTGTACTTTCAAATTTTACTTTTCCAGGTTGGGCTTGAAATATCTGCATGCCTGCCACTTGGCTTACTTCTGATGCAAGTGTTAGTTTAGGCACTGGGTTTAGGGCGGTTACCCCAAGAACGGTCACTGCGATTACTGCAGAAAAAGCTGTGAATGCAGCAACTGATTTTGTGGTTTCTAGAAAATTATTCATTTGAGACTCTTACTATATCTATACTAAAGACAGATTTGAATATTGTAAAGGACTTTTGTCATAAAATATTGGAAAACAGATGGTTATTTCTTAATAAAAAAACTAAATTTTTTGCTAATATGAAAGTAGACTTAAATATTAATTTTATAATTTGAAAAATCTATACGGTATTAAATCAGATCCTAATCCCGGCAGGGATTTATATTCCGAGGTTGCAGGTATTAGATATGCTCGTTTACCTGTTACTACTCCAATTGTAAAGATAGGAGACTCTTTTGAGGATTTTGTAGAAAACTATGTTGCTCCATTTATTCAAAAAGGTGATGTAGTTTGCATATCTGCAAAGGTAGTCAGTATTTGTAAAGCATTTGTTGTTCATGAATCTGAAGTGAAGATCTCATTGCTGGCCAGGATTATTGTTAAGTTTGTTAAAAAGTGGCCGGGAGATATAGGTTATTCCCACCCACGAAAGATGCAAGTTGCTATTATGCAAACCGGTTACCCAAGAATGATATTGGCTTTGCTAGGCGGGACTTTTATGAAGTTGTTAGGTAAGCCAGGCTATTTTTATAGAATTGCTGGGCATAATATTAATGCTATTGATGGTTTTAATCCTGTTTCTAAACCTCCAATGAATGAATATGCAGTTTTGCCACCTGTCAATGGTGATGAGATTTGCAATGATCTGCAACAAAAATATAGTGTTCCATTCGTGATTTTAGATGGAAACAATATTGACAATAATATTTTAGGAATGAGCGATGGTGCTAAATCACTCTACTCTGTTGAAAAATTCATGGAAATAGTAAAAGGAAACCCACAAGGCCAAGAAGATGATGGACAAGTAACACCAGTGTTGATTGTTAGAAAGGTTTAAGGTTCTTTCGGGGAAAGTCTTCTACATCTACCAGTAAAATGTCCGACAGCAATTTTTCTTTCTTGTTCGTTATAAAATACTTTGCCATACTTTTTCATAAGCTCATTTCGATTGGTATACGATCTCGGTGAAAGGCTAATTTCTTCAGAGTAGCTATTTGAAAATGGATTAAACCCATTAATATAGCAGTATATAAAATACTTTAAGGTCTGCATCAAGTTTGCACTTTCTTCTCTAAAGAAAAACAAATGGTTATTAATTAAGTAATCAGTTATGGCTAGGAGTTTTGGATCCTCCAAGTCCCAATTCGAATTAAGGATGAAAGAATCTAACCTCTTACAAAGGTCCGCATCGCTGCTAATAACGTATAACTCAGTAAGCCCTGCTCCTTCATCGGGTTCTTCAGGGGTTGTAATTACGCCTGCACTCATAGTAATTTTTTAACCGTGGTATTATAGCTCTAAAACTTAAATTAGTTAATGCTTATACCTCAAGAAAATTATGCGAGTTAGGAATTTTGTAACAGTAGCTTTGGGTAAATAATTGTAATAGAATAAATGAATGAAAATATTAAAAACTCTAGTTTTGTTTGTTTTAGTTATATCATTAACACCAACTGCATTATTTGCTCAAACAACAGATGAAAGCTCTCTTCAAACTGAAAATGAGGTTGCTGTTGTAGAAGATGTAGAAGGATTAAGAGCGGAATTTAAAGAATATACTCAAAACCCGGAAAGTAAAGTAGTTAAATACGAAATGGTTATAAATTCTAATATAGATTCTGATAGAGTTAAAGTTACATGGTCCTTAAGAGGATTCAGTACCTTTGTAGATAAAACTCAAGCGGTAAAAAATATATCTGTACAAAAAGGAAAATCATACAGTTTAGCAATAGAATTACTACCGTCTGGTAAGGGGGTTACTGAGCTAGTAGGTAAAGCTGAGGCATTTACTGTAGATGGAAGTTTTGTTGCAACTGTTAGAAAAAACTTTGCTACTAATTCGGATCAAGAAGTTTTGCCACTTACAGATTCTTATAAAAGCGCAAAAAACATATCAACTATAAAAAACCTAGTAATAACCTCTTTAATATTAGTTGCAATAATGGCACTTGCCTTCTTTGGGTATAAGAGATTTAGAGTATGGTTAGAAAGACCTTAATCTTCTGTTTATATGTTAATCTAAGGTAAAATACTAAATACAGAAGTTTAAGTCGGTTTAGCATAAATCCGCATCACTCAAATTTTAAACTGTAAGACATTTGTAAGAAATATTTAGTATTATTAAACAATGAAATGGATAATCCCAAGCCATAAAGGTGTTCCTTTAATAGAGTGGCTATGCGCACAAAGAAATATTCTAGATACAAGAAAGTACTTTTCACCTTCTCTTCAAGACTTGGAGGACCCATTTGTAGTACATGATATGCATAAAGCAGTAGACTTTATTGTCGAATCTGTAAAAAACAAAAAAAAGATTTTTATTCATGGGGATTTTGATGCAGATGGAATAACGGCCACATCAATTATGTGGATTTTCTTAAGCAAATACCTTAAAGCAGATGTAATGCCCTATATACCAAGCAGATTTTATGAAGGTTATGGTTTAACAGAAGAATCTATAAGTGCAATCAAACAAAAGGGTGGTCAGGTAATTATAACAGTTGATTGTGGGGTTAAAGATATAGAGCTAGTAAATAAATACTCGCCAGAAATTGATTTTGTAATAACAGATCATCATACAATAAGAAGTATTTCTGAAAAAGAAGTTGAGGCAAGCAAGATAATAGGGGAATATTTAATATCTGCTAAGGCAAAGGCTGTAGTGCACCCTGCTCTACCACAAAGTGATTTTAAGGAAATTTGCGGTGCAATGGTTTCTTTTAAAGTTTGTTCAGCTCTTAATCAAAAGCTTAATTTAGGGGTGAATATGCAGGAGTTCTCCGACTTATGTGCCATTGGTACAGTGTGTGATGTTATGCCACTAGTAAAAGAAAATAGAACAATAGTACAATTAGGGCTTGGACAGTTAAATAAGCATAATAATTTGGGTTTAAAGGCACTATTAGAGATATCAAAAGCAAAAGCAAATATAAGCGCTTATCATTTGGGATTTGTAATAGGACCGCGATTAAATGCAGCAGGGAGGCTTGGTGATGCACTAGATGCTGTAAGATTGCTAACTACAGGCTCAGATGCCTTTGCAAGGCAAATGGCGCAGAAATTAGAGGACTTAAATTTAGAGAGAAAGCGGTTAACAGAAGAATTTATTGGTTTAGCAGAAAATGAGATTAAAAAAGATGAATCAGAAAAGCTATTTATTTTCTTTGGTGAAGAGTGGCCCGAGGGCTTACTAGGATTAATAGCCGGTAAGTTAAGTGAAAAATATTCTAAACCCGTAATAATAGGATCTAAAGGCAAAGTATATAAAGCTTCGGCCCGCAGCCCGGAAAACTTTAACATAACACAGTTTTTATCAAACTTTGAACAATACTTAGAAAAGTACGGTGGGCATGCCCAGGCTGCGGGCCTAACAGTAAAATCGGATTCGCTTGATTTGTTTTTGCAAGCTATAAGGTCTTCTGCAAGTAAGTTAGATACAGAAATATTTGAAAAAAATCTTTATATCGATGCGGTTGCGCAATCTCTTTCAGAATTAAATCTTGATAATGCAGAAAAGATTTTAAGTTTAGAGCCGTTTGGAAATAAATGCCCAAAGCCTGTAATCTATGTAAATAACCTCAAGATAAAGAGATATACCTATATGGGTCAAAATAATGAACACATAAAAATATACTTTGCAGATAAATTTGATAATGTTGTAGAAGCTTTGAGCTTTGGTGATGCAAAACGTTTTGAAGGTTTGTTAAACTACCCTACTCTGCCAATCGAACTAGCAGTAAATTTAGAGGTTGATGAATGGAATGGCTTTAAAAAACCAAGTTTACGAATAATTGATTTTAGGGTGCAGCAAGATTAGGCTTCTACAGCCTTTGATTGAATAATCATTGCTTGCATATCTCTTAACTCCGTTTCTTCTAATCCAAAAATTCCAGCACTAGTTGCACTTAATATTAGATCAGTAACATATGACTCTACTTCACTTAGGGACATAGGTTTAGGAAGTGTAAAGCTGCCGGCTTTGTTAACACCAAAAACACAAAAGTCTAATCTTAAAGTGGTCCCGGCGTATAATTTATCAGTACCAGGTATTACTGGTTTTATTCTTGATGCATCGGGGGTTGACGATTGATTTGTCATAAAAGATTTTTTAACTTATTTAGATTAATACTCTACTCTTTTTATTTCAACTTTATATTTTTAGTACTTAAAATCTTCGTTTAAAAAATCCCCTCTACTCTTTCGAATATTGGGGATAATTTTATTTAGTATTAATTACTAACTAAGCATAAGCTTATTTAGCAACCATTTCTCTAAATTGCTTTCCTGGTCTGAATCTTGGAACGCTCTTTGCAGCAACCTTAACAGGTGCTCCAGTCTTTGGATTTCTCTTTGTGCTAGCTTTTCTTCTAACAGAAACAAAAGTTCCAAAGTTTGTTAATGTTACAGCTTGTCCCTTTGATACAGTAGAAACTACAGCTTCTACCATAGCATCGATAGATGCAGCAACATCTTTCTTTGTCATTCCTGTCTTGTTTGCGATGAAGTCTACTAATTGAGCTTTATTCATTTTAAACAAAATAATTAATTAAAATTTCAGCTCTTGCTGATTACTAAAGCCGGCCGGCAATTAGCGTTTACAATGAGTTTAGATTCAATCTTAAACTATGTCAATATTGTGACTCGCTCTACTCTGCTTACCAGTTGGTGCATTTGCTATTTTTCAATAGTAACGCCAAAAATTGGACACATTAATGTTAAGGGTTGTAGTTCTGAAAAGTTATAGTGGGTAAATAGTTATAGAGATTAACTAACTTAGACTATAAGTTATAGGATATTATAATAAATTTAAATGGAGTAGAGTCAAGGTCTATTATAAATAGACATAATTTAACTATTATCCTTTGTGTATTGTCTTATTGCATCTTTAATGGCTTCAAGGGGCAGAGTAGCACACTTTTTTCTGCTAATAGTGAGAGGTATCCCAATAAGGGTCTCCGGGTAATCATGAGCAATGCCTAGTATCTCAGTTAAGTCTTTACCTAATAGCGTTTCGTAGAGTATAGAGGCTGTGCCTATGGCAATAGAGCAGCCTTCTCCAGTAAAAGTTACATCTGAAATCTTATTATCTTTAACTTTTATACTTACATTAATCTCATCTCCGCAAGATGTATTCAAAAGCTTTACAGTAGAATCAATTTCAATGTCTTTTTTGTTGTAATTACGTGGATTGACATAGTGGTCAAGCAAATTCTCCTGGTTTTCATTCATAACTAATTATAACATTACAGTAGGGTAGAAAGGTGTACCTTAGTTTGAGATATATTATTTTCTTTTATTTACTTTGATCACCAGCATTATCAATTTCTTTAGAACTGATAATGTTTTTTGAGGCATTAAGATACTCCAGAACACTATCTCTAGTTTCACGTATAAATTGCGTTGTGCCCCAATAGACATTATTAGGTACACGTGAAATATAATGTTCGTCCTGTATACCCTTAAGAATCCATCTGATCATTTGTGGATCAATGTTTTGCTGGTATTTGTACTCTAGAAAGTTTTGTATATTATCAATAGCTTGTTTTTTAGATAACTGAACGTAGAGTAGTCTAGACCCTATAATAATTACCGGCCATATCAATAGAATCAAGCTGGTTTGGTTAATTAGCTTTAAATTAATGTTAACCGCAATAAGTATTGATGTAATTATTAGCATAGAAAGCATTCCGTACCCATAATAATTCATTCTATTAGCTTTAAAATTGTAAGCCTCCGGGTATTTTTGAATCTCTTTACTTGGTAACTTCTCGCTACTAAAAGTATAAACTAGTGTAGATATCAAAAAAGTTAGAAAAATAGCTCCTTCTACAGACTCGCTCAGTCCGCTAAAAATGTAAATGCCTAGGCATAAAAGGTAAAGGGCAGAGTATGGATATGTTCTAAACATGGTTTTATTTATTTACTAATTTAATGATAAGATGTAAGGGTATTACATTCAAGATATGATAAAAATAGTTCCAAATATTTTGTCTTCTTCAAATGAAGATTTTACAACACAGCTAAGTAGATTAGAGAGTTTCGAATCTATAGATATTGATATTTGTGAAGCTCCATTTACTTTGAAAAATAGTGTAAATGTTTCAACTGCAATTGATCTATTGTCACTTTGTGATAAAAACCTAAGCTTTCATTTGATGATGCATAATCCAATAGAGTCTTTAGCATTGTTAAACAAATCTAATTTAAAAATAGAAACTGTATTTATTCACCAAGAGTCAAATATAGTGGGTTTAGAAAACCAAAATTACAAATTTAGCATTGGTATAACAGTTAAAAGAGAATCTAGACTTAAAGATTTAAGCTTTTATAACAAATATAACAGTGTTCAGTTAATGACAGGGACTTTTGGGGGGCAGGGGTTAGAGTTTGATGAAGAGTCGTTGTCTAAATCATTACTGCTAAGGGATATGGGTTTTACTAAGGAGGTTGGAATAGATGGAGGTGTTAATTTAAATACTGCTAAGATAATAAAAGATTATCCAATAGATAGAGTAAGTGTTGGTTCATTTATTCACAAATCGAAAAATCCACAATTAGATTCTATGAAGCTCACTTTAGCATTAAACATGCGAAACATTGAGGAATCTTTCTAAATAGTCTAGTATATAAAGACGATTTTAAATTTTTTATAAATAATCATGCCTACAGTAGTTCAATTACCTAAAGAGGAGGATGTAAATCTGCCTCGTAAAGAGAAATCCTCTAGTAGATTAATTAACAATATTACTTTCTTTGGAGACTCGGCTATTCCAGAAGATGATGATATTTACAGGTCTGTATGGAATGCTGCAAGATTCTTAGCAGAAAAGGGTTTTACCATTGTTAACGGAGGTGGCCCAGGAATTATGAAGGCTGCTACGGATGGAGCAGAGAGTGTTGGTGGGGAAACAATTGCGGTTTACTGGGAGCCAAAATTAGCTTCTTTTTTTGAGGGTAAGAATTTAGCAAATATTACGGATGAATCCGAAGCCTCTTCTAATTACGTAATGCGAACATTAGGCTTAATTAGTAAAGGGGATGCTTATGTAGTGTGTAAGGGTGGTACCGGTACAGTATCTGAATTCGGTTTGGTTTGGTGCTTAGCAAAGTTATATTACGGATGTCACAAGCCAGTAATACTTTACGGCGATTTTTGGGATGATTTGATAGAGTCTTTTCAAAAAACAATGAATATAGATGAAACTGAGCTTGCAGTGCTTTATCAGGCTACAACTCCTGAGCAATTAATGGATATTCTTCAGAAACATGAAATTTTGGTAAAAGACTGCAGAACAAAGCACTATGAAGGGGATGAGCTTGCATTTGTAATTAGTGATAGAGCAAAAGTTGTAAGCCAAACATACAATAAAGTTGCAACTTCTTACCATTCAGAACATGCCGGCAAGCTTGTTTCTCAAGACCAGTTAGAAGAATTTACTAAACTGGTAAACCCACCGGCTCAGGTTTTAGATATTGGTTGTGGTCCGGGCTTTGACATGAAGTATTTATCTCAAAAGTATTCTGTTACAGGTTTAGATATCTCTAGCAAGTTTATTGATATTGCCAGATACGAAAACCCAGGTTCAGATATTTATTTAGGAGATATTGTTTCTTTTGATATAGGAACTTCTAAATACAAAGGTATTTGGGCAAGAGATTCTATTCATCACATTTCAGATAAAGACTTAGATTCAGTATTTCAAAAGATAGCGGACGCTTTAGTAGATGAAGGTATTTTCTATATTTTGGTTAGAGAAGGTGAGGGTGAAGTAACTGAAACTGAAAAGAAAGATTACTCTACAATTGAGAGGTTTTACCATTTGTTTTCTGCAGAAGAGCTTACTAATAGAGCAGAGAAGGCGGGTTTAAAAGTTGTAAAAATCGATCATACAAAAAGAAGTCACAAATGGCTTATTGGAGTTTTTCAAAAATAACACGACCCTTGCTATAATAAGGGTATGAAAACAATAAATGAAGTATTGCTAGATATACAGAAAGAAAATATAAAAGGTATAACTCAAGATAAGCTTGACTTGATTGTTCAAATGCTTAATCTTGACCCTGAGACATTAACTAAACAAGAGTTAAAAGATGCCTTAAATACTTTCCTGTTAAATTATATTAGGACACCTGAATCTAAATTTACACAAGCTCAGCGTCTTATTAAGTTGTATGCACACAAATTAAGAGCATCAAGTACTATTCCTAAAGGTGAAGCAAAAGCAGAAGACATGTTAAGGTTTGAAAGAGAGGCTAGGAATAAGTATCAAAGTGTGGTTACAACTGTACTAATCTTGTATGTACAATACATGCGTAATCAATTAAGCTTTAAATCACCAATAAGATCTACAGAAATGGCTCAAGTTGCAAGGCTTGACATGAATACAGTAAGTATAGAACTTTTTCTAAACCAATTTCTTGGCACTCAATCAACTGAGTCATAAGATATAAAATTATGCCAAAAGCAGGTGTACCCACAAAAGAAGATCAGTTTACTCAAAGGCTAACCGATATATATTCGGATAAATCTAAGGAAATTATTGCTTGTCATAGTATTTTGCATTCTAAGACTTTTAGAATTAACACCTTAAAATCAAATATGTTAGAGGTATTAGATTCGTTAAAGACCAAAGGTTTTGAGATTACTGAATCCAGTATGCAAAAAGCCTATATCTGTTTAAATGAATCTGAATCTATTCGGCTTAGTGATACAGATGCATCAAAATCATTTAAGATTTACATTCAAGAGCTATCAAGCATGATTCCAGCGTTGTTACTTGATTTACAAACTGGAGATAAAGTTTTAGACCTTTGTGCGGCACCTGGGAGTAAGACAACTCAAATTGCAGATACGCTTGGTAATAAAGGAGAAATAGTAGCTAATGAACAAAATAGAGATAGGTTTTTTAAACTAATGCAAATTATAAAAGACTATGGAGCAGTTGTAAAAACAATAAATGAAAACGGTAAAATATTGCCCCATAAATACCCAAATTATGTCCAGTATTTCGACAAAATCATTGTAGACGTTCCGTGTTCAAACGAAGCAAGTCTAAGATTTGATCAACCTAAAACTTTTAAGTTTTGGAAAAGCTCTAACTCGTCAGGTTTGTCTAAATTACAAAAAGGCATTTTAGCAGCAGGAATTTCTATGCTAAAGCCGGGTGGGACTTTAATTTATTCAACTTGTACTTATGCTGTAGAAGAAAATGAAGGAGTAGTGGATTGGGCCTTAAAAAAACACCCAGATATTAAACTTGAGGAAATAGATTTTTCTAAAATACCAGAATTAGAAAATGTTAAGAATACTTTGCCCGGTTTAACAGAATACAAAAATAAGAATTTTGATAAAAGCCTAGGTAATACACTAAGAATTCTTCCAAATGAATACTTTAAAGGATTTTATGTAGCTAAGTTAATAAAACGCTTGTAGGTGTTATAATCGAGGCATGGACAAAGGTATTAATATTGAAGAAAAAACAAATGAATTTATAAGAGCATCTATAGAAAAACTAAGTGATGTTACTCAAGTTTCAGCTCTATTAGAGGGGCAAGCTATTAACGAGCAATTACTACTCGAGATTATTCAAACTTCAAAAAGATATTTTAATGCACTCATTAAAATTGCAAATTTAACAGATGAAGAATTAGCATTTCAAGAAATTGCTTCTGAGGTATGCAAAATTGAAGGTATAGAGGATCATTCTGCATCAAGTTTAGATGTGATGGATGTTCATCAGATTCTAAGTAAATTTCAAATAGAAAGACTTTACGAAAACTTAATATCTCCAAATGCAATGGGTGAGATTTACCAAAGTGCAGTTAATGATTTAGCCAAAAGAATGCAGGGGGGTACAGATTTGCATTCTCAAGGTTTAAAACCGTCAGATAAAGACCCACGTTTTGACAATGTTATTTATGGCCACGTAATGAATTTAAAGTATCCAGAAATCATTCACTTTATTATCACTCACTACATAGTAAGAATGTTTAGAGTATTGTTTCTAGAAGATAAAAACCCAGAAGTTAGAAAGTTAGCTGAAAGCAAAGATGCCTTAATAAATGCAATTGGGGATATAATTTTAATTAATGCAACCAAAACAAACTATAGGTATTGGAAGGATTTATTAAAGATTTGGATTACACCAAAAGGAGAAGGTGGCTTAGGTTGGATAGACCCTAGAAAGCCTAGAATCTATCAATCCCTTGTAGTATAATCATCATGATGAAAAATTCAATCGCTTTTACAAACCATCATCACCTCCATTAAATCTGGAGGAATATTCACGCATATTCAAACCTCCAGAAATGGAGGTTTTTTTCTTTTTAAGTTATTATCAATTATTAAATAAATTATATGAACAAATTATCAAATCAACCCGTAAAAGGTACTGCAGACTGGTTTCCAGAAGAATATGCAGTTAGAAAATATATATTCGATACCTGGAGAAAAGTATGCATAAGCTTTGGCTATCAAGAATACTTGGCACCAGTGGTAGAAAATGCAGAGGTTTACAGGGCCAAATCCGGCGAAGATGTGGGCGGAACGGAACTAATGTCGTTTTTTGACAGAGGAGGCCGGGAAATGGCAATAAGGCCCGAAATGACACCATCTGTAACTCGTATGGTCACTCAAATTTACGAGAGTAGCCCTAAACCAATTAGGTACTTTTCTATTGCAAATTTTTTTAGAAACGAAAAACCTCAAAAAGGTAGAAACAGAGAGTTTTGGCAATTAAATGCAGATATGTTTGGAAGTGACTCTATAAATGCAGATATTGAAGTATTAAGACTATCTTTAGAACTCTTATTAGCATTTAATCCTCCAAAAAACAGCTTTGTACTTAATGTAAATAACAGAAAACTTATAGATTACATACTTAACGAAATTGCTAAGGTAACAGAGACTCAAAGAATTCAAGTAGTTAGAGTTTTAGATAAATGGCAAAAACTACCAATTGAAGAAATTAGAACTAGACTAGCTGTGGCAGGACTTTCTGCTAACCAAACTAGAAATCTTGAACTATTTATGACAAGTACTAATAGCGAACAACTTGTTAAAAACCTTCCAGAAATAAAAGAATCTGAAGGCTTTAAAGAGATCGAAACAATAATTTCAACTTTAAATAACTTAGGATATTCTGAATGGGTAGCCTTTCAGCCAAACATTATTAGAGGCTTTGATTATTATGATGGAATGGTTTTTGAAGTATCAGATAAAAATCCAGAAAATCCAAGAGCGTTATTTGGTGGCGGTAGATACAATGGCTTAGCTGGAATATTTGGTTCTCAGTCTTTCCCTGCTGTTGGGTTTGCCCCAGGAGATGAAACAACCAAGCTTTTTCTACAAGGTTGGAATTTGATACCAGAAAACTTAAAACCAGTAACTTACTATTTACCATTGCTTTCAGAGGAACTTGTTGAGCCAGCTTCTAAGTTAGCTCAAAAGTTAAGAAATGAAGGGAAAAATGTAATTCAAGGTTTAGAGTTGCAAAAGTTTGGAAAAGCATTTGATTACGCAAATAAAATAAAGGCAGACTATGTTGTGATTTTTGGAGAAGACGAGCGGGGTAGAGGTGAATATCAAATTAAGGATATGAAAAAAGGCGAACAAACAACTTTTAAACTATGACAAATTTAGACCAATTTATTGATACTGCAGAAGATGATCCATTTCAAATCTACGCCTTTTTTAAAGAGGGTTCTATTGATTATGTAGAAACAAATGTGGGGAGTGGAGTATTGATTATCCAAGTCAAAGGGGAAAGTTTTGAACACGATGAATCGATTAGGCTTGCTATTGATACTGAAACAGCAAGGCTTGTAGCACATTCTATTGATTGTAATACAACATATACTCAGTTAAAGAATCTTTTAACATCTCTTAACATAAGTTGGTTAGACTAGGAAACTAATTAAAAATGAGAATTTTTGGATTTGGCTTTCAACTACACAATGTTTCTTCTAGAACTTTATATCAAATTGAAGGTTTTGAGCACAGAACTCTTCTTTGGGGTGTAAAAAGTATAGATAAATACCTTGAAAAACTTTTAAAAGATCAGCCACAATATATTTTGGGTTTGGGAATTTATACTGGAAAAGGAAAAGACTATTTACATTTAGAAACAGAGACTGTAAATCAGTTTAAAAAATCTAAAATAGATGATGTTATTCAAGAAAAACTAAATATAAATCCATTTTTAAAAGAGTCGGAAAAACTAAAATTTACAAATACCATTGGTACTTCATTTTGTAATTATGTAAGTTGGAAAATTGTGTCTGAAATTCAAAAGGGCAAACTTAAATCAGAATATTCTTTTGTTCATATTCCCAAAAGTTTTGAAGCTAGTATGTCTGGTACAGTTATTCAGGATCAATTAGATAATCTCTCTTAAAAGCTCTTTGTATACCCTTTCAAGTTTAAGGTCAAAAGTAAGTAATTTTGCATTATATCTTTTGCATAAAGCTAAAATTAAACAATCATTTGCCTTTAAACTTCGGGCTGTTGCAGGCGGAATAGTTTTTAGAAATTCTAGGTCTTGGTCGTTATTATTTATGAATTTGCTTGAGAAACTTCTTGCTAATGAAACAAAATCAAAAAAGTTTGATCCAATAGAAAGTTCTGCAGCAACTATAAATGGAACTAAATTTTTACTGTTACTTTCTTGATTCCGCATTATTTCTCTGGCTTTGAGATAGTTACTATCATCTTCATCTGCAAAAGAGAATATAAAACTTGTATCTATAATATATGTAGTCATTAACTTCTTACTTCTCTTTGAAAATTAAGTCCATTGCTACCCTTTTTCCCACTTTTGAATTTATATTTTTCAAGATTAGATAAATATTCTTCTCGGGCTTTGTCTTGAACCACATCAGTTTTTTTAAAGGTAAGAGTATAAGTTACCTTTTTTGGTTTGCTTTTAGATATAGTTATTTCTTCGCCCTTTTCGGCTAATGCTAAGTAGTAACCTACGTTTTGCTGAAATTCTGTAGAACTAACAGTCATCTTTATTATAGATAACATAATTTAATAGATAACATTATAATTTAAATATACAATTTTTAGTAGATTTAAATATTATATTTGTGAATTCTTACATAATTCTTACAAATTGAAATTTTGTAACAAACAAATTCAATTTAGTTCACAATTTGAAATTTGCTGGTAAAAAACTACAAGTATAGTTTTTTTTTATAAAATTCTTTTTACAGCAAGACTTTAAAATAAAAACCCGCTAGAATATGTATGATGAAATCATTGGGAATCCCAAACAACAAATTTTTAGTAGGTACTGCATCATCTGCACATCAAATTGAAGGAGATAATATTTATAACAACTGGCATAAAAAAGAAATAATGCTGGAACAAATTGAAGATTCTGGCAAAGCAATTAATGGTTATGAGCTTTATAAGACTGATAGAAAAATAATGCAAGATTTGGGTTGCAACGCATATCGGTTTTCTATTGAATGGTCAAGAATAAACCCAACGGAAGGAGTTTATAAAGATAAAGAGATTGAACACTATAACAATGTGATATCAGATTTAATAGATAATGGAATAACACCTGTAATTACGCTTCATCATTTTACTAATCCAATTTGGTTTGCAGAAAAGGGAGGTTGGTTAAAAAGATCTAACGTATCTTACTTTATAAAATATTTAGAATATTTAATTCCTAGATTGGATAATCGGGTAGAGTACTTTATTACAATCAACGAACCAAATGTGTATACTGCTTCCCAATATGTTGTAAAGGCCTGGTATCCTTACGAGCTAAATATTATTAAAGCATACAAAAAATATCATAATTTGTTAGATGCTCATAAAAAAACTTACTCACTTGTAAAAAAATATTTTCCAAATAGTCAAATCAGTTTTGCAACAAATCATATGGTTATTAAACCAATGAAAAATTTTGCCTACCCGATTAATTATTTACTTACTAAAATTGCAAAGTATTTAATTAACCAATATTTTTTGAATAGAGCATTAAGCACTATAGACTTTATAGCATTTAATTTTTACGGAATATTTTCTTTAGGATTAACTCGAGAAGGTATTAACACATTCCCAGATTTAAAAAAGATTTTTACAAATACAGGTGCCTCGTCTTATAAATATTTTCCTGCAGAATCAATTTCGGTTGCCCTAGATGAGCTTAATAAATACAAAAAACCTTTGATGATAACTGAAAATGGTTTACTAACAGATCATGATGATGAGAGGGTTGGGTTCTTAAAAGTTGTATTTAAATCTATAAAAGAATGGAATCGAAAAAATAAAAACCTAATTGGATATTTTCACTGGACTTTAATAGATAATTACGAGTGGGAATTAGGATACAAAGCTCAATATGGTTTGTTTACCTACAATAAAGATACATTTGAAAGGATTCCTAAAGAGAGTTCAAAAGTGTTTAAACTACTGCTAACTCATTTTAAGTCAATAAAGTTTTAATAGCGTCTTAAGCTTTCCAAATAATTAAATTAGATGTAGACTGACTATGTCCGGTATTAAGACAACTGGCTTAATTTCTTTTACCTAATTATAAATATGAAAAATCTAGACAGTATTATTAAGTTCTTAGCTTCTTTAGGTTTAAGTTTTGATCAATCAAAAATATATATATCTTTGTTAGACGAACCTGGTGTCACAATTTTACAATTATCTAGAAATAGCAAAATAAGTAGAACAAATGTATATAGAATTGTAGAAGAGTTGGTAAAACTTGGTTTGATAGATGAAATTAAAAGAGACGGGAAAAAGTTATTATTTCCAGTGGGAGCACATAAATTAGAATTAATTGTTAAAGAGCAGGAATCTAAAGTAGAACTGATGAGAAATGTTTTGCCAGAACTTTCTGCATTAATTACATCTAGTGAAACTATTAATCAATCTGGAACTAAAGTTCAATTATATAAAGGGGTAGAGGGTGTTAAGCAAATGGTTTGGAATACTTTAAGGGCAAATAAAGAGTGTGTGGGATTTACATTTAGAAGTTTAAAAGAGATTGTTGGAGAGCAATTTGAACAAGACTGGAGAAGGGAATTTATTACCAGAAAGTTAAAATTTAGAGATATTGTGAGTGATAGTTTTTTAGCAAGTACTATTGGTGAAGAACAAAAGCTTAGCTCGGTTGATTCTGTATTTAGAACTAAATATTTACCCAAAACTACTTTGGATATTAATCATCAGGTAGATATTTATAATAATGTTGTAGCATATTATTTATGGACTGATAGTGAAATTTTTGGACTAGAAATTTACAACCTACGAATTGCAGATATGCAAAGGCAACTGTTTGAATTAGCTTGGGAAAAGGGTATGGAAGTTTAGTTAATAAATTCCACACCCTTTATTTTATAAACCAATTTTAGCTTTAATTTGCGCAATTTCTGACTGTAATGATTTAACCTCTTTATCCTTTTGTATTAAATGAAGGGTTAATTCTTCAATTTTTTCCATTTGGAGTTTAGTTAATTCTCCTAAATCTACACCTGATTTTTGCAAATTCTCTGAACTAGGTATGTTTGGTAAATGCCCGTTTTGATTAATGTAAGTTTCAACTTCGGGTAAGCTTTTTAATTTGTAGTTTTTGCTAAAAACATAATCAGCCCAGCCAGAGGCAGTTACGGTTACTTGCTTTGTTTTTAATTTGCCGTTAATTTCAGTATTACCTAAAGGGTCAATGTAAAAGAGTGCTTTAAGGTTGGTGATGGCACTAGTACTTTGTGGATCGGCATGGAATATTTTAAAATAACCTGCGTTGTTTTCTGTCACAAAGCTACTTAATACCCAGGTTTCTTTACCGATCTCTCTTCTGTACCATCTGTCTGAAACATATCCATTTGTAGCAATATTGTTGTAGCCCCTACCATCTTTCCCCTTTGTACCGGCAATCCACCATGACCCTGCACCATCCCCAATGTAAGCTTTACCTTGACTACTACTAAATGAGTCTGATGGGGTAGAGTAATTGATTGTTAAATTGTCTACCGGATTAGTAGTACCAATACCAACGTTACCAGAGTTAAAATAGATGTTAGAACCATTATAATTCCAAGGAAAGTCACCAATGGCAGCATAGCTTTTCGGCGCAATTGTTATGCCAAAGATAAACATTACTGCTAAGAGTAATAATTTTTTCATTTATTAAAACTAATATTTAATTTGATTGCTGCAGCAATAGCTTTCAAAACTAGTATTAGTTTAAGTTACAAATCTTACAAAAACCTTACAATTTGAAATTTTCTGGAATTTTAATTAAGCAGGTTTAAAGTTTCTTAAGTAGAAATTACTAAGCACATTGATAGTTACAGAGATTGAAAACACTTATTTTGTGTAGTTATCTTTATACCATTTCCACATGCTCTCAATCATCTCTTCTATATTACGTTTTGCTTCCCAAGAAAGCTCTTTTTTGGCTTTGGATGCATCGCATGTAGAAAATACTACATCTCCAGCTCGCCTTGGTGCTACTTCGTAATCTAGTTTTTGTTTGGTTACATTTTCAAAGGCTTTTATAACTTCTAAAACTGTCGTGCCTTTTCCAGTTCCTAAATTAAATAAGAAACTACCGCTATTTTTCTCAAGGTAATCTAGTCCAGCTAAATGACCTTCAACAAGATCTAGTACATGTATATAGTCTCTCACGCCAGTACCGTCTCGGGTAGGGTAGTCAGTTCCAAATACCTTTAACTTCATTGGCCTTAATCCTAAATGAGACATCATTAGTGCCGGTATCAGATTTTGCGGGTTTTCTGCTTCCTCTCCAATTTCTCCTGTTTCTAAATTTCCTGCCAGGTTAAAGTATCTAAAAATTACAGAGCTTATTCCAAATGCTTTGTGTGCATCTTTTAAGATTTGCTCTACCATATATTTTGTCCAAGCATAGGGTGATTCCGGGCTTGGCTTATAATCTTCTGTGAGTGGTTTGTCATCTGTCATGCCATAAACTGCAGCTGTAGAAGAGAATACAATTTTGTTTACGGAATTAGCTTTTGCCCATTCCAGCAGATTAATTGTTCCGCCTACATTGTTTCTATAGTATTCAATTGGGTTTTCTACAGATTCTCCAACGGCTTTTTTTGCGGCAAAGTGTATTATTGTATTGATATTATCAAGTTTTAAGGTTAAAAGTTCTTCTTGATTTGTTAAGTCAATATTGTAAAAGTCAATTTTGGTGTTAAACATCTTTTCTAAGACCTTTAAGTTCTTTCCTGAAGAATTTGAGAGATTGTCTATTACAATGGGTTTAAAACCGCTTTTAAGTAGTAAATAGACCATATGAGAACCGATGTAACCGGCTCCGCCGGAGATTAATATATTTTTCATAAAGTCGTTTTGAATAATATCTAATATTTGATAGTATACGTTGTTAAGCATATAATAACTCTGTTCAAACAATCAATATGAATAATGAAAGAATAACGGTTTATTATCCAAATCAACGTATTAAAGTTGGATTTTTCGCAGCTTGGGCATTGATGGTAAAAAATATTATTAAATCTAGAGAGTTAATTTGGCAACTTTTTAGAAGAGATTTTTTAATGGCTTACAAAAAGTCTTTTTTTGGATTTAGTTGGTTAATAATTTCACCGTTAATCGGAGTAGCGTCATGGGTTTTATTAAATGCTACTGGAATTCTTTCACCTGGATCAATAGACATCGCATTTTTGCCTTATGTCCTTTTAGGATCGTCATTATGGGGGTTATTCATTGGCTTCTATTCATCTGCAATGGGAACATTAGATGCAGGAGCAGGTTTTATTAATCAAGTTAAATACCCACATGAGGCTTTACTTGTTAAGCAAACAGCTCAGCATTTAGCTAATTTTCTTACAACATTTGTATTAAATATTATTGTATTAGTTCTTTTCAGAGTTCAAATTCCTATAGAGATTATTTTGTTTCCTATCGTTATTTTACCTTTATTCTTTTTAGGAGCAGGTATGGGTTTAATCATGTCTGTAATAAATGTTGTTGCACCGGATATCCCTAGATTGTTTGGAGTCTTTTTAAGTTTCTTGTTTTACGCAACTCCTATTGTTTATTCAGATCAAGTTTCTAGCCCTTTCTTGCAAAAATTGATAGAACTTAATCCGCTAACCTATTTAATTGGAGGTGTTAGAGATTTAATTATTAAAGGTGAATTAAAAGATATTAATATTTTTCTTACTTTATCTATTGTGTCCTTTGTTTTCTTTATGTTGGCATGGAGATTGTTCTATGTCTCTGAAGATAAAGCAATAGAAAAAATGATTTAAACTTATGGATGAAAATACAGTAATAAAAGTTGACGGTTTATATAAAAAATTTTCAAGAAGCATTAAGCGAAGTATGATTTATGGTTCTGCAGATATTGCGAAAAGTATGTTAGGTATTTCGCCTAATACTGGAAAGTTAAGAAAAGGAGAATTTTGGGCTTTGGAAGATATAAGTTTTGAACTTAAAAAGGGTGAGGCATTGGGAATAATAGGTATAAATGGGTCTGGAAAATCTACTCTATTAAGATTACTAACAGGGATTTTCCCTCCTGACAAAGGAAAGATTCAAATTAATGGAACGATTGGATCCCTAATTGCCGTAGGTGCGGGTTTTCACCCACACATGACAGGAAGAGAAAATGTCTATTTAAATGGAACAATATTAGGAATGACTAAAGGAGAGATTGATGAAAAATTCCAATCAATCATTGACTTTGCAGATATTGGAGATTTTATTGATGCTCCAGTATCCACTTATTCATCAGGTATGAGAGTCAGATTGGGTTTTGCAATAGCGATAAAGGGTAAACCAGATATTTTATTGATCGACGAAATCTTAAGCGTTGGAGATTTAAGTTTTAGGAATAAGAGCTTGAGACAAATGGCGGAATATAGAAGAAACGCCAAAGCTCTGATTTTTGTTAGTCATGATATGGAGCAAATTAGAAATCTCTGCGACAAAGTTATTTTGATTGATAAAGGTAAAGTGGTGTTCAATGGTGATGTTACAAAAGGGGTAGTTATGTTTGAAGAACTTACTAGAGATATTCGATTAAAAACTTTGAAAAAGGAAGGAGAGTTAAATAAAGTAATGAATACATTTGACACAGAAGCAATAACAATAAAAGAAGCAGGTTTGTTATCTGAAGAAAATAAAAGCATTATTGAATTAGAACTAGGTTCATCCCTTAAAGCTTTTATTGATTTTGAGGTAAAGCAAATGATCGAAAGCTTAAGTATTAATCTCCCAATAGTAAGAGATGATAATCTTGATGTTTATTGTATAAACGCATTTAGCGATATAAATATAAGGTTTGAAAATTTGAAACCTGGTAACTATAAAGCTGTCTTAAAATTAGAAAAGCATAATCTTAATGCAGGAGTTTATAAATTTGGAACATTAACTTTCAGAAATAATAAGACTTTAGAAACTTTCATTAAGTCTAAAATCGATTTTGTATTTAAGGTTAAGTCAGATGGAAAAACTTATGAAAGAGGATTTATAGATACAAATCAAGAATGGAGTTTAATTAACGAATAACTAACAATGAAAAACTTTTTTAAAATATCTAAGCCTTTTAAGTCAACTGTGTTTGATAATTACGATGATTATAAAAAGATACAATACAGGTCAGATCCAAAAGAGTTTTTGGATTCGAGATTGAAGATTACATCGTCGTTTACTTATATAATTCCAGAACTAATACGATTAGGAATTAATATACCTGTAAAAGAATCGGAAGGAATAACAAAAGGTCAGCTAAAAGGAAATGAGATTAAAATTTTAGATGCTGGTTGCAGGGATGGTTGGACAATAGAGTTTTTAAACTCTCTTGGTTACACTAATGTAACAGGTTTAGAATTATTTGATGAATATGTAAATTATTGCAATGAACGTGGTAGAAAGGCAGTAAAGGGAGATGTTCATGATTTAGAATTTAAAGAAGGAATATTTGATTTTGTATATTGCAGGCATACACTTGAACATTGCCTTGATCCAGTAAAAGTTATAGGTGAATTTTTAAGAGTTACTAAAAAAGGAGGAGCTGTTTATATTAGTTTCCCTTTAGAGTCAGAGACCTTTGGAAAGCATACAACAGCTATTCCAAATGTTGAGGCCGTTAACGCTATACTTTCTAAGATTAAATTAAAATTCAATCCAATTTATGTTGACAAAACAGAAAATCTTAAAGAGATCATACCAGAAGGTGAAGAAATGATAATTTTTCTTCAAAAGACATGATTAACGCCATAACAAAAATAACCAATAACCTAGGACTAAAAAGATTCCAGTTAAAAAGACTGGATAGATTTGAAACCTTAAATTATCTTATAGATAATAATTTATCAATTTCTAGATTTGGAGATGGGGAATGTTCTATTGCATTTGATCATAAAGGAATTCATTTTCAAGAGTATTCAGATGATTTAAAAGACAAACTGTTAAAAGTGTTAACTACAAAGAACGATAAAATACTAGTTTCATTTAATAATAGTTTTGTTGATGAGTCAAAATATAGGGTAATTGTAAAATATGGAAGAACTGGCAAAGTTTACGATAGCTTCGAAACAATTAAGTTAGCAAATGACATAGGTATTTTAGAAAGAAAAAATGAACAAATTTTCTACAAAGGAAAATTTCGTGAAATAAGAAGAATTTTTAAAAATCCAATACTAGGTGATGCAACAGTATTTTACATTGGGTTTTACTATAAGGAGTATCAAAAAGCAAATTTAGAAATAGTATTTGAGTTATATAAAAGACTGTTTAAAGATAAGAGAATATTGTTTGTTTGTCCCGAAAATCCCCTTATGAGCAAATCTTTTAGGACTTTAATAGAAGAGGGAGTTATTCAAAGTCATGAGGATGCTACATTTTATTTTGTTCCCTCAACAAATGCTTTCTCAAAATATAAAGAAATCTTAGAAAGTATTTTAGAGAGACAAGATACTTTTGATTTAGTTATTATACAAGCGGGTCCTACTGCTACGGTATTAGCTCACGAGTTATCAACTAAACATAATATAAAAGCATATGATGTAGGCTCACTAAACGAATCCATCTATAAAGTTTGGATGGATACTAATTTTATATTTTAAGTAAGTTGAATGAATCTTTTGAAAAAAATAATAAATTTGAAATCAAAGAATTTTGATTTTGATGCATATTTAAAAAAAATAAACCCAGAGGATATTGTTATTGATTGCGGTGCGAATGTTGGAACAATAACCACCCAACTAGCGGCCACAGGAGCTAAAGTCTATTCTTTTGAACCAAATCCTTACGCATTTGCAGAATTAAAGCGTAATACAGAATTATTAAATAATGTGACATTGTTTAATAAAGGGGTTTGGGATAGATCAACAAAGATTAAACTATTTTTACATAAAAACGCTGAAGATAATCCTGTTTATTGGTCCCAAGGTTCTTCAATATTAGTAGAGAAACCAAATGTTAATCAAGAAAATTTTGTTGATATTGAGGTTGTTGATTTAATCAAGTTTATACAGGATTTAAATCATAAAGTAAAATTTTTAAAAATTGATGTCGAGGGTGCAGAGTATGAAATACTTGATAAACTAATTGAAACAGGTGCTTATAAGTTAGTTGACTTAATTGTGGCAGAAACACATGCACATAAAATCCAGAATTTAATTGACAAAGATAAATCTATAAGAGCAAAAATAGCTAGAAATAAAATAAAGAATATTTCACTAGAATGGATATAAAAATTAATTGGGACAAGTTATTTAAATATGCAACATTTGGTTTTGCGTTAATTTCATTACTGATTCTAGTCCATAACGTTTTTGCTAATAAATTTGAAGACTCTTATGATTATTTTGCACATCTAGAAGTGTTAGAGTATTACTCAAAACCCTTCAACATTAATTTAGTCACACCTGATAATTTTAGATTTTCATATAACGCACCACTTTATTACATAATTATTGGGAAAATACATTTTCTGGCAGAATATTTACTTAAAGTAGACTTTAATCCTTTTTTAACAGCTCGAATATTGCACTTAATCGGGTTCTTAACTGTTTGGTATCTGGTTGTATTCAGACTATTAAAAAAATTGGGACTGAGTAACTTAAATAAGCTTATTTTCACTTTATTATTTTTTATAATTCCTAACCAGTATCTTGGTTTGTTAATGGTTAGAGCAGATCATCTTGCATTCATTTCGTTAGGTTTATTAATCTACTTTTGGTTTTACTACGATTTTTTAAGACAGATACATCATTCAACTTGGAGAAAAATAGTTTGGGGGTTGTTACTAATCGGAATCGGTAACAGCAGACATTTACTATTACCTATTTGTTTACTATTCCTTAGTTTAGGTAGTTGGAAGATACTTTTCCCATTGAGCAGATTGAAAATAAAAAAGACTATTTTAAATTCAATATTTATTTTAATAGTAATAACTTTAGCATTTAATTTCTACATAATAAGAATAATTAGCACTGGAAGCCCAACAAGCTATGCTACATCCGATATGTATGTAAAAAAATATGAGATTTATGAAACTTACAGACCCTTATCTTACAAATTAGAAATGTTATTTAATTTTGAGTTCGACAGAATGTTTACCTTACCAAATAGGCAAACTATTTATGGAGGTTTTACGAATTTTAATCCTGAGTCGATAGATAAACTTTTATATGAAGAAAAGATTTACCCTGTTATAGTTTCAAAAGGTTTAGACTTAGATACTTATATTTTGCAAGATGGGAATTACATACTTAACAAAGATAAAGATCAAATAACTAAGGCCTATGGTTATGCAGCTGTATATTCGGTAATAAACTACAATAACGCATATTTTCCTAGATTAATAAACGATATGTGGGGAGATCACTGGTTATATTTTTCCGGTCCTCGAAGCGTTGATAATGAAGTAAAAGAAAAACAAGTAGTCTTATTAGTGACAATACCATTAACACTAATTTATTTTGGAAGTGGAATTTGGATACTTATAAAATCAATTCGAAAGAAAGACTGGAAGTCTTTTATAGATATTCAAAATTTACTAATTATTTTATTTCTAGTTAGTTTTACTACACTAACCATATACTCATCTTTCATATTTACAGAGGCGGGCAAGAACTCAATTGTAAAATTCATATATTTAGGTGCTTTTTTTTATTTACCATTTTTAAGTTTAAGTATTTATCTTAAAAACAAGGTAAAAACTTCTGTTTTATTACTTATTTATTTCATAATTGTGTATATAATTTCTATACCATTATATATTTACTAAATGATCAAAATATATTTACCAAATACTGAAAATTATACAGGAGGACCCAAAACTTTTTTAATGAACTTAAAGAAGTACATAGACTCTAATCCGGAAATCGAAATTGTCGATATTGATTTAAATTCAAACGTGATATTGTTTCCGGTAGAGTATCCAAAAGGCAGACTATCAGAACTTAAAGATAAAAATATAAAGATAATACAAAGGTTGGATGGAGTCTTTTACCCTTCCAAGCATACAGCTCAACAAGTAGAGTTTAATCAATCAATCAAGTATATATACGATAACTTTGCCGATTACATTATTTTTCAAAGTGACTATGGAAAAAGACAATGTTTCGAGATGCTTGGACCCAAATCATCTAATAAATATTCGATAATAATAAATGGGGCAGATAAAGAATTATTTCAGCCTACAAAAAAAGAGTTAGATACTTCCTGTATTCGATTCGTTACCACAGGTAATTTCCGAAACGAAGATATGTTAAGTCCTCTTATACAAGCATTAGATCTTTTAGAGAACAAATATAAATTTGAATTTACAATTATTGGAAAAGTGACCAACGAAAAGTTGAAACCTCTGTTAAAAAGAGGATTTGTAAAACATTTTAAAAATATTGATCATTCCTCAATGATAGATTATTTAGCTAAATCTGATATTTTTCTTTATTCTTTTATTAATCCGGTGTGCCCTAATTCTGTTATAGAAGCAATCTCAATAGGACTACCCGTTGTCGGTCTTAATAGCGGCTCTATGCCAGAATTATTATCTTTCAATACAAATCTTTTAGCAGAAGTAAGTAGTGATCTTTTTCAACTAGATTCAGATATTAATCCTGAAAGATTAGCATTAAAGATAGAGGAATTAATTTTAAATTTTGATGAATATAAAAATAATTCTCTGAATAATGCACATTTATACTCTATGGAAGAATGTGCTAAGGAGTATATTAAGGTAATAAAGAAAGTTGTAACTAAGTAAACAAGAAATGTTTATTGAAGATACAAAAGCACCAACCACTGAGTTACCAATTACTTATGCAGATATATTAAAATTTGGATTTAAAACGGGTTATAAACCAAGAATTAATGCTAAAGAAGGTGTAAATTTGTTTCTTGATTGGTATATTAAATACTATAATTATAAGATTTAAGAAAATTTATGAATTCACCTAAGGTTTCGATAATTGTAACTTTATATAATTTAGGGGAGTATATTGCAGACGCCCTGAATTCTGCCTTGCAGCAGGACTATGATAATTTTGATGTGTATTTGGTTAATGATGGTTCTACTGAAGAACTATCGAAAGAAAGAGTGTTATTTTATAAATCACAGAATATTCCCAATCTAATCATTTTAGACCTAGAGAATCAAGGTGTAGTTAAAGCTAGGAATTTTGCAGCTTCAAAAAGCGATGCTAAGTACATTCTTTTTTTAGACGGGGATGATATTTTGAGAAGTGACTATTTGAAAAAAACAGTGAACACTTTTTTGAGTTCAAAATCAGAGAAGCTAGGTTTTGTAACTACTGATTACCAGCATTTTGGTAATAGCAGCTCATTTGTAGATATTCCTTTACCGAATATTCCTACTATGTTGGTTAAGAATAGTGCCCACACATCCTCTTTGATTCTAAAAGATGCATTTGAATCAGTAAAAGGTTACGACATTAAATTCACTGGATACATGGATTGGGATCTGTGGCTTAGTATTATTGAGAAAGGATTTACTTGGCAGGTTATTAAGGAACCCCTATTTAATTATAGAGTAAGGTCAGGTTCGATGGTTACAAAGAGCATTCAAAATTTTGAAAATCTCTTTTCAATTCTTCAAAAGAAGCACATAAAACTATACAGAGAAAACTGCGATTCGGTTATAACTGCTTTACAATTGAATTACATTCAAGTATTTAAAGAACTAGATTTAAAAAACCAACATATTGATTATATTACTGACGCGTTTAATAAGCTTGAAAAAGAATTAGTCATTACACAGACTCAGCTTAAAAAAATTAAATCGAAAAAGATATATAAATTTTTATCATTTATTAATAAATTTCTAAAACTGTAAAATTATAAATAATTATGGAAAAAAAAGACTACATCAAATTACAAACAGATTTAATTTATAATAAAGATAGACTAAGTCAATTACAAAACTCATATCAGTTTAAATTGGGTAATTTAATATTCTCCTTTTTCAAGAAACCTTGGTTATTGCTAATTTCGCCTTTACTAATTCTTAGATTTATCTTAGACCTTATATTTGCAATTATTAAACGAAAGTTAGTGCCAGCAGTATATAGATTTATTAATAGGAATTGGCCTTCAGATAAAATTGCATTTGCGCTGAACTTAGGTTTAGTAGGGGGTACAGAAAAAGTTTTTGAAAAGCATGTTAGATTTGCAGCTGAAAAGTATGATGTAGAAGTATTTTTTAATAAAGCTTCTGGCCCAATAGCTGATTCTTTAAAAAAGGATTTTAAGGTAGGGGAGGGAAGAGTGTTGAGTTATCAAATGCTAAGACATAAATACATTTACTTAGCACAGACATTTCCCAATATCAGGTTTATTAAAGAAGCTAATCCTAATGCCAGAATAAGCTTTATACTTCACGAACACCTTTCCGGTTGGTTAGAAACGTTTCAAAATAGTCCAGATACAGTTTTATTTGATCATATATTTTGTATAAGCAAACTTGTTAGAGACAAGTTCTTAGATAAAGTACCGTGGTACCCTGAGGAAAGAGTCAGTGTTCTGTATAACCCCCACTTTAACGGTAATGAAGATCCTAAGATAGTAAAAAATAAAAATGTAGATCCTAATAAGTTTGTACTTGGATATCTTGGTAGAATAAGCCCAGAAAAGAATACATTGGGGCTTGTTCAGATTTTTAAACAATTTAACAAAATAATGCCAAATACAAAATTAGTATTAGCAGGACCTATTCATGAGCATGTACCAGAATATAAGGAGTTGTTTCTTAATGAAATTAAAGATAATCCAAATATTGAATATATAGGTTCCATAGGTGGTCCTGGTCAAATCACTGGAGGTGAGTTCTTTTCTAAACTAGATGGCATAGCTTTTAGTTCTTTTGTTGAAGGCATCTCTTTGGTTGCTACAGAAGCAATGTCATTTGGGCTGCCAGTTATCACTACGAATGTTGGTGCAATGTCAGAGGCAGTTATTGAGGGCAAAACAGGAATGCTTGTTGATATTGAACCAATAGATTTCAACCCATTTTCTGAACAGAAACCACCTTTCAAAAGCCTGACTAAGAAAGATGAAGAAGAGTATGTTAAGGTATTAAAAAAGTTTGTTAAACACAAATGGGATAATTCCGAAATATTTAATCAAACTATAGAGGTTTTTGGTCTAGATTTTGCAAGAACGAGATTTATGAATGAGCTTGATAAAATTATTCAATCTCAACCCATAAGGTTGGATTAACGAAAATCTTTTAGTGCTATTTTTCTCTCCAACTTAAGGTTTCTTCTCTCCCACTTTGTTTAGGTAAAAAGATAAGTGCAATAGCAAATATTCCGGTTATATGCACAGAATAAACGAATCTATAGTCTCCACCCACACCACCTGCTAATAGCGGCAACAAATTGAATAACGATATAATGGCAAATCCTAAAGTAAGCTTATTTCTTCTTATAACAAAGGTCCCAATTGTAATTATAATATAGCCAAAAATATTCCAGTAAAGATGTTCAGGTATCTTGTATTTAAAAGTGTAATTTGTGTACTTTAACAATATATCACTAAATATATTTGGGTTATAAGTAGGTAAGTTGTGATTTTCTCTCATATAATCAGGAACTCCAGGCTCTCCATAAAAAAATACCAGTGAATTTAGTCCTATCATATTTGCAAAAGCACAAGCTCGATTTGCTAAAACACTAGGTAGGCTTCTTCTAATAATTCCAATAGCCAATGCATCAAATTCTCTTTTATAGTTAGGGTCCTCTAAAACTTTCATATTGAAATCAGGGTTATGAAAGTAAAGAGAGTTACCATTCCTACAATCATACTTTTCTTTTATGCTTTTAACCGAGATAAGCTGTTCTAATACCTTGGTTTGTTCTTCAGTGATTGGATATCCTCCAACAATTGCTCCCGCGGTCATATGAATAAGACTTACGCTGTTTATAAAGTTTGGCTTATAAACTTTTAAAATGCTTGCTAATGGAAATTGTATAAACAAAAAGATTGCTAAACTTATTAAAAATATAGCAAGTGATTTTTTCCAATTTGTGACTTTTAAAAAATAGTAAACAACAGGTATCAAAAATATAAACAAGACTCCATTATGTCTTAAAGATGCGATTATTGTAATTAGTGTTGAGAATAACAATAATTTTTTTCTACTTTTGGGGAAACCATCTAGATAATGAACTAAAAACAGAGTAGATATAGCTAGTATTCCAAGACTAAAAGGTATGTCCTTCCATAATGTAACATTAAAGATTCCAATTGAAGGAGATGATACATATATTACAAATAGAATTAAGGCTAAAAATCGATTTAACCCCTTTTTAATTAAGAATGATAAAAGGTAGGCCGGCAAGATAGATGCAATGATTATCTGTACTATTGCAACTATTGCAGGATTATTCCAAATTCTTTGTAAAATACTTATTATTAGCGTATGAAAATAGGGGTGATGGTTGTCAAATGCGAAATTTGCTGCTTGGGTCCACTGATCATTAGAATCGGGTGTCATTATTCCAGGATAGAAAGCCACTAACCACATTGAAAATACGAACAACGAAACAATGAAAATTAAAATAAATGTACTGTTATTGCCTAAAAAATGCTTTATGTTATTTAAATGCATAATAATTGCTGTTTAAGTTCTAATTAACTATAATTACCTATCAATATTTTTACTACAATGACTGCGACAAGTAAAGCCTTAATTTTAACCACTAAGTTTTTGAGAAAAAAAAACATACTGCTAATTTTGATATCTTTTTTATTCGTTTCATTACCTTTCAGTTTTCTATTCTCGCCTCCCCCACGTAGTCAAGATTCTATATGTGGGATGTATGTACATATTACTGAAAATACTGGGTTTACATTAAACTGCGACTCTGGTGCATTAGTGAATTTAGCTCTAAACCCAAAAAGTGTCTTAGGTAAAGGGGAGTTACTTCAAAGTAGACCGGGAATAATACCAGTAGGTATATTATTTGCGATTCCATTTATTGTTGTTTCGAATATTATTAATATACCTGAATATATTGCAGAAACAGGTATAAATTTAAATTATTTTTTAGGATTTGTGCTTTTTAATTTTGTATTACTATTATCAGGAGTATTTCTTTTTATTAAGATAGGAATTTCTCAAAATTTTAGCAAGTTATTAATTTTAGCAGGGTCGTTAGGACTAGTAACTAATTTTGTGGTAAAGGCATTTATATTTACCCCGCATCAACAAATTTTTAATGTAGTACTTCCAATTATTTTAATATATATAATTGTAAAAGGGATTGAGAAAGATTTTAGTAATAAAACTATTTTTTTTGTTTCAGTTATAACTGGTTTGTTTTGCCTTTTTTACCCTAGTTTTGTCTTAATACCTGCAGCATTAGGTATTATCTTTGTTCACAATAGAATAAATTTAAAAAGATTAAATATCTTTAAATTTATACCGTTATTGATTGCGCTAATTATCTCCCTATTTCCAACATTGATTTGGCCAATCTTGGTTAGAGTGAGAACAGGTAATTACTTTAACTTAGCATCAGATGGCTATAGGCAATTTGTATGGATTTTTGATGCATTTAAAGAAGGTTTATCTCCCGGAGTGCATGCTATAACTCTGCATTTTAACGATTTCCTTAGATCTATATCTCTTGAATTTATTGTTTCATTTGTACTTATAATAGTTTTATTGTTTGGGGTACTATTTCTGAAAAAAGAAAAGAGAGTTGTTATAACTAAAAATCTAAGTTTATATTTTATCCTGCTAGGAATAGTTGCTATATTTTACTTTCTTCTAGGGAGTTACTTCGAGAGGTTAACTTATAACATTCTGCTAATTATACAATTCATAATAATATTAATATTTAGTAGATACTTAAAGATATTTACCCAGTTCAAGAGGTTAGACTTAGTAGTTTTAGTATTTGTGATTGTAAAGTTTGTTGTTTTGCTTGTTCAAAATGGTCCTTATACAATTTAGAATGCAATTTTCATATTAACGAAGTAATAGTTTAATAAAGTAAGTTAATAATAAAAACCATCCCAAAAAACCTGATTGACAATAAGCACGAATACTATTATTTTGATTAGTACTAACAGAATACCATTTTGATAAAATCTCACTTAAATAGTTGATTGATATCATTTCTCTGTTTATCAGCAATACATATAAATTTTTAATATGAAAGTAACAAAAGATCAAAAAAATTATATAGGTAGGGATTTGGAAGCAATGTCAGCTGCTAAAAACTACTATAACTGGATTATTTCTGAATTTGGGAAATATATTAAAGGAGATGTTGCAGAAGTTGGTGCTGGATCTGGAACTTTTACAGATTATATTCTTAAAAAAAATCCAAGTTCTATTTTGACAGTTGAGCCTTCAGAAGAGATGTATCCATTACTAAAAAAGCATGTAGAATCAAATACTAAAATATCAACATATAATGGATTTTTTGAAGATACAATAAAAGGTAATGGAGAGAACTTGGACTCAGTATTATATATAAATGTTCTTGAACATGTTGAACATGATTTTGAGGAATTAAAACATGTGTATAAATCTTTAAGAAAAGGAGGGTATGTTTGTATATATGTACCAGCATTACCGTGGATATATGGTTCTTTTGATGAGCAGGTCGGACACTATAGAAGATATACTAAAAAAGACTTAAGAAAAAAATTAGAGGATGCGGGTTTTCATGTTGAAATGATCAGATATTCTGACATTATTGGCATACTACCTTGGTTATTTAGTTTTAGAATCTTAAAACGGAAGGATTTAGGTACAAAACAAGTAGGTATTTATGATAAATACATAATTCCATTAATTAAAACTCAAGAGAAGCTTGTTAAATCCCCTATAGGAAAGAATTTATGGGCTGTGGGTAGGAAGTAGCTTCAATACAAGCCTATGAATTTGGTACTCTCATTTTAGATGCTTTGTTATTAAGCTTTTGCCCGGTTAAATCTCCAGTCAATGATTGTAAAGTTGCAGCCATTAAATGGTATTCTGGACCATGTGCTCGCATTTTAATTTTCCCCTCTTCAGTTTTTTGAATAGGGAATAGCAAGAATTTTATATAATCCTCAATCAAATATTTAATATGTCCATTGATTCTTGAATATTCTGGTAAGCGTCCTAGATCTTTTTCTAATAACTCAAATATTTCCTTTAGTAAATTATCAGATGCCAGTCCCAATCTACAGTTGGTTACCCCATTTGCCTCGAATATGGGTAATGCCCTAGGGATTAGGTGATACCCAACAGAAAGTAGCCCATAACTTTTTTTATCTGCCTCATCTAAAGGTTCTGGTATTACCTTCTTTACCTCCTGAGCATTTGTATAGGTATCATATGAAGTTTCTTCTAAGATTGTTGCATCTTCAAACTTATTTATTAACGCAAAAAGCTCAGCAGATGTAATATCAGGCCCCACAGAAGTGCTATATAATAAACTTCTTACATATTCTTGCATAGCCCTTGCTTCAGTTTTACCACCGCCTCCTACTGTTGATCCACCAGAAAAAATAATCTTTTCTGTTATACCTAGCCTCCAAAGCAAATATGAAGTAATTGCATTTATTTTTGAAGGAATGCTTAAAATACCGGGCATGGATGTAGATTTATCCCAATTATGACCTAAAGCCACTATGAAATTTACAGGCCCATTGTCTGCAACATACTCAAGCAAACTTTCTATTTTTAGGACTTGGGGATGTTTAATGTATTCATTATTCGAAGTATCTTTAAATTTATCCATTTCGAGGTATTGCCCTTAATAAAGTATATTTTTAATCTCAATTTATATTAAATTGGTTGAGAATATTTTATAAGTTTTTGCAACCCTACTTCACTAATCAATTACATATTAAACTTCACAATCTCTTTTATTGCTTTATATCCATCTTCAAATGCGCTCATTTTTTTACCTTCTGCAATAGATCTTGGAAAGTAGCTTATAGAAACTATCCCGAACTTTAAATGTTTTCCATTCAATTTATATTTTGATAATTTAGCAGTTAGCTCAGGTTCCAACCCAAATCTACTTGTAGAGGTAATGTTGCCTCCTACAGCCCTTGCAACCTCCCCATTCATTAGTTTGTAGCAAACCTCCATGTCTGGAATCCAAACTTTGATCCTAGGGTAGGTAAACACATTAGAAGCAAAAGATAAGAACTTATTGCCAATATAATTTTGCCAATAAATAACTTTATTTTTCTTTCCAAATCTATTTCCGTAAACTACATCTAGACTTTTTTCTTGCATTAAATTTAATAAGTCACAAATTTCGTTAGGCTCATATTCAAAATCTGCATCTTGAATTACAACAACATCACCCGTAGTTTTCAAAATACCATTTCTAACAGTTTGAGATTTACCTGAATTCTTTTCGTTAGAATAGGCATGTACTTGAGGGTTATTTTTCTCTAAATCTTGCATGATAGCCCAGGTATTATCCTTGCTTCCATCATTAACGATTATAACTTCCATTTCACTTACATGGGGATATTGGACTGATATAACCTTTTCAACTAATTGCGCTAATGTTTTTTCTTCATTCCAAGCTGGAATAACGATAGAGAGCTTATTCATAAAATTAATTAAATCTTTTTAAATACAAAAAACTTATAAAGTATAAAACTGGAACACATTTGCATTCCCGTCGTAATTAGTTTAGTGATTGGAATTGGAATATGCAAGTCAAGAAAGATAGCAAATACTATAACTCCAAATAAAACTAAATTGAAAATGCTAACAAAAACAAATTTAGGAAATTGTTTTTTTGTAGCCTCTTGATTGCCTTTAAACGAGATATATTTTTGAAAATAGAAAGAGTAGATTAGTGCTAATGTTGTAGATATCACATTTGGAATAAATACAAACCCTAACAATTCAAGTTTGAAATTTAGAATATAGGTTTGAAAAGTAAGAAGTCCAAAATCTACTAAAAAAGCTGTAATACCTCCTACTAAAAAGTTTCTAAACTCTTTAGTTAAAAATAATTTCTTTAATTTATTAATTAGCTGCATATTATTGGAATTTGATGTAAATCGATAACCATAATATCAGTATTTATAAGTTCAGTACATAGGTTTTGCAAAAAGAATGTGGTATATTTTTGTAATAATTAAATAATCTTTAATGCGCAAATATTTTATACAACCTAAATACTTTCTAATAATTGTTATATTTATTTCTATATCTGTAGCTTTAGGAATAAGAATAGTTAGCCCAAAGTGGAAATCAATCTCTTCTGATGGCTTTGGTTACTACGTATATTTACCTCAAATCTTAAAATACCAAGATATCAAAGGAGTAGCGGTGCTAAATAATTTAGCAGAAAACGAGCAACAAAATGCACAAGGTAGATTATTACCTTTAGAAAATGGTAATTATATAAATAAATATCCGATTGGTGAGGCTTTGTTAATGCTCCCATTTTTCTTAGGAGCAGATTTGATTAATTCAATATTTATTCATGGAAACAACTATTTTGAAGGCATTTTTTCTTTAGTACCAAGTATTGCCTCAATTTTTTATTTTTCTTTAGGCATTATTTTTTTACAAAAAATCTTAGGTAAGTTCTTATCAAATAAAGTCACTTTAATTACTCTAACTTTAGTAATTTTTGGTACAAACTTATTACACTATTCTACCTTTGACCCATCTTTTAGCCACGTATACAGCTTTGCACTATTTTCTATATTTACCTATTTTGTAATCGAGTTTGAAAATTATAAAAACAAACTATCTTATTGGGCTACTTTAGGAGGTTTAATTGGCCTGATAATTTCGGTTAGACAAACTAATGTAATAATCTCAATTTTGCTTTTATATCCATTAATTAAAGAAATCCAGAATTTAGGATTAAAACAATTCTTAAAAAGCTATGCAAAAAGTTTTGTAACTTTTGCCGGTTTTGCAATATTACTATTTTTACCACAAATTATTTATTGGTATATAGTTACCGGAAGCCCGCTGGTATCATCTTATTCGTATAATGCATACGAAACTTTCAATATTTTACATCCAGAAGTAGGAAATGTTTTATTTAGTGCAAGAAAAGGTTTGTTCTTTTGGACTCCAATATTGTTACTATCAATCCCAGGGTTTATTTTAATGTTTAAAAAAAGAGTAGAACATCGATACCCATTTTTAAGTGTATTGCTTATTCAACTTTTTATTGTTTCGGCTTGGTGGGCGTGGAGTTACGGTTTCTCTTTTGGCCATAGAGCTTTTACTGAATTTGCAGTATTTTTTGCATTGCCCCTAGGATTCTTTGTAGACTGGTTGATAGCAAGAAAGCAAAGACACTACATTTTAATAGGTTTTGTAATTATTGGTTTGTTGATGTTTTTAAACTTATTTCAAATGCAACAATATTGGCGCGGACTTTTACACCCAGATGGCATGACAATAGAAAGCTATATAAAAATATTTATGCAACCGTGCATAGGCAAAATAGAGTTCTTAAGATGCGATTGGTTATAAGTACTTATCAAACCCCTCTTCCTCCATCTTCTTCAAGAATTCTTTGATCCTAGTATTGTCATCCTTATGGAAAACTGCCAATACATCTGGGGTGTTAACTACAATCATTCCTTCAAGTCCTATTGTTGCAACAAGCTTATCAGATTGAGTATTGTAAATAAGTGTGTCAGATGATCCCATATCAAAACTGTGTCCGTTAACCACATTCCCATTAGAAGCGTCTTCCAACGCTTCTTTAAAGGCTATCCATTCACCAACATCACTCCAGCCCATATCAGTTAATAACACCTCTGCATCTTGAGGCTCTAAGTATTCGGCAAAAGCATAATCTGCAGATATTTTTTCAAGAGTTCTAAACTGTTCCATTACTTCTTTATCAAAATTGCTATCTCTAATCTCTTTTATTACCTTATACATCTCTGGCCTTGAAATTTGCAACTTCGAATTGTATTGTGCAGCTGTTAAGTTCCAATAACCAGGGTTCCACCCATAGTGCCCATCATTAATATAGCTTTCTGCAACTTCTTTTGTTGGTTTTTCTACAAACTTAACAAATTTATGAAGATCCAAACCCTCAGAAACTGAGTTTACCAACTCACCAAATTGAATATACCCTCTATGTGGAGAGGGAAATCTGGCAGGAACTGCAATTAATGTTATTTTCCCGTTCTCTTTATGAATCTTTTCAGCCTCTCTTAATGAATTAATAAAAATATCAGGTTTCTTAATTAAGTGGTCTGACCACTGAACAGATATTAGTTCGCCTGGGTAAAGTGTATCAACGTAGTTAACTGCCAAACTTACAGCTGGGCCAGTATCCCTCATTTCTGGCTCTAGAATTATATTTCTTTCAGGAAGTTCTGGAACAATGCTTTTAACTTCTTTTTCGTATTGCACTCCTGTGCTAATAAAAATATCTTCATCTTTAAAACCTTGTTTTAATACTTCGTACCTAAGTCTAAGTAGAGGTTTATCATTAACAATAGGTAAAAACTGTTTAGGAGAAGATTTTCGACTAACTGGCCAAAATCGTTTACCAGTGCCACCAGCAAAAATAATTATTTTCATAGCAAGAACTAATATATAAGAATTTTACTTTAAAAAACCAATTTGTAGGTCTATTATATCCATACATTTTAAATTTACAAATATGACTTTAAATAATTTAATTGCTCAAACAGGAGTTAGTTTTGGCACAAGCGGTGTAAGAGCTCTTGCTGCAGATATTACAGACCAAGTTGCATTTTTATACACAACATCTTTTATACAATTTGTAGAAAAAAGATATTCAAATCTAGAAAAAACTATTGTACTTGCAGGTGATAGAAGACCAAGTACTCCAAGAATTTTGAACGCAATTGCATCTGCTTGTATACAAAAAGGATACAAAGTTATTTATGGAGGTAACATTCCAACTCCAGCTTTAAGCTATTATGGATTCTTGCACAAATACCCGAGCATAATGGTTACAGGCAGCCATATTCCTTTTGATAGAAACGGAATTAAATTTAATAAACCAAATGGAGAACTTTTGAAAGATGATGAGAAGGACTTGAAAAATGAGATTATTCAAGATGAAAATCCAGTAATAACAAATGTGGAACTAAAAGAAGATCCTACTGTTAAAAACGCTTATGTAAATCGATATTTAGATTTCTTTCCTCAAAAATATTTGTCTGGAAAAAGAATTGGTTTGTACGGTCATTCGTCTGTAACACGCGAAGTATTTTATGAAATACTTACAAGCTTTGGTGCAGAGGTTACTAAATTAGGTTTTACAGAAGAATTTATTCCAATTGATACAGATGCAATAAGGGAAGAGGATAGAGTTTTATATAAAAATTGGGAAAAAGAATACGACTTTGATGCGATAGTTTCTGCAGACGGAGATGGAGATAGACCAATGGTTGGAGACGATTTAGGCGAAATTATTGTTGGAGATGTTTTGGACACCTTAGTCTCAAGTTATTTAGGTGCAAATACTGTTGTTTGCCCAGTAATGTGTAATACAGCAATAGAGAAGAGTGGCTTGTTCAGTAAAGTTCTTAGAACAAAAATAGGTTCCCCTTATGTAATTAAAGGTATGTTAGATAATCCAGAAGGAATAGTTGTCGGTTTTGAAGCTAATGGAGGATTTGTTTTAGGTTCTAGAGTAGAAAAAGAGGGTAGGATTTTAGAGCCTTTAATGACAAGGGATGCTTTATTGCCAATTCTTGCTGTTTTGGCATTATCAATAGGTAAAGGCAAGCTGATAAGTGAACTCTTTGACAATTTGCCAAAAAGATTTACATACAATGATAGGCTTAAAGAATTTCCTACAGAAAAAAGTAAGGAATTACTATCTAGTTTAACCAATATTGTAAAATCAAAAATGACATTAGAAGGTTCTGTTTTAGAGGGGATAGGAGGTATGGTGGTAGAGGTTAATGAAACGGATGGACTAAGGCTAACTATGGAAAATGGTGATATTTTTCAACTAAGACCATCGGGAAATGCTCCTGAATTAAGATGCTATGTAGAATCAGATACTGTTGATAGGGCAAAAGAGCTAAATAAATTATTGCTTTCAAAAATCAGTTCGTTATAGTTTTTTATGTCTCTTTCTTGCAGGGTATTTTTTAGAATTTTTATCTTCAACTAAGAAGCTTTTTTGATTTAAAATGTCGTTTTTGTATTGTGCAAAGATTTTAAGTTGGTTTTTATCGTAACTAATCAACTGTGGGTTTTTATATTTTAAAGAAGTTAGTATTACTGAATTATCTGTAAAAGAGATATCGTTACTAAGCGATATATCAAGAATGCTTGCAAACTCACTTTGGTCTATATAATGTACAAAATAAAATTTATTAGTATTGAGAAATTCTTTGATAAAGAGAGTAAAAGATTGTTTGTAATCACTATACTTAATGTTTGCAAGTGTAATTAATTCACTAATAACAAGATTATTTATAACTATAATTTCATTTTCCTCTAAAAGTTTTTCAAATAATTCAATTGATTTATTGTGAAAAACATCAGATTTTAGCAAAAAAGAAACTAAGAAAGATGTATCAACTGTCACCATATATATACTTCTTATAATTAGTACTCATATTTTTTGATTCTGGTTTGTTGTCTTCTATAACAAATTGTTCTAAATATTTTTTTATATTACTTGGTTTTTTAGTGTTTCGTTCATTATATTCAGCAATTAATTCTCTTACAACTTTAGATATAGATTTGCCTTCTCTTTCTGTTAAGATTTTAAACTTTTCGTATTCTTTAGCATCTATTTCTAATGGTGGTAACTTTGCTTTGTTCATTTTTATATAATACATTAAAGTTATATAAGACGTCAACTTATATAGAAACTACTTTTTGTATTCTTTCGATTGCTTTACTCATATTTCTTGTGCCTTGCCCAACAGGATAGTAAGTAGGGTAAACCTTGTAGGTCTTGCCCTTTACTAATAATTCCTCATATTCGGTAGTAAGGTAATTTGAAACTGACACTGGCTTGCTCAACAGAGTAGAGCTTACCTGATTCCCTAAAGAAAATATAATTTCCGGATTTATTAACTTGATTTCATTCAGCAGAGAGGGTAAATATTCTTTAAAAATAGAATCTGGTAAATGCCTAGCATCTATTTGAGTGCATTTAGCAATATTTGTAATGTATAGCGAGTCTTGAGCAACAGCGTTATATAGAGTCTCTGAAAATTCTGCAGTCCATTCTTCAGGTCTTAATTTAGAAGTTAGTTCGATAAGTTCTTTATTGGTTAACAGACCAAGTTTAAATAGCAACTTCCACACATTTTTTGTTCCTAGCCAAGGTGCTTGAATACCCACCCAATTTAAATTTGAAGATACATTTTTTGCAGTAGGATTCATAAAGACAAGCAAAACCTTAGGATTTTTGGTCTGACCTGCTCCATAAATAGGTTTTAGGTGTGAATCTCCATGTTTTAAATGAAGTCTGTCAAATTCAGGGAATAATTCAGTTAGTTGAATCATAGCTTATTTCTTAAACACAAACTTATTATATATAAAATAATTCCAAATAGTCATTACAATAATTGTTAAAATCTTGGCTACCAAAGATGATTGATTGCTTAAATCAAAAAATATATCAAAAACAAAAACTTCAAAAATCACAAGATTTATAAGTTGAATTAAAACATACCTAGACAACTGATTGCCAGTATTTCCAGTGTTTGTTTTAAAAGCAGACTTCTTTTGGAAATAAAACCCAATAAAAATTGCAACTGCAGAAGAGATTACATTTGGTACAAAAACAACTTCAAGGATGCTTAAGTTAAAGTTAAGAACTTTAGTTTGGAATTCTAAAATTAGAATGCTTAAAAGAGTAGAAACTGCGCCAGCAAGTATAAACTCCCAAAACTTTTTTGAAGATAGAATTTTGATCATTACTTTAAAAACTGCTCACGGTATTCATTTGCTGGCGCAGCCTTGAAATATTCTTTTAAAGCAGGGTTTACACTCGCTAACCCATAATATTCAAGCATAAATTTTACTTCTGGGTGGTATTGGGCTAAATCAATTAACCTTTCTTGCCCAATAATATTCATATCTGCCTTTATTCGAACCTCCCACTTTGCAATTAAATACATTCGATTTAAAAACTTAACATGCTCTTTTAAATAATCCCCATCTGTTTTTAATCTTTTTAAAGAGGCGTTCACAAAATGAAAGACATAGGATTTATTAACAGTGCCCAATTTCCCAAACTGTCTTAAATAATAAGATAGGTCAAAATCATCTCCATATCCGTGAACAATTTTAGGATCCAAAAAATAGCCCAGATCTTTAAAGTATTTGGACTTTATAACGTTGCAAAACCCACCACAAAATAAGTAAAAAGCATCACCAGTATCTCTAAATTCCAAACCCTCTTTTGTATGAGGCGGATTAAAGTAGAGCATGTATTTATAAATTTTATCTCCAGTTAGTGGCCATCTTTTCTTAACCTGCCACCTAACTAATCGCCAAAGCAAACTCTCATCATAGTATTGATTGCTATCTGGGCTAACCTGAACAACCTCATCTTTTTCATCTAAGACTTTGTTTAATTCTTGTAGCCATCCACTAGTCACTATGCTGTCTGGATTTAAAAAACAAACTCTCTCAAATGCTATAGCTTCTTGATAAGCCGAATTTACACCTCCTACATAGCCTAAATTTTCCTGATTAATCTTAATCGTAATTTGAGATGGATATTTCTTTTTAAATTTATCACCAACGGCTATAGATTTTTCATCTCCAGGATTATGAACTAAGAAAATATGAAAATTCTGTGTATGTTTGAATACACTTTTCAGACATTGATCTAAATGCCACGGAACTTTATAGTTAACTATAATTATTGCTGTTTCCATTAAATTCTATTGAATAAATAATCTTTAATCATTGCAAGTTTGCTTTTAAAAGTATAGTGGCGTAATGCAATCCACAGCCAAGCACTTGCCTTGATTTTATTAATTTTCTCAATTTTATGTTGATCGGCAGATCTCATCCATTTGTGGTATAGAGTTGCTTTTGGATTATAAATTACTTTGTACCCAGCTTTATTTGATCTGATAAATAATTCGAGTTCATCCATATAAAGCTTAATTTTTTCCCAATAAAATCCAATTTCTGCTAAGTATGAGGCTTTATACATAATGCAAGCACCTGTAACTCCAAAAACATATTCTTCTTTATCAAATTGTCCAACATCAGCTTCTTCAAATCCCCTATCGTAGGCTTGCTTAAAACCATCAAAAATTAATCCTGCAGAATTGATTTTTCCATCAAATTGGTTTTGATAAAATTTAACTTTAGGGCCAGATGCAATTGTATTTGAATCTTTATCTAAGCTTTCCTTTAGTTGTATTACTAAATTTTTAGATAGTTTTGTATCGGGGTTTAAAACCATTATGTATTCAACTTTGTATTTATCTATCAAATATTTAATTCCAATATTATTAGAAAGAGATAAATAATAATTTTTATCTCTTTCAATAATTTCAACATTTGCAAATTCTTCTTTTACAATTCTTACAGTTTCATCTGTCGAGGCATTATCTACTATTAATACTTTTAAATTTGGGTAATCTTGATCCTGCAAGGATTGCAGACATTCTCTAATATCTTTAGCATTGTTCCATGTTACAATCACTACCCCAACTAACGAATTGTTGTTCATAAAATATTCAAATAGATTCAGTTAATTCTAATATCTATTTATATAAAATCCAAATAGAAATATAATAACTGGTACTTTTTGAAAGTAACGTTTCCATTCTTGTTGGATTCATATTAATATATACACATGGAGAATAGATTTACATTAATACCGGTAGTAAATGCCCAAGACCTTGACTCTTTGGCCCAACCAACATTTGGAAATATAAATGTTGGTTCTCAAACTGGCTCGGTTGCTACAGTCCTTTTGAGTTCTACAAGTACATCTACCCAGGTGGGGCAAAAATTTAAAGTTAGTGTAGAGCTTAAGACAAGCGAGCAACAAATTAACGAGTATAAAATTGCTATAGACTTTGACCCTACAAAGCTAACGGTAGTTGATCAAGATAGTGTAACTGCAGGAACGCAAGTAAAGCTTTTAGATACGGTATTTAGTGTTTCTAACCCCCAAGTTAACAATACAGTTTCTTCTACAGGGCGAATTACGCTAATAGCAAATACTCCAAGTGGAAATGGTTTCTCTGTAAACAAAAGCATAATAGAAATTGAATTCCAGGCACAAACAATTGGTGCTGCAAGTATAAAGGTTGCTCAGGGTTCTACGGGTACTCAGCTTACAAGAACAAATGGAACTGCACTGACATTTACTCCAAACGAACTATCGGTACAAATAAGCGCACAATCTACAAGTGGAAACACAAACACTGGTGGCAATACAAATACGGGAGGAAATACAAATACGGGTAGTACGGGTGGAAATACAGGTTCTACAGGTGGAACAAGCGTACCTTCTACAATCCCAAATACAGCAATTACAGACGATATGCCATATTTACCATTAGTAGCTGGAGTTGTTATGGTGGGAGTTGGTATATCTCTTTTGAAGGGTAGGCCTACAAAGAATAATCTGTGAAATTCTATTTGAATCTTCTTAAATTTTTATACTTTGTGTAAAAACCTCAGATAATTAGATAGATATTGAAAAAACTGATTGTTTAAACGAAACTTTTTTGTTAAAATACTGAGCTTGATTCCGGGAACGAAATTATGAATAACCAACCACAAAAGAGATTTTTTGAAATAGAAGGTGTTGTAATGGCAGCTCTTCCAGAACTTAGATTCGTTGTAGAGGTAGAGTATAGGGGTATTAAGCACAAGGTAAATTGCCATGTATCAGGCAAAATGAAAACAAGATTTATAAGTTTAGAGGTAGGAGATAAAGTTAGAATTCAAATATCTTTAGACGACATTAATAAAGGAATAATAACCAGAAGACTGACAATGCGAAATGTAAAAGTTGGACCAGAGTCAGTTTAGATATTTACTAAATAGGTCATATCTGGTATAAATAGCGAACTTTTTAAGAGCTATTTTTATTTATAAATGGCCACAACATTTTTGAAATATGAAAGTAAAAGCAAGTATTAAAAAAAGATGTAATGATTGTTACATCGTAAAAAGAAACAAGATCAAGGTTGAAAGTGGCAAGGTCACAATTAAACCAACATATTACGTATATTGCAAAACAAACCCTAAACACAAACAAAGACAGGGGTAATAATAATTAAATATAAATTAAACTTATAACATGGCAAGATTAGTAGGAGTAGAAATACCAAACGAAAAAAGAGTAGAAGTAGCACTTACATATATTTATGGTATAGGTCTTCCAACTTCACAAGAGATTTTAAAAGCTACAAATATTAATCCAGATACTAGAGTTAAAGATTTAAAAGATACTGACATTAGAAAGTTATACGAATATATTGATGCAAACATTCCAACAGAAGGTCAGGTAAAACAAAAAAACTTTTTGGCAATTAAAAGATTGAAAGACATTAGGGCGTTTAGAGGAATTAGACATAAGGTAGGTTTACCTGTAAGAGGTCAAAACACTAGAACAAACGCAAGAACTAGAAAAGGCAAATCTGCTGCAGTGGGCGGATTAAAAATTAAATTAGCAAAGAAATAATATTTATTTAATAAATCGCTAAGCGAAACTGTAACAAAATGGCAAAAGCACAAAAACCAACAACAAAAACAACAGAAAAAAAGAAGAAAAAGTTGAAACTAGCATCACCAAAGGTGCTTGCAACAATTAATTCTACTTATAACAACACTATTGTTAGTATTACTGATTACTCTGGTAATGTAATTGCGCAAAGTAGTTGTGGTAAAGTTGGTTTTGCAGGTAGCAAAAAAAGCACACCTTACGCAGCAACAAAAGCTGGAGAAGATGCAGCTATTAAGGCTATAGAGGTTGGTGCAAGAGAAGCAGAAGTTATTATTAAAGGAATTGGAGTTGGTAGACAAGCAGCAGTTAAAGGTATAAGAACTGCAGGTTTAAGAATCACTTTGTTGGCAGATAGAACATCTGTACCACATGGTGGATGTAAACCAAGAAAAGTACCTAAGAAATAAATAAACAGTTTATTGTTCAGTTAACCCGGAGCATTAAACAGTAGATTAAAAATTAATTTAATTTAGTATCAATTACAAACAAATTGAATTTTGTAATTTGAATTTAAAACTTAAATAGTATGGCACGATATACAGGACCAAAGTGGAAAATCAATAGAAGAGAAAACGCAACAGTTTTAGGACATGGAGAAAAATGGAAAAGAAGACCAACATTACCTGGTCAATTCCCAATACTTAAGAAAAGACCTTCAGATTACGCAATTCAATTTAGAGAAAAGCAAAAAGTAAAAAGAATGTACGGAATGACAGAAAAGCAATTCGTAAGATTCTATAAGCTTGCTACAAAATCTCCCGGAAACACAAGTACAAGGTTATTACAACTATTAGAACTTAGAGCAGATAATGTATTATTCAAATTAGGTTTTGCATTAACAAGAGCTCAGGCAAGACAAATGATTAGTCACGGCCACATTTTATTAAACGGTAAAAAACATGATGTTCCATCTGCAATATTAAGTGTTGGAGATGAAGTTACATTAGTAGCAGAAGGACAATTTAAATCTTACATCGGAGAATTAGAAAAACAAAATAAAACTTTCCAAGTTCCAGCATGGTTATCAAAATTGGAGTTAGGTGGCAAAGTTGCATCAGAACCAACAAGAGATCAAATGGATCAATCAATTAAGGAAAGACTTATTGTGGAACTTTACTCTAGAAAATAAAATTTTAATCCCGTTAGTTAACGGGATATTATTAACTATTAAGAAAACAAAATGATATCTTTAAATGAATTTGTAGTAAAAAGAGTATCAGAAAAGGAAAATTCAGCAACTTTTGCAGTAGGTCCACTTCCAAAAGGATATGGTCATACTTTAGGTAACTTCTTAAGAAGGATATTACTATCTTCAATTCCAGGTTCTGCTATTACAGCAGTAAAAATTGATGGGGTTCAACATGAATACTCTACAATGTCTGGGGTTCCAGACGATGTCTTAGCAATATTACTTTCTATAAAGAATGTAGTTGTAGCATCTAAAACATTGGAGCCAGTAACATTAAAAATTGATGTTAAGGGTAAAGATGGTCAAGTTGTAGAAGTTAAAGCAGGTGATTTTGATCAAGACTCAAATGTAGAGATTATTAACCCTGAATACGTTATTACAAAATTAACTAGCTCTAAAGCTAAATTTTCTGCAGAAATTACTGTAGAGAGAGGTGCAGGATATACATTACCTAAAGAGGAATTAAGAAAAGAAATTTCAGTATTACCTTTGGATGCTTCTTTTACACCTATCAGATTGGTTAACTATATAGTTACATCTGCCAGAGTTGGTAAAGAAACTGATTTAGACCAATTAGAACTTTCAATAGAAACTAATGGTTCTTTAAAACCAGAAGAGGCATTACACATTGCAGCAGATACTATTAATCAAATGACAGCACATTTAAAAGGATTAACAGAAACCCTACTTTCTGGAGATGAAATTGCTGTAAGCTTAAATGAGCAACAAAAAAAGACAAGAGTTAAGCAAGCTATGGAAGAAGAAGATGAGGCTAAAACACCAATTAAGGTTGTAGATCTTAATCTTTCAACTAGATTAACTAACTCATTGTTAAAATCAGGTTACGATGACCTAAGAAAATTAGAAGGAATGACAGAAGAGGAACTATCAAATATTAGAGGAATGGGAAGCAAGTCATTTATAGAATTGCTAGATGTTTTAAAAAAACACAATATCAAATTAATTTAAATAAGTTTAGTTAGATAGAATGAATAAGGGAGTAAAAAAATACAAGATGTCGGGAAAAAAGAGCTCTCATAGAGATTCAGTAATTACATCTCTTATGATTGAACTTATCAGGGCTGAAAAAATTAAAACTACACCAACTAAAGCAAAAATTGTAAAAGCAGAGTTTGACAAATTGGTTACAAAAGCCAAAAAGAACACTGAAGCAAGTAAAAGACTTGTAGAAGCATATTTTGGTTCTAAGCAAGTTGTTGTAAACAAGCTTTACAAAATCGTAGGTGATAAGTTGCAAGATAGAAATTCTGGTTATACATATTCTGCAAGATCTCTACCAAGAAAAGGAGATAATGCACAACAAATGTATGTTATGATCGTTAATTCAGAGATTAAAGAAAAGAAAAGTAGGTTACAAAAAGCTCTTGAAAAAAGAGAAGAGGTGCAAGAAGAAAAATCAGTAGCAGGTAGAATTAAAAAAGCTGTAGGTTCAAAACCTGCAAAAAAAGCTAAAAAGGAAGAGTAATTAATAGTTATTTAGAAATTATGAAAAGTATTACATCAGTAAAACAAAGTGATATTTTAGAAAAATGGTACTTAATTGATGCCAGAGGAGCAAGAATTGGTAAATTAGCTTCTATTACTGCACAATTACTTCTTGGAAAGAATGATGTTTTAAAAAGAGACTATCATGAACCAAAAACAAAAGTAGTTATTATTAATGCAGATAAGCTAGATATTACAGAAAAAAGAGGTATGACTAAATTTTACAAATCATACTCAGGTTTTCCAGGTGGTTTAAGATATGCGTCATTAAAAGATTTAAGTGTTAAACATCCAGAAAAACCAATAGAATCTGCTATCAAAGGAATGTTGCCAAGAACTAAAAGAGGAAAAGATATGATGGCTAATGTTAGAATTTATACAGGAGAGGAACATAAACACCAAGCTCAAGAACTTGAAAAAATTGATTTACAAACTTTTAATATATAACCATTAAGTGAATAACATGTCAGAATACGCATTTACAATCGGAAGAAGAAAAACATCAACAGTAAGCATGAGACTGTTTGGAACTGCTGGTAAAAGCACTTTAAACGATAAACCTTTAGAAAAGTACTATTTTTCTAAAACAGACACCATAAAGATTAATAAGCCATTTAATGCAGCAGAACTAAATCCAGCTGACTTTTACTTTACAGCAAAATCAGTTGGTGGTGGAAGGGTTTCTCAACTAGAGGCTTTGATCCATGCATTATCTAGAGCAATTATCAAAAAGTTCCCTGAAAAGAAAAAAGCATTAAAAGATGCCGGATTATTAACAAGAGACCCAAGAATGGTAGAAAGAAAGAAACCAGGTTTAAGAAAAGCAAGAAAAGCAGAGCAGTACTCAAAACGTTAAGATTAATTTCAGCTTTAATATCAAATCCCCCAATCAATTGGGGGATTTTTTTAATTTGTGAGCCAATTTTTCAAATTGTGGGCTAAATTGAAATTTCTTAATTATAAAATTTCAATTTGTAAGATTTTTGTAAGAAATTTGGAATAATATTAAGAGTGAATACAATTATTAAAGGCAGTTACTTTGAAATGATAGCTGCAAATTATTTAAGAAGATATAACTACATATTACTTGATCATAACTTTCATTCTAAATTTGGAGAGCTAGATTTAGTAATGTTATTAAATAATGAATATATTTTTATAGAAGTAAAAAGCTTGAATATTAATAGTGAATACTCTATATATCAAAGTTTCTCAAAACAAAAATATAATAGAGTAAACAAAACAGCGCAATACTGGTTAAGAAAACATAATTTGGAAAATAGTATTTATAGAATTGAATTTATAGGTATAATAAGCTATTTAGATAAATATTATTTAGAACATTTTAAATATATAGACTTTTAAATGAATAAATCAATCCAATTTTACGGGCCATTTTTTTCCAACTATAGCTATGCAAGAATTAGCAGGGGTTTAGCTTTTGGCATAAATAATCTAAATACTAATTACACAGCTTACTTTTCTGCTAATCCAGAAACAGTGGACTATTATCCATCCGAAAAAGATTTGGCAACTAAACCAGATATTAAAAATTTATTCAAGCCATATGGCTTTGAAAGCGATGTTGTAATTTATAATAACTATCCTAAAACAATAACCTCTTTAAATGGCTTAGATCAGTTGCCCGGTAAATTAAAGCTTATGTTTTTATCTTGGGAAGAAAGTACTTACCCAAAAGAGTGGGTAAATGAAATTAATGCAAATTTGCACGGCGTATTGGCTATAACTCAGTTTGTGAAAAATGTGCTTATAAAGTCAGGCGTTAAAGTTCCTATACAAGTTATTCCATTGGGGGTTAATCAGGATTGGTTCAAAAACACCCAAGCTACTTACAAATTAAAAACAAGAAAGCAGATTAAATTCTATCATAATAGTACCGGAAAAAAACGCAAGGGGGTAGACCTGCTTATAAAGGCATACTTTGAATTGTTTACAAATCAAGATGACGTTTGTTTAGTTATAAAAACAACTCCACAAGTCGAAAACCAATTCCTACAATTAATTGACCAATATAAAAGTAAAACATCTCCAGAAATCGAATTAATAGTTAATGACCTTTCAGATGAAGAGATGGCAAGCCTTCAATCCCAAGTAAGCGCAAGTATATATCCGTCACGTGCTGAAGGGTTTGGAATCCCAGCTTTAGAGTCAATGCTTTTAGAAAAACCTGTAATTGTTACAAATTATGGTGGTTTCACAGACTTTTGTGATAACAATAATTCGTATTTAATTAATTGTAATGTTCAAAACATCGACCCAGCAGAAATACTTACTCCAGGTGCAAAGTGGGCAGAGCCGGATTTTGATCATTTAAAAACTTTAATTAAAAAAGTTTATAAAGCACTTACTAAAAAAGATTCTGTTGAGGGCAAAGAGCTTTTGAGTATTGTAGAAAACGGTAAAAAAACCGCGACTAATTTCAACTGGGATAGTAGTGCCGATTTAGCTATAAAATTCATTAATCAAATATCTTCTTTACAAACCTTTAAAACCAAAAACTTTGGGGTTCTATCTTTCTTTAATGACGAAACTGGAATCGCCGATTACACCGAGGATCTATATAAATCAGTAGAATCATCTTTTAAAAAGTTCTACTATCTTTCTAATTCTGATTTGGCAGATAGAACAGCAAAAGATGCGTCTAATGTTATTAGGTGTTGGACAACAGGTGAATCAACTTTTGAACAGCTAATATCTTTTGTAAAAAAAGAAAAGCTAGATATAGTTCATGTTCAGTATCATTCTGGATCAATGTTCCCCATAAAATCACTTGATTTACTTATAGAAAAACTTAAAGAGTTGAATATAGAATCATATTTGACTTTTCATGCAGTAAGAGGTCCATCCTTTGATTTTATAAAAGAATCAAAAAACTTACTCAAATGGAACAAAATATTTATACATAATAAATCCGACTTTGAATATGCAAAAGAAAGTTTAAATAATGCTATAAGGCTACCTTTACCAACTGTAGTATTTAATAAAAGAAACAAGTTGAAACTTAAAAAAGAATTAGGTCTAGAAAATTACCAATACATTTTTGCAACGCATGGATTACTGAATAAACACAAAAATATACCCCAAGTTATTAAGGCAATAAGCAATATTCTTAAAGACTATCCAAACACCTTGTTTTTAGGATTAAACGCTGTAAGTGCCAATAATATTTATGCACAAAGTGAATATCAGGAATGTGTTGACCTTATTTCAACACTAAAAATGGAGACAAATGCATTTTTAATTACAAAGTTTTTAAGCGATGCAGAAATTGAAATTTTAATGCAAACTGTAGATGCTACAATCTTTGCTTATAATGACGTAGGTGAATCTGCAAGTGCTTCAATAAACAAATCTTTAGCCAGTGGAGGGGTTACTATAGTAACAAATATAAACATGTTTATAGAATTTGATAAAGAAGTTTTAAGAATTTCACAACCAAATGCAATTGAAATTGAAAAATCTTTAAGATTAGTAATAGAAGATGAGAATACTAAAGTTAAATTGCTAAAAGCTGCTGATGAGTATGTTAAAAACAATACATACGATAAAAGAGTAGTAGAAATGTTAAATATGTACTGATATTACAATAAATTTATGTGATATAACCCAGTTCATATATTGTTAGTAATTTACAATGTCAACCTATTCTCCCCTAGAAATTGAACCTACAGATCATGGTTTACCAGAGCTAGGTAAAGACAAAGTTGCCCAGTTACAATCTACTCTTGAATTCTACCTTAATCTATTTCAATTATCACAGAGGTAAACTCTGCATCATCTATTTCTCCAGGTACCACTTGTAAGGCCAAGTCTTTCCCGCTTTTGTGAGCTTGTAAAAGAAACGTTTCGCTTAAGGAACCTTGCGTAGCTAAAATTTCCCACCCAGATGCAGGTAAATCTTTTTTATATAAATTAAATACCTCATCTGCAGGTTGTCCTGATTCATATCTTACTCCCATAACTCCATCATAGTTGTAGGTTGATATTTGACCGTGATCATAAATTTTTATTTCAGAAGGGAATTCTGAACTAAGCTCTCCATAAGTATATTTGTCAGAACTTAGTGATTCTGGTTTGTAACTATTATCTTCTGTAATAATTGGTTTGTTTGGTGAAAGTAACTGTTCAAGATTTGTATATCGCAAAGCTATTATAAGCAAAATTACGGATATAATAATAAACCCAATTACAACACCTATTAAAATATTTAGTGGTCTTATTTGGGTCTTTCTAGGAAATAAATTGTCTTTAGCAGGTAAAGCTGAAGAGGTATTAGTCATAATTTACATTAATAAAGGATACAATAATATACTACTATTCTTTTGAAGTACATTTCAACTGAATAATGAACAACTATACATTATATATTATGAGACTTGTAAAATTCTCTATTTTAGATCATACTTTTAAAACTCACTTAAATATTAATAAAATCTAACATGACAAAAGACTCCAAACAATTAAGGTCTTATTTTCACGGTATAGAGCCTCGAAGCTTTATTAAGTTGCTAGCCGTAGTTTTGTTTTTAGCAATAATTATAACTTTGGCTGTATTAGGTTTTTCATCAGGTTCTAACTCGCTAATTTTAAATCAAATTTCAGGACTAATTTCATCTGGAATAAGTTCAGTAGAGGCAGAGTCTGGCAGTGTGTCAAACGGGGCTACTATAGTTTCGGATACTTCTGCTTCTGGGGGTAAGTACATCCAATTTGGTTCTACAGCTACTACCACAACACCAACTGTAGGTTTTCAACCTTCAGCTCCATATTACGGGTCTTTTTACTACATGTGGTATAAAAACGATTCTGTAGATGGGGCATGGAGTTATTGGACAGACAGCTCTAATAACCCTCCTAAGACATGGTTTTCTCATTATATTCCAGATTTTAAACCTGGAGAGTTTACACCTGCCTCAGAGTTGTATAGCTCTCATTCTTACGATACATTCAAATGGCAAGTATCAAAAATGGCAGAGTCTAAAATGGAATTCGCGATTGCATCTTGGTGGGGAGAAAATAGAAAAGAGGATCAAGCTTTTGATAAGATTATCAATGATTTTATGAAAAGAAGCGATAATCCTTATCCTAACTTAAGATGGGCTATTTATTACGAGAATGAAGGCTTTGCAGATGATTCAACTGCTACTATTGTAAGCAAATTGCAATATTTAAAAAAATATACAGCAAGTAATTACTTCTTAAAAGTAGGTGGTAAACCGGTTATTTTTGTTTATGCTGGAGCAAATGATGTCCCAGGCACCATGACAAAGAGATGGTACGATGCTAATTCACAGCTAAACAACGAATTTTATATAGTACTAAAAGTATTCCCAGGTTATGCAAATGATTCATATCAGCCAGCTTCATGGCATCAATATGCACCAGCTGTAAGATATGGAGTCCACGCACCATATTCTGCATTTGTAAGTCCAGGATTTTGGCTAGATGACGGATCTGCAGAAAGATTAGAAAGAAATTCTACAGATTTTGAAACAGCTGTTAGAAATATGGTTTCTGTAAGTGCTACATGGAAACTTGTAGAGACTTGGAATGAATGGGGTGAGGGAACTTCTGTTGAACCAGGTCAAAGAGTTAAAACTGTAAATGGCAATGAGGTGATAGATGAAACAGCTCCTCAATTTGGTAATCTATATATAGATATATTAAATAGACAACTTCCAGCTTTAGAATCGGGCACTGGAAGGTAATTATTAATTAATATTATTTAAAACCTATGTCAAAAATTAAACTATTAAGCATACTGATATCACTTAGTCTATTTTTGGGATTAGCTATCAATGTAAAGGCTCAAGAAGCTCCTATTATATTTACTGCTGGTGGTGATATGGGCGATCCATCTAGAACTGAGCCAAAATTAGCTTACCAACAACTTGCTTCAATTAAACCAAGCTTCTTTTTAGCTCTTGGAGATATGAGTTATGAAAATCCAGGCATGGAACAATCTTGGTGTAATCAAGTTAAGAGCTATTTAGGAAGTGCGAAACTTCAATTAGTAATGGGTAATCATGAAGACCAAAGTAAGGTAGATGGTTTTATAGGAGATTATGTTAAATATTGCACAGATAGAATGCCAAATATGGTTGGTACATACGGTGCGGAGTACTATTTTGATTATCCTGAAACATCACCACTAATGAGGGTTATAATGGTTGGAGCGGCCAATGATTGGGATGTTAATAATAATGGTAGTTTAGAATCAAACGAATATTTTGATTATAACACTTCTACTGTTGCATCTAGAGCTCATTTATCATGGTTAGACAATGCAATAGATACTGCAAGAAGTTCTGGTATTAAATGGGTTATTGTTGGAATGCATAAAAACTGCATTACACTAGGCCAAAAGAGTTGTGAAATTGGTACAGAACTCACTAATCATTTGATTGCAAAAAACGTAGATATTGTACTTCAAGGTCATGATCATACTTATCAAAGAACAAAACAATTAGGTTTTAGTTCTAGTTGTAATGGAATTGCAACGGTAAATGCAAACACAAATTGTATTGTAGATGAAGGGGTAAATAATACTTTTACGAAGGGTAAAGGTACAATAATTGCTATTGCAGGCAATTTTGGAGGATCAAGCTACTATAATGTGAGTGCCACAGATTCTGAAAAACCATATTTTTTAAAAGCTATGGGTGGTAATGCTTGGTACGATTTTGCAGCAGGGACAACTGGAAGTGATGTTACAAGAGGTTTCTTAAAATTCACTTTAACTAAAGATACATTGCAGGCAGAATTTGTTAAGACTTCTAAGCCTACAAGCACCTTTTCAGATTCTTTCAAAATTGTAGCAGCTACAACAACACCAGATCCAACTCCTACGCCTGACCCAACCCCGACTCCAACGCCTACGCCAACTTGTTCTGAAATAGCACCAACAACTACAGGAAAAGTTACAACAAGTATAGAAGTTGGAACTGATTCAAACTATAAGTTGTGGACAAGAGTTAACTCAGCAGTTGCCACAGATTATTTATGGGTAAGTGTAGATGGAGGTTGCCCAAGCAAATTAGGCGGGACTTTAACCCCAAATACATGGACTTGGTCTAGCACTAATCTTTCTGGTACCCCGTTAACCTATAGTTTAACTAAAGGAACTCATAATTTAACTTATATAGCTCAAAGCCAAACATCTATAAAATTGGATATTTCGCTTATGTTATCGAATACATGTGTTCCACAAGGGACTGGCACTAATTGTACAAAACTAGAAGTACCTACACCTGATCCAACACCGACCCCAACGCCCACTCCTACACCAACGCCAATAGCTACAACAAATAACTTTGCACCTATCGAAGATTCTCATGTTAGAGGCGATAAGGAGTCGTCAAATTATGGTAAATCAAATACTTTAGAGGTAGATGGTAGTCCAAAAAAGTACGTCTATATGAAGTTTGACTTAAGAAGTTTGGCCGGTAAGACATTTGTAAGTGCAAAACTCAACCTGGCCGTAGTAGACTCATCTTCAAGTAGTCAAACCGTGTATATTGTTACAGATGACAGCTGGACAGAAACAGGTTTGACATATAAAAATAGACCTGATTTTGGTACGAGCATAGCTACACTTAAAGGTGGAAAACAAGGCTCTACAATAGAAATTAGTCTTGCTTCTGCATTGCAAAGCGAATTTGGAGACTTTGTAACAATTGCTATTGCTTCTAATCAATCAGATGGTTTAGATTTCAGCTCTAGGGAAGGTGCAAATGCTCCAAAATTAATTGTTGAATCAAAGTAAATTAAGGGTTTAATCAAGGCCGAGACAATAGTCTCGGCCTTATCTTATTTACAAACTGTATTGATTTGAATGTCTTGAATCTACATGTATGCACTCATCTGTGTTAAAATCACATGTCGCAAAGTTACTTTAGATTTGCTTTAAATATAGTTTAAAACTTATTAAGGTAACAATAATTAAATATAAAAACAAACTATAATAATGCCAAAAAACGCAAAATCAGAACAAAAAGGAATTAGAACACCAGTTGTAGCAGTAATGGGTCATGTAGACCACGGTAAAACATCACTTTTAGATGCTATTAGAGGCACAAAAGTTGCAGATAAAGAAGCAGGTGGGATTACTCAAAATACTAGAGCTCACGAAGTAGTTACAGATTCTGGTTTTAGAGTTACATTTATAGATACACCGGGCCACGAGGCTTTCTCAAACATGAGACTTAGAGGTTCTAGGGTTACAGATTTTGTTTTATTAGTTGTAGCTGCTGATGATGGTGTTCAGCCTCAAACAAAAGAATCTATTGAGTTTGCCAAAAAAGCAGGAGTGCCAATTATTGTGGCATTAAATAAAATTGATATAAAAGGTATTAATACTCAAAAAATTAAAACAGAGCTTTCTAGTTTTGGTGTTATGGTAGAAGAATACGGAGGAGATGCATTGTTATTTGAAGTTTCTGCAAAAGAAAAAAAAGGTTTAAAAGAATTGTTAGATGGTATTCAGTTACTTTCAGAAATTAACGAATTAAAATCTAAAGAACCAAGAGTTGGAACTCAAGCAGAAGCTTTTGTTTTAGAATCTAATTTAGATAAATTTGTTGGTAATGTAGCACTTACAATTTTGAAAGCTGGCAAATTAACAGAAAGGTCTTTTGGTGTTACCAAAGATTTTACTTTCAAAGTAAGAGCATATTTAGACCATAATCAAAAGCCAATCAATAGTGTTTTAGAATCTCAACCTTTTTGGGTCACAGGTTTAAAACATACAGTTTCTACTGGTTCTACAATTTATTTTGTAGAAGATGAGGTTAAGGCTTTAGAACTTCAAAAGCAATTAGCCGTTGAAGCAGAAAAGAGTGTTGAAGTACCACCAGAGATTGAGGGTTTAGATCCAGAATCTTTATTTGCACAATTATTAATTCAGAAAGAGGAAATTAAACAAGGTATACAACAAAAAGAGTTAAATGTGATTGTAAAGTCATCTACCGAAGGTACTTTAGAAGCTATTTTAGAAAAGTTAAAAACTATTTCTAATGACGAAGCTAAAGTAAGAATTTTGGCAAGTGGTACAGGTAATGTTACAGAAGATGAGATTTCTAGAGCAAAATTGGCAAAAGCTATTGTTGTTACTTTCCAATTGCCTCCTACTTCAAAAATTGAAGGAATTGCAAGAACTGAAAGAGTTTTGGTTAGAAACTACGAGGTTGTTTATGAGTTGTTTGATGAGGTTCAAGAGGTTTTAGATAGTATGGGTACTCCAATTGAAGAGGAGTTAGAAGTTTCTGCTTTAAGAATCAAACAGGTGTTTACTTTATCTAATGGAGATTTTGTTTTTGGTGGAGAGGTTGTTAGAGGTACTATTTTGAAAGGTTACAGAGTTAAGATTATGAGAGGTGAGACTGAAATTGGTAGAGGTAAAATCTCTTCTTTGAAAATTAGAAAAGACGAAGTTAAAGAGGTTAAAAAAGGTTTAGAATGCGGAATTATTTTAGATACTAAAGTTGAAGGGGTACAGGAAGGTGACGAAGTAGTAGCGTTTAGAGTAGAGGTGTATTGAGTTTACTACCATTAATACATTATAAATCTGTTTTTGAGACTATATATTCTTCGATCTGGGTAATATATTCGTTATGTAGATTTCTTAAATATGAAATCCCCAGGGTAGGAGTTCTTTTTAGAATTTCCAAGTGATTCTTGAGTGTTTCTAAAGTTATGCCTTTCTCACCTAAAACTACTTCATCTTTTATAGTCCCATTGAGAATATCTATATCAAACATGCAAGAGTTAATTCTTGACAGATGAATAACTTTTAGTTCCTTTAAAACGATAATTAGCGCAAGTCTTTCAGCTATCCTTATACCTAATGGCATCAATAGTTCTTGAATTCGATATCTGATAGAGTTTATTAAATTCAAATCGTTTTCATTAGTGATGGAGCTTAATGCTTCCAACTCTGTTTTTAAAGTATGTAGCATTGAAGAATCTATAACAGCATAAAGTTGATTAGGTTCAAGGTTGGTCCAAATATAGTCAAAATTCACGCTTTCGAGTACAGATTTCCGAACATCTCTTCTGCTTCCAGGTCCCAGTAATTGAGAGGTTAAATTCATTGGTCGAGCCACATGATATCTATAGTCTTTATTATTTCGGTTTCCGAAGCTACTCTTATTCGTAGTTGGTTTTATTAGTGGAATAGGCAATCCCCATTTGAGATATTTTATTTTACTACTGTACTCTTGATCCCTCCAGATAGTCACCCTTTTTGGCTCCTTGGCATAAGAGTATGATTCACTTAAGCTGTCGGTAAAGGTGTCATAATTTTTTTTACTTATAAAACCTGAGGTCTCAAATGATTGAGCATCTGTCTCTGGGTCTGTTATTCCGTGATATTTGAATGAGTCAGAAAGTATGAAACCTTCTTCGATATTTTCTAGAGTAATTGGGAGATCATAATTATAGTTATCAATTATATCTATTTTGTTCATTAATAATAAAATAAGTATATATAAATTTATTATTTTATCTTACTTCCCCTCTAACCACTTTTCAACTTCTATTGCTGCTTTGCAGCCTGCACCAGCTGCTGTAATAGCTTGTCTATACCTATGATCTTCTACATCTCCGGCAACAAAGATGCCTTCTGCATTTGTATGAACACCGTCAGTTGATTTAACATAACCTTGCTCATCAAGTTCAACTACATTATTTAGGTAAGAAGTTACAGGAATATGACCAATAGCTAAAAAGAAACCATCTACTACAAGATCTTTTTCTTCGTTAGTTTTATTGTCTTTTAATTTAATTGAATCAACTTTTTGATCTCCATTAATTTCTAAAACCTCTGTATTTAAAATCATTTCAACCTTTGGATTATTTTTAACTCTATCAATCATAATCTTAGTTGCTCTAAATTCTTCTCTTCTATGAATCAAATACAACTTGCTTGCAAACCGAGTTAAGAAAGAAGCCTCTTCCATAGCACTATCTCCACCACCAACAACGGCAACCACTTTATCTTTATAAAAAGCACCATCACAAGTTGCACAAGTAGAAACACCTCTGCCATAAAATTTATCCTCTCCGGAAATACCAAGTTTTCTTGGAGTAGCACCAGTAGCTATAATAATGGCTTTGGCTTCGAATGTAGCACCAGATCCTGTAGTCACTCTTTTTGTTTCTCCTAATTCTTCAACCTTAGAAGCATTTTCATAAACCATCTGTGCCCCAAACCTTTCAGCTTGTTTAACCATGTTATCCATTAATTGAGGACCGGCAATACCATCTATAAACCCAGGAAAATTTTCAATATCTGTAGTATTCATTAATTGACCACCATACTGAAAACCGGCAATAACAATAGGTTTAAGATTTGCACGAGCAGAGTATATTGCTGCTGTTAAACCTGCTGGACCGGACCCAATAATGATAACTTCGTTCATTTTACTTGTAATAAAATAATTAATTTAAATTCTTTAGTTAAATTACTAAACAATTAATTTGCACTAATTCCAAAAGCAGAAGTAAAGTTTCTTTCAAATACTGATTCTTCGTATGCACCTCTTTGCTCTCCAATAATCTCTCCATTTCTAAAGAAATATAACTGAGGTATGCTCATTATTCTGTATTTCATTGAAAGGTTTGGATTTTTGTCTGTATCAACTTTTACAAATTTAATTTTGCCATTATATTTTTCTGCAAATTTTTTGACTTGAGGAGCTATCATTCTGCAAGGCCCACACCATTCTGCCCAAAAGTCTACTACAACATCTCCCTCTTTGATTATTGAATCAAAGTCAGCATCTGTTGCGTGAATAACTAAATCTTGTTCGCTTGTCCCGTTTGCTTGGTTTCCATTTGCTGGATTCATAATATTTGTTTAAAAAGTATAATATATTTTATATCTTGCTAAAAAGCATAGATTACTAGAACATATAATTATGTAAGTTTAAAAAATTTTGAAACTAAATTTTCGAACGATTTTATTTTATCTTCAGGTTTAGATTTGTCAAAGCAATTATTAGTTTCCTCTTTTAATAATTCAATTGCAAGAGAGGATAGAGCATTACGTGTAGCTTGAATAAGCTCTACAATTTTTACATAATCTTCACCTTCGTCTATCATTTTGCCTACGGCATTAAACTGACCATTAACCCGGTTAAATTGTTTTTTAATTTCTACACAACTTGAATTTGACATAAATTATCATACCCCCAGGGGGTATGTTTGTCAAATTCATGGTAGAATATTTTTAGATAGTTGTTAACTTGATATTATGGAACCATTGGGGCAAACGTGCAAAGAACTTCATTACAAATTTTTAAAAATTGTTAGAAATAAACAATCATCTTTTAGAATAAAATTTAATGGAAAAGTTATTTATATAGATCCAATTCAAATTTCAGAAGAAAATCATGACGCAGATTTTGTTTTTATAACACATGAACATTCTGACCATTTTGATCAAAAATCTATTGTTAAAATTATTAATCCTCAAACAATTATTATTTGCAATCAAATAGTTGCCAAAATTATTTTAGATGAATCTATACAAGATCCTCATTATTTACAGATTTTAAATCCTGGTCAAACAAAAATACTAAACGAGCATATAAGTATAGAAACAAAACCTGCATATAATCTGAATAAATTTAAATATGCGGGTATTTTATATCATCCTAAAGAAAATAATGGGTTGGGTTTTATAATAACAATCTCTTTAAACGAAGATAAAGTTAAGATTTATCACATGGGAGATACCGACTTTATTGCCAAAGATCAAAAAATAGAAGGGGTAGATCTTTTAATGATTCCAGTAGGTGGAACATATGTAATGACTTGGCAAGAGGCAGTAACTGCTAATAATGAAATAAAACCATTGGTTTCCGTACCAATGCACTTTGATTTAGGTGCTGGAAGTATTGAAGATGCATCTAATTTTGTTAATGAAATAGAAAATCAAGGAGAAATAATTTAAACTTAGTAGATTACAGATAAATATATTCCAAGTGTTTGTAATAGTGTAAAACTTGTTGAAACTTACCTTACGTTATACAATAGATAAGACTTTTAAGTTTTAAATTCAGATGAATATTACACAAAAAATAATCACAATAGTAATAGCTGTTGTTCTGTTATTTTCTGGTATAGTCACTCCAATAGCAAGTATTAAAGCAGAAACCCCTCAAGAAAGATTAGAGGCTTTACAAAGAGAACTAGATCGAATCAAATCTGAAAAATCTGCTTTACAAAATCAACTTAATAATAATAATTACACTATATCCGGTTACAACTCTCAGGTATCTAAACTTCAAGGTGAGATTGCTTTATACCAAAAAGATATAGATGCATTGGCAATTGAGATAGAACAGCTTGAAACAACAATAGAAGATTTAAATAACCAAATAACCCAAATGCGGGGTGATATTAAATCTACAGAAACCGTTGTAACAGATTTAGATATAAAGTCTAATAATCGAATAAGAAATAGTTACATGAATTACAGAATGTATGGGACTACAGATCCAGGCACTTCTGCAATAATCATAAACGATATAAATCGATTTTTTAAAGAATCTCAATATAAAGAATTAATACAAGAAGATACAAACGAAATGCTTGTTCAGCTTGCAAGACTTAAACAAGAGTTAGAAGTTAAAAAAGCAGAGTTAGAAGAAAGCTTAATTCAAGTTGAAAAAGATAAAGAATTGGTAGACATAAAAAAGCTAGATTTAGATAAGAAAAAAGAAGATATTCAAGAAAATTTGAATAAATATTATTCAGAAGTTGCAAGATTACAAGCCGCAAATAATCAAAGTCAAAGTAGCTTAAAGTCTTTATCTGACGAAGAAAGAATGCTTAGCGCAAAAGCAGAATTAATAAAACAAGAAATTATGATGTCTGTAAGCTACGGCACCTGGGTTTTGGCCGGTACTATAATTGGTTTTCAAGGGTGTACAGGTTATTGCTTTGGGGAACATTTGCATTTTTCGGTTTATTATAATGGTGTTGCAGTAAATCCATGTGGAGTAATTCAACCAACCGGTGGTTGTGGTGGTAACGGATACCCATTACAAGCTCCAGTTAGAGGTAGCGTATCTTTTAATAGTGGTTTTGGTTGGAGATCTTTTGATAATGCATTTCACGATGGAATAGATGTTACTGGAATGCCGCTTGGTGCGCCAATTTATGCTGCACATGATGGTTATGTAACTAGAGGTTTAGATTGTTGGCATAGAGATAGAGGTTACCCAACAAATGGGTGTGCAACTTATGTAAAAATATCACAAAATAACGGTAGTAATTCAGGTTATGTAACAGGTTATTGGCACTTAAAAGCGTTCTAAATTAAGCTAGAATTTATTAAATCTATCACTTTGAATAAATTTTAAGTGCATCTTTAATTCCAATTATCAGCTTATCTATATCTTCTTTTGTATTGTAAATTGCTAAGCTGATTCTTAAACTTGCAGGGATTTTTAAAACTTCTCTATGTAGTATTTGAGTACAGTGGTGACCAGCTCTTACACAAATATCTTTCTCTCCTAAATATTGTGCTATGTCGTGAGGGTGTGCATTTTCAAAAGATATGCTTATAACAGCACCTGACTTTTCAGAAATTTCGGGATGATAGATCTTAATATTATCAATTGTTTTTAATTTGTTAACTAAATATTCTCGTAGTTCTTGTTCGTGAGCTTGTATAAAATCAAAGCCTACAGAGTTAATATAGTCTACTGCCACACCAAGTGCATAAGCATCAGAAACGTTAGGCGTTCCTGCTTCAAATTTTGATGGAATATCTGCCCAAGTTGATTTGGTTCGAGTAACTTCTCTAATCATTCCACCGCCAACTTTAAATGGTTCCATATTCTTTAAGATCTCCTTTTTTGCGTATATAACTCCAATGCCCATCGGCCCGTACATCTTATGGCCAGAGAATACTGCAAAATCTACATTTAAATCTTTAACATCTATTTTTGTGTGAGCAATTGCTTGTGCCAAATCGACCACAACAAAAGCACTCCGCTTATCATTAGTAATTTCTTTTATTGGGTTTATTTGCCCCGTTACATTACTTGTATGAGCTAATGCAATTACATCAAAATTATATTCCGGCGGAATAATTTTTGAAGCATTCTTATATGTAATATCTTCTAAGTAAATTAGTTTTGCATCTTTAATTTGTTGCCAAGGTAATAAATTTGAATGATGCTCTTTTTCTGAAACTAAAATTTGGGGTCTTGAATTTATTATGCCAGAAGAGTAAAGGCTTTGTGCAATTGCATTAACACCATCTGTTGTCCCAGACGTAAATATAATTTCCTCTGGATCGGCATTTATAAATTTTGCAATTTTTATTCTTGCATCTTCGTAAAGCTGTGTTGCTTTTTCTGAAAGAGGGTAGAGCCCTCTATGAACATTTGCATTATATTTTGTATAAAATTCAGTAAGTGCATTTATAACTACTTCAGGCTTTTGTGTTGTAGAAGCATTATCCACGAAAACCAAATTAGGATACTGCTTAAAAATTGGGAATACTTCTTTAAAATTCATAGGGTAATTATACCATTATTGGTTAATCTATTTCACTTGAAGGATTAGTTAGTCTCTATTTTTGTTGTAACTAATTTGTTGTTTACAGGGATATTTTTATCTAGTACATATAAACTATCTTCAATTGTGTAAAAAATATATCTGTCAACAATATAAAAATCGGTTATTTCATCTTCTGGAGATATAAAGGTCACTCTATTTGTAGTGTTACTTTTTAAATCATATTTAAATAAATTATTTCTACCATCCCTTGTTGCTACAAAATAGAATAGATCACTAGAATCTTGATCAAACTTATAAAAACTACCATCATGCTCTTGTATTAAAGTTTTTATAGATAAACTTTGAACTTCTAAGCTAACTAAATCTTCAAAACCAGTTGAAGAGTTCTTTCTTGTAAACAATATAAACTCTGCATTTGGAGAAACATCATAAAAATTAACCTCTTCTTCAGATATTAATAACTTTGAGGTTTGTGTAGCTTTATCCCAAATATAAATATCATCAATTCTAGAATCAGCTTTTCTTAAGGTGTATACAACACTGCTATTGGTGCTACTTAGTAATAGATTGGTTATGTTTAGATTCTTTCCGCTAAATATTTGAATAGGGTTGTTACCATCTATATCCCTCATTTCTACTTTAACTTCTGTGGTTGAATTACTTCTGGTTGTAATAATGTTTATAATTTTGCCAGCTTTATAAAAATAATAGATACTTTGAAGTTGATTTGCAGAACCAGTTAATCTGTTTAAATTTTTAGTAACAAGATCTATGCTATATCCCATAGATAAAGATGCCGTGCCCAATCCCTTTATTCTTTCGTAATCATCTCTAAAAAACACATAAGCGTTATCATGAAACAATCCGGTAGGGTCTAACTTTTGTATGTTTGTAACCTGAACTTCATTTTGTCCATCTAAATCAGATTTAAATATTTGTTTCCCATTATTCTCACTTCGTTTAATGAAAGATGGAATAATATCATTTGCAATCATTCTTAGTCCAAATATTTGATTTTCTCCTTGTACAGTTTTTACGGTGTAATCTCTAGTTAAATAATCTGGGTGTGAGATTCTTACTGAGTACTCTTGGTTAATATCTAAATCTTTAATTTCAAAAGCGCCATCATCTTTTACACTAATTTGAGCATCTGAAATATTGCTACCCTGTATTGTAGCTTTAATTGGAGTGGACTCGTTAAGCCAATCTTTAAATATTCCTAAAATATCTCCGGCTAAAGTTAGCGGTGTATCTTCTAAAACATTATTTCCTTCTTGAATATCAATAATTTTATCTATATCTTTGAAATTTATTGACTTAAATTCAAATACAATAGACCCTTTTTGTAAATTAGTAGCTGTAAAAGTCCAGTCATCATTAATCTTTACCTCTTCTAAATTGATATATAACTTATCTTTTGTAGAATCAAACTTTTGATCTGTAATGAATTTTCCTTTTAAAATGCCCGTTTGAAGTGGTGCAAGTTGTAAATCTGCAGTAAATCTAAAAACCATAAAATTTCTTGGTAAAGCTATCTCTTGATTTACTTCGGAGTAATTTTCTAAAATTGCTTGAATATTTATTGTGTCTTGTTCAAAAAAATCTGAGACACTAAATTTCCCTTCGGAATCTGTTTGTGCGGTTAGATTATTTATTTTGATTTGTACATCTTTTAAAGGTGCTTGGGAAATTACATCTTTTACACTACCGGAAATAATAATAGGAAATATTTTTCTATCTAACTTTGTAAAAAAGAGTATTAGTAGAATTGTGATTAATGTAATTAATCCTATACCTAAAACTATAACGGCTCTTTTTAACAACTTTCTTATTTTTAAAAAATCAATATGCAGCTTAAATTTTATGCTTGGAATTTTAGGTTTAGATTGCAAGGTTGTATTTATTGCAGGTTCAATATTCATTTTTAAAGTTGTATTTTTGTATACTTTTCTTCAGGAATATAGGTTTCTATATTGCTTAAGCTTAAATAATATTTTACTCTTCCTTTATTATCGAATCCATAACTTAAATATTGTGGTGCAGAAAAGTCAGAAATTTGTGTACTACTAATTAAATCACCATTCAAATTATATAAAGATAAGTAAATTGGAAGTTCTGTAAACAAAGCTTTCTCACCATTCTCTTTTGGGTATTCTGCATCTGATAGGGCATATGTTCTGACAACAAGTTTAGATTCTGTAGTTGAAAAAATAGCCGGATCTATAACGTTAGTAGAATATGGAATACTTGATTTGATTAACAATGTATCTTTAGAATTTAAACTACCAAGTACAATATATGTTTGAGTTTGCAAAGTATCTAATATTGTTAAACTAAAATTTTCACTTTTATAATCCCAATTTATGGATTCAGCAGTAGATACCTTAATACTCTCTAAAGAGATTGTAATTTTAGAGGTAGTATCAGAATTAAGATTAGTTAAATTTAGTTGTTTTTCTTTAAAGAAAGCAAGGTATTGGCCATTTGGTGAAATACCAAATGCATTTAAATCTGCATAATCTCTAATAATACCTGAAGAACTTTTTAGAGTAATGTTAAACAAATCAGAAACAGGCGTGATTTTATAAATACTCCATGACTCTTGTACATGATTTTCATTTGTTGAGGTACTTTTTATTTGAATATACTTTGTTACTAAAATTCCGGTAACTATAACAAGTACACTTACTAAGACAACAAGTAAGGGTATTAATATTTTTTTTAATTTATGCATAGTGAATCCTCCGCTAATATCTTACATTAATTTGCAACTCTTTTCCAAAACATTGATAATTTAAAATGATATACTAAAAAGTTCTATGCAAAAAGTTTTAAATTTGAAAAACGAGCCTACTAATAACCCATCTGAACCAAATCAGCAAACAAACCTTGTAGAAAATTCAAATAATAAACCAATAGTTAATAAGCCCTACAAAAAAAAGAAAAAGTTATGGTTAACAATATTACTATCTCTTTTTTTGCTTATTTTACTTTTGGGTGGTTTAGCAGTTTATTTTGTTGTGATTCCTGCTCAAAGAGTTACTGCTGCGATTAATAATATAAAGTCAGAGGCATTAGCATTTGGTTCTGAATTTGAAACTAAAAATATTAGCAATTTGCCAAACCATGTTCAGAATATTCAATCAGAAATAGATAAAATTGACCAGGAAATAGATAAGTATGATTTCTTATCAACATTAGACGCTACAAAAGGGTACTATAACAACTTTAAAATTGCTAAAAAAATCTTAAGAAAAAGCTCAGATCTATTAAATAAAACCTTACCTGAATTATCAGATGTTCTAGAGGCCTCGGGATTTACAACAACTGCTGAAAATACAATTGTAGAAGCTGTTGAACCTACTGAAGAAAAAAGTGCGTTTAACTTGGTTTTAAAAAACATGCCTCAATACTTAGCACTTTATAAATCTATAGAACCAGAAATAATAGATATTCTTGATGACATAAAAGATATTGACCCGCAATATGTACCAGAGGTAGGAGACTATAATTTGAAAGATAATTTAGATAGTTTGAATAATGCATCACAAGAATTCCCAGTATTATCTACAAAGGTCTTAGACTTTTTAGAGCAATTGCCAAAACTGGTTGGTTCTAACGAAGAATCTCATTATTTATTGATTTTACAAAACGAGACAGAAATGAGGTCTTCGGGTGGTTTATTAACCTCTTTTGGGCATATGAGTTTTAAAGAGGGCGAATTTGGAGATGATATATTTTTAGCTAATATGTGGGATTTGGAAAACTATCTTTTATATACACTAGGGATAGATAGCACAAGGTATGGCTATAACAATATATATGGACAACTAGCTTTAATGAACTTAAATTGCGGTGCATACCACTTAAGAGCTCAAGATTCAGGTATTTATCCGGATTTAACAGTAACAATGAAGATGTTATCTGATTACTACAATACCGCTAAAAAATATGATCCAAAAACATTTCCAGAATATGATTACATATTAATATTGAATAATGCATTTGCAACAAATTTAATTAGCTTAATTGAGCCGTTAGAAGTAGAGGGTTTTGGAACAGTCACAGCAGATGAACTTTATGATTTTATTAAAGGTGAGTCAGATAAAAATGTGCCGGAATCTGAAAGAAAACAGATAATAGAAGACATCGCAAATGCCGCAAAAGAAAAGTTCTTAGATTTGCCGGTAGAAAAATTGCCTCAAGCAATAAATATTATAATCAGGGCTTTTCAAGCTAAAGATTTGGCTTTAAATGCTCCAACCGATCAGGCTTTGCAATCCTATTTTGATAAATACGGAATGTCTGGCAAAATTGAAAACAATTTTGATGGAGATTATTTTCACTTAAACGAGGCTCAAAATTGTTCGTTAAAACTTAATAAATTCATAAGAGATTCTGTGGAGCAAAACATTTATATTGCAGACAGTGGAGACATTTCTAAAGAGGTGAAAGTGACATGGATTCAACCAAAGGTTTTTGAACCTGGTCTTGAAAAGCAATATTCTCCTAGTTACAACTTTAGTTACAGAGCGTGGGTTAGAGTTTTTGCACCCGAAGGTTCTACCTCTTTTGTTTCAGATGGGTTTAAACAATCTGGGTATGTGGGCTACACTCCAGTCGTTTATTTTGATAAAAAGATGGATAAACAAGTCAGCGATAACGTTATTCAGTTTGACCATAGAAGGTTTAAAGAGGAAGATCCGGTTTTTAGAAAAGATTTGACCGTTTCGTACAGGCTACCTGCAAGCATAAACTATGTTGCAGATGGCAATTACAAATTATTAATTCAAAAACATCCAGGCAAGTCTTGGGGAGAGCAGTACAAAATTAATATTCATGATGAATCAGAGATTTATACAATTGAATTTATTTTAGATAGAGATAAAGTTCTAACATACGATAATGGAATAGTTAGTGTTGAAAACTATGACACATCACTAGATTGGATAGTTGATTTATCTGGTAAAATCCCCTTAGAATCAATTGGGTTATAGGTATATAATTGTATTATGATAGATTCTAAAATTCAGAACGGTTTTAATAGTTTAACTTCTTTGTTTTTTTTTGACATTAATAATTTCCCAATAGAAGAATTAAATAAAATTCTAGATCTAATTGATTCTGCAAGTATTTCAGGAGAATTGGGCAAAATAGTCCTTCCGTTTGAGTTTATACTGGGGAATTATCAAACATTACCAAATGGTTTAGACACCCTAGCACTACATTTAAGATCTGACGAATATAGCTTTCTTGAAAAAGTTAATGTAATTGAACACTTAATTGACTATATACTAAATTCCAGAGACAATGACAGACTATTGTCATTACAAGTTAGTTATGTGTTTATTGCTACATTAATTCAGCTGGCAGTTTACAATTTAGTAAATGTGCCTGCTTTTTCACAATTGCCCAAATCATACACAGATCATCTTCGCAGACTGTTAAATCAAATACATTGAGTTTACAAAGATTCTTGCATAGGTGTACACCTCATCTATCTATTTATTTTAAAGAAGGTTTACACAATCACTTATCTCAAAAATATAATGAAGGTTATCATCAAGAAGTTTCCAAAATAACTTAAATCATCACATAGAGAAATCATTTAATGAAAACTATCTGCTTTTTTAAATTACCTTGTAATTCTAAAAAAGTGAAATTTTGTGAAGCAGTATGCACCTCAAATGGTCTATCTATCAAATAGGTATACAACTAAGTGCTAATAAAATCGCTTACCTCCCCAAAATTTATCTTCTCTGCAAAGGCTTTTCAAAATGATAGTATACCTAAGTGAAAGAACAAAGTCGGATACCAAAAACAACCTTCTCTTTTTAACATCTGTTGCACGCCCTGGCACTTAAAACAAACAAACGGGGTTGTATTATTGTATTCTAGCCCAGTTTAAAACTTTCCATACTTTGATATAATCACCATAATTACTAAATAATATGAACACTAATAGCAATTCTGTAAAAAGAGTTTTAATAGATACAACTTTTTTATTTGATCAATATGCCTTAAGAGGAATTGGCAAAACCGGTAAGGAGCTTGTATTTAGATTAATCCCCAAATTACTAGAAGAAAATTACGAAGTACATTTAGCAGGTTTTCATAATCTAGAAAAAAATTTAATACAACTTGGATTTTCTCAATTTGCAATAGAAGAGATAACTCAAAGAATTGCTTTTACCTCTTTTGGCGAACCAGTACCAAGCGGCATTAGGAATATATTAAGGTGGGGAAAGTTTTTCAAACCTTTGATAGAAGATTTAAGACCAGATTTATTTTTTGCAACACATTTTGAAAGAGGTTTACCTACAGCGGACTATTTAAGAAAGCAACTAACGTACGTACCAAAAACTGCTGTAGTTTGTCATGATGTTATTCCTTTAAAAACTAACAAATACACAAACAAAGATCTTCTTAGAAATAATATAAAAAAGTTTTTATATAAACTTATGTGGAGTGGCGTTAAAAACGCCGATTTAATTTTCACTATAAGTGAATTCTCTAAGCAAGAAATTGCATCAATTCCTGGTGTAGATGAATCAAATATAAAAGTGATTTATTGGGGAATTTCTGAAAGCTTTTACAAATCTAACATTCAAATGGAATACGATCCAGAATTGGTAGATCAAGTTTTAGATTTCTATCAATTAAAAGGTTTATCGTATTTTTATTACGATTCTGGAATAGAGTCTAACAAGGGGATTTTTGAATTAATTGACTTATATGCTCACTTAAAAAGAACTGGCAATTCAAAAATCCCCGAGCGCTTAGTTATTACTGGAGGAGATTTTTTTAGAGGTGCTGGATTTTCTATAAAAGCAAAAAATACTGCCGCAACTAGAATTCTAAAATATGCCAGCAATATGGGGGTATTAGAAAGTTTGGTAACCACAGATAGAATTTCTGAAAGAGATTTGCTTATTTTATTATCTAATGCAAGGTTTTATATAAATTTATCCCGGTATGAAGGGTTTGGATTAGGAATAGCCCAAGCTTTTGCATCTGAAGTTCCAGTAATCGCTTCAAATATGTCTTGCTACCCTGAAATTAGCCAAAATGCTGCATTATTAATCAATGTAGATAACATTAGCGAAAGTGCAAATCAAACAATAAGTTTTATTGAAGATGGTAACCTAATTAAAAATAATGTTAAAAAAGGAGCACAAGTTGTACAGAAATATAATTGGGAGTTGACTGCAGATCAGTATTTTGATGCTATTAAAAATTTACTATCGAAATAGATCTTAGTTATTTGGTTGTTAATATATTAATATGAGATTTTTTATCTCAGTCTCTTGAAATTTAAAGATTATTATTAGCTTTATTTCTTTTATGGTAGAGTAATGCTTTTTTTAAGTTTTTTTATTAAAATGAGTTATATTTGTAAATAAAAATCGTATATGAATCCTGCACTTAAGAACTACATTATATTTTCTGCAGTAATAGCGTTTGTTGTTGCTGCTTTATTAAACTTTGGTTTGTTTGCAAATATTAGAACAACTTTTATTCAAGGTTTTCCTTTAAGCATTGCGAATACAGAAGGTTTCGCTACATTTATTATTACTTTAATAAATACGCTAATCGCGACCTTATTCTTTACCCCGGTTGTATATTTTATTATTCAATATCTTCAAAGAGGTGGTAATGGTGGATCTGAATACTAGGTTAGGGTGTACTAACTAGTATTATTCACAAAATTTATTAAAATTCACCATAAATTCTTGTAATTTTTAACAATTATTAATAGATTTTGAATCTACATTTAATCATATGAATTTTTCTGTATATTTCAAAGTTATAAAATTTACCTTTTTAACATACCTCACATATCCACTAGAGATTGTCAGCTATATTTTTAAATATGTGATTAGGGTATTATTTTTACTTGCCTTTTGGAATGTAGTATTTTCTAGCTCTCCAGTTACAGATAATTTAAATCTAGTAGCATATTTTTTACTTGCGACTTCTGTTTCAGATATAAATATGGCAGATACAGGTAACCTTGGTAGAACTATTAGAAAGCTTGTAAGCAGAGGAGGAATAAATCAAGCATTAGTCAAGCCAGTGAACTTAGTTGCATTTTTTTATGCTCAAACTTTAGGTTCGATAGGGTTAAAAATAGCACTAGCATTTATAAGTTTAATTGTAGGCTTAATAATAAGTAAGCCTACAAGTTGGGTATCGATAGTTCTTTTTATAGTATTTTTCATTCAATCAATTGCGATCTCATTTGCCTATAATTTGTTTGAGGGTGCACTATCTTTAAACTTTACAGAAGTTAGCGGTATAAAAAACGCAATGAGACATGTAACAAGGGTCCTATCTGGTCAATTAGTTCCGTTAAATTTTTTCCCTGAAGCTATAAAAAATATATTATTGCTCACTCCAATTCCAATAATGGTTTACTCTCCAGTAAATGCATTATCACAAAATATTTTAAACACAGAGGTTTATGTGCAAATTTTTATTGGATTATTTTGGTCTATATTATTAAATATCTTGGTATATAAGTATTGGCTCAGAAGTTTAAAAAATTATGATGCAGTAGGCATTTAAATCAAAAACTATGTATTACCTAAAATTACTCAAAATTATTATAAAAAATTCCACTCAAATGGAACTTGCTTATGTTGCTAACAATTGGGGCAATATACTATCTGTAATTTTCTTTATGATTTCAAATGTAGTTTTCATAGATGTTATTTTTTACAATGTAAAAACCATTGCAGGTTACGAAAGAGATGAGATCTTACTTTTTAATTTAGCAAGTCAGTTTTGGTTTTTTATTATTTATTCAATCTTTTGGAAAAACTTTGAGATACTTTCCACATCTGTGAATAGCGGCGAATTTGATTTAGTGTTAACAAGACCAATCCCTTCAATGTTTTATGCATCTTTTAAAACTTTTAATATTCTTAGGGTTGTAAGAGATGCAATCCCGTCTCTTTTAATTTTAGTTCTAGCAATAAATTGGGGCAATTTAAATATTATTTATGAAAATTTGTTTTTTGGCTTAATTACAATATTTTCTGGAATTGCGATTTCTGCTTTACTTAATTTAATTGTTACATTACCAGTTTTTTGGCTTGGAAATAACCAAGGCATAATAGATTTAGCAGTTACCATTGAAGATAGTGCAGGTCACTCAAACTTTGTTTATGAGGCATGGAATGATTTTTGGAAAATCGTTTTTACAATATTTTTTCCAAGTGCAATCTCTTCCGCTCTAAGCACATCTATAATATTAGGCAAAAGTCCTGCACTTGAAATGACAATAATTTCTATAAGTGTTTTGATTATATTTTTTTTGATCGCAAAATTACTATGGTCATTAGCACTTAAAAACTATACAAGTGCAAGCAGTTAAATTTTTATCTTTTTAAAATGTCAAAGAATACAATATTGGTTAACGATCTCACAAAAACTTTTACAAGAAATATTAAGAGAAATTTGATTAAGGATATATTTTCTCCTGAAAGACAAACAGTTTATGCTGTTAATAAAATTAATTTTACTGTTGATAGAGGTGAGTCCGTTGCATTTTTAGGACCTAATGGGGCAGGTAAAACTACAACAATTAAAATGCTTACCGGTTTGATACACCCAACTAGTGGTATAGTAGAAATAATGGGATTCACTCCTTTCGATAGAAAAAAAGAATACTTAAAAAAAATTGGATTAGTAATGGGAAACAAAGCAGGTTTGAATTGGGATTTAACTGCAAATCAATCATTTGAATTACTTAGATATATTTATGATATTCCTAAAGAAGAATTTGAAAAAAGAATAAAATTTTTTACTGAACTACTAGATGCAGAGAAATTCTTAAACACACAAGTAAGAAAATTATCTTTAGGAGAGCGAATGAAAATGGAATTAATAGGCGCAATCTTGCATCAACCAGATATATTATTTTTAGATGAACCAACAATAGGTTTAGATATTATTTCTAAACAAAAAATAAGACAATTTTTAAGGCAAATTCAAAGAGAAACTGGAGTAACATTGCTTTTAACTAGTCATGACATGGATGATATTGAAGAGGTTTGTGATAGGGTAATCGTAATTAATCATGGTCAAAAAATATACGACGACAGTTTGCAAAAACTAACTTTTAAATATAGCAAATTCAAATTCATTAAAGCCATTTTCAAACAAATGCCTAAAGACTTATCTATGCTAGACTATGAGGTTATAGAAAAAGATAAGATCTCAGTATTATATAAAGTGCCAAGAGCTGATCTTTCAAATTTTATTACCAAAGTAACTCAAAATTTTGAATTAGAAGATATAGATATTTCCAGTGTGCCTTTAGAAGAAATCATTGCAGATTTGTTTAGAAAAAGTAATTGAAACAATAGGTATACATAAACTAAATAGGAGAATATTTATAAGTTCATTCCCTTTGTGATAAACTACTCCCAGTTAATATTCCAAAATGCAGACATATATTCTTAGCGTTGGTGGATCAATATTCTCTTTATCAGATGATTTACTTTTTGATATTCAAAAAGCAAGGAGTTTAAAATCATTACTAAAAACTTACACGGATAATGGAGATAAGTTTGTCTTATCTATGGGTGGAGGGTATATTTGCAGAAAATATCAAAAAATCTTAAAAGAAGAAGGTTTTGAAGATAAAGAATTAGATAATGTGGGGGTTGCAACAATTAATACAAATGCAGTTATATTAAGGGCAGTAATGGGAGATTTGGCATCTGAGAAAGTTTTAAGATATGAAGACTTTCAAAGCGAGGAACCGTTAAATTTTGATAAGCCAATTATTGTAGCTGCTGCAAGTCACCCAGGTCATAGTAGTGATTGGAATGCTGTAAAGTTAGCAATTAGAACCGGATCTACATCTTTAATAAATGTTAGCAATACAACTGGAGTTTATGATTCAGACCCAAAAGAAAATCCAAATGCAAAGTTCTTACCAGAAATAACGTGGGATCAATACTTTGAAATTGTTGGCAACCCAACGGACTTTGTACCAGGTGCGCACTTTCCATTTGATATAATGGCTGCCAGAATGGCAAAAGATAATAATATCTCTTGCTATATGGTTGATGGTAGAGATTTTATCAATTTAGAAAATCTTTTAAACAATCAACAATTTACCGGAACTTTAATTCATTAATGCAAAAAATCAAAAAATTTTACTCCGACTTTTATAATTGGTATTTGACGCTACTTGGAGGTTTGGTCAGTTTAGCTTTCTTAGCTCCTATCACTTTAGCCTTAGGTTTAACACCAATAGCAAAGGTTCTGTATTTTATCTACAGCTTTTTTTGCCACCAATTTGCAAACAGATCAATCCATTTGTTTGACTATCAGTTAGCTTGGTGTGCAAGGGATACAGGAATTTGGATAGGGTTTTTTATAGTTGCGTTGTTGATAAAGTTAGGAAAAATCAAAGGTATAAGGTGGTATTGGGTTATTCTTTTTGTTATTCCAATAGCATTAGATGGGGGTATTCAAACTATTTTTACAATGCTTAATGTTAGTGCTACTGGTTCTTTAATTGCAGACCCAGCATATGTAAGTAATAATTTAATGCGATTTATGACAGGTTCTATTTTTGGAATAGGAGTTTCTTTGTGGCTTAGTCCTTTAATGCAAACTAAAATAATAACTGAAAAAAAGGACGTTTTAAAAACAAAGCTAGCTTTAAAAAACAAGAATTATTTTAAGATATTAGTTTTAATAGTTACTATGTTCCCAACTTTTGTCCTTTTATTGGGAGTTTGGGATTTAACCAGCCAAGAAAACAATCCGGTTGCACCTTTAGAATCTGTAGCAAAAGTAAATAAAGATCAATTCTTTTTAAGAAGGGAAGATGCAATCTGCCCAGTCAATGCTTTAGATGACTTTTTGGATTTGGATTGTTTTCTTAAATTGAATTAAATCTCAGCTGAGTTTAGATAAGTCAAAATATCATCTCTCTCTACAGCTGAAAGCTCTCCATTCAGAAAAGATTTATTTATCTCTTCAATAAGTTTTGTGTCAGCGGCTATTTGACTTGTATTCATACCTGCGCCTCTCTGTAAAGCTACATAAAATCTATGTTCTCTAACTTTCTTTAGTAGTCGACTCCACTCGTAGTTATCTTCAGTAACTTGAATATCGACATCTGTTATTTGGTTCATATGAATATTTTGAATAAGTGAAAGATATTATCATAGAAAATATAGTAGTGGTAGTTAATAAGTATAAATTTCTGTTAAAATCTATACATTGAAAATATTTAATTATCTTTAAACTTAATGTACCTTCCCGTAGTCGGCCTAGAAATTCATATTCAGGTAAAAACAAATTCTAAAATGTTTTGTAGATGTTCTACAGACTATTTTAATAAAGAACCTAACATAAATGTTTGCCCAGTTTGTATGGGGCTACCGGGTGCATTACCTGTTCCAAATAAAGTAGCTTTTGAAAAAGCAGTAAAACTAGCTTTGGCATTAAACTGTAAAATTAACCAGGAAACAAAATTTGATAGAAAAAACTATTTTTACCCAGACTTACCAAAAGGATATCAGATTTCTCAATACGACCAACCAATAGGAGAAGAGGGTTATGTAGAAATTGAATACAAAGGGGATTCAAGACGAGTAAGAATAATTAGAGTCCATTTAGAAGAAGATACTGGAAAATCTTTACATTCAGAAAACGACGAAACACTTTTGGACTACAATAAATCTGGGGTTCCACTTTTAGAAGTTGTAACTTACCCAGATTTTGAAAGTACAGAAGAGGTAATTTTATTTGCAAAAAGATTAAGACAAATTGTTAGATACTTAAATGTAAGCGATGCCGAAATGCAAAAAGGTCAAATGAGATACGAGCTTAACATTAGTGTTAAGCCAGACACAATGCCTTTAGGTCAACTTCCAGACTATAAAGCAGAAGTGAAAAACATTGGTTCAATCTCGGTTTTAGAGAAAGTTTTGAATTTTGAGGTTGCAAGACAAATTGAATTGCATAATAAAGGTGAAAAAATCCCAAGTCAAACAAGAGGTTTAAAAGGCATGACGGGTGAGACTTTGTTTCAAAGATCTAAAGAAACGGCAGATGACTATAGATATTTCCCAGAACCAGATATTCCACCACTAACTATTTCTAACGAGTTAATAGATTCAATTAAGAAATCTATGCCAGAACTTCCTCATCAAAGAAAGCAAAGGTATGTAGATTTAGGATTAGAATTTGAACAGGCAGATATATTTGTAGAAGATACAGAAAGAGGGGACTGGTACGATAACGCAATTGAACAACTTGAAGATAAATCTTTAGCAAAAGAAGTAGCAAAATGGGTTGTTGGAGAATTAAGTGGTCAACTTGAAAAGCGTGCAGTGTCCATTAGCGCATCTCCAGTTAGTCAGGCAGATATTGTAGATTTAGTTACTTTAATGAAGTCAAACCAGATATCTGGAACAATTGCTAAATCTGTAATAGAAGAGATTTTTGAATATGGAGGAACTGCTAAAGAGATCATTGACAAAAAAGGCTTAGTCCAAGTATCTGATTCTTCAGAAGTAGAAAAGTTTGCAAAAGAAGTCATAGAAGCAAATCAAAAAGTTGTAGCAGATATAGAAAAGAATCCAAATGCAATCAAATTTTTAGTAGGGCAAGTAATGAAGCTTTCTAAAGGTAAAGTTAACCCTAAAGTTGCAGAGGATGTGATTAGAAAACTAATTTAGCTAAAAGGGAGATAAAATGTCATCATTAAACATAAAAGATCCATCTTCTATTGTTAATACAGATTCATTGGCTAATTTAAATGATAAAAGTAGGGGCCTGCTATCAAATTTAATACATGTACTCGCAAAAATTGACGAAGACATTGAATCAAATTACAATCCAATAATAACACGTCCTGATTATAGTTCTAATTTAAAAGTAAAATTACCACAAAGCGTCTCTCGATTTGTAAGTATAAATACAGATGTAGTTGCCTTACCTTCTCGTGAAGATAGAACTTATTTGGATATTGTTCAACCAAAATTTTCAATGGATTTTTATCCAGAAGACAAGGATATAGAAGACTTTTTTTATGGAATTACTTATCAATTACTAAGGTGTTTAGGTATAGAGTCTCAATTGCAAGATCTTGAAATTATTTTTGCTTTGAAGGATTATGAACAAAAAGGTGGCTTACCAAATTCTCTAGGTAGTTTTATATGTTTTCCTACTCCAAAAATAATTATTCATAATAAATTTGGCGAAAACCCTGTAAATGAATTTGAATTTAAAGTGAGTGAGAACTTTAAAAAACGTTACTCACAACTTGGTTTAGTTGAAATGATTGTATCCTGTGCGCATGAACTATACCACGCAAGACAGTTTTTTCACTTCCCCAAATTTTATAGAGATACTTCAAGGGTAAATCCCAATTTTGACTATCAAGGTTATAGAAATACTAGAATTGAAAGAGGAGCAAGGTTATTTGCAATAAAGTTTTTGGCAATTATTGTTGAATTAGTAAAAGCTAAAGCAGATAGTGGTGTTGCATTAACAAGGTGTGAATCATGGGTTCTGGCGGAAGGTGATTACATGGTAGAAAAAATGATTAAAGAGGAATCTGGGTTAACAGAAGATAGCGATATTTCTTGGAGTGAATTCATAGGAGCAATAAATCTATCAAATGAGAATATAGGTAAATATGGAACAAAAGACATAAAACCTATTTTGTACTAGCAACATAAGCTTAATTGTTAAATAAATAAAATGGACATACCAATTGAAGGAACCTTTGAAAGCCACAGTAGAGTATTTGAATTGAAAGATGGCTATATGTATATCATTAGCTCTATCATTGATCCAAATAAATATTCATATAATATCTTTGAGGATGTTGCAAGTCCGCAACCAACTGCTGGGGAACTTATTTTAGGAGGTAATGAAAGTATATCTGTTCACTTTAATAACTTAACTGAACTACGTGAGTTTGCAGTTGGGAAAACTTGCAATGAATTAATTGATTTATTAACTCACCCAGAAAAAATTCAGAAAGAAGCTTAAGTATTAATTGACGTAATTAGAGCAAATATCTTTTTATGTTCAGCATTATATTGTTTATATAAATGTCTCACAACTAGATCTTCTATACCCCAATACCTAATAATAGATTCTTCTTTTTCAGATACGTTTAAGATTGCCTGAATAGATCTAATTAATGAATATTGAAAGTCTGAAAGAGAATTGCCCGGCGCATTAATCCCAATCCAAGGTTCGCCTTGAAGTTCACTGACCTCAATAGCAAATCCTTTCTTTTTGGATATCTTTTTTAGTGTACTAGTCGACATTGATCCAGGAATAGCAATCCAAAGATTATCAAAGTATTTAAGAATAAAATTTTTAGCAGTTTGAGGAACTTTAAAATAGTAATTGTAACCAACAATAAAGTCAGAGAATGGCTTATTTAATATTTCATGCAAAGAATTAATTAAATTAATAACTTTATTTAAATCATTTCTACCTGCGGAATTAAATAAAAAACTTTTATTTGGGAATTCTTGATTAACAATTTCTACAAACTTCAGTTCAAGCTCACCACTCATGGTCCAACTATACTGGCCAAATTTATTGAAAGCCTCGTTATTTGTTTGGAAAGTTGTAATTTTCTCAAGTTGTTTGGGTGTAAATTTTGATTTTAATTTTTGCAGCAAGGCCTGCAAGTAAACTATAGAAATTTTGCCAAGCTCAGAGTCGAGTTTTATAGTATCACCTTTTGCGGGGCGATTTTTGAGTTTATGCAAAATATCTTCTGGAACAGTTTCTTCGGGCCAGCGCATAGTTTTTATTGGACCAACATTTAAAGTAACTTTTACTTCTTGGTTTAAAATGTAATTGAAAAGTTCTTTGTAGTAATCTAGCTCTATATTTCCATTTTTATATACTTCGCTCCAACGAATTGAGAGTCGAATATCTTTTATTTTAAGATCTTCTATTATAAATTTTGCAGCTTGCATAACCAGTACCGCCCGATGTTTGTCACTGCTCGTTACAAATGGAGAATCTGCATCTTTGTAAAATACCCAATGCTCGGGGTTAAAAGAACATCCAATCTTTGTTTTTGAGAGCTCACTTTTATATTTTTGAAAAAACTCTTGGCTTGAGAGGTTTTTGTCTTTATGAGCTTGAATTAAGTTGTTTACAGATTTCAGTATATTCATAGTAGAATGATTTTAAACTACTTATGAAATTTTTACTATGACACAAAGACATTTAGGTGCATTCGTTTCTTGTGCTGGAGGGCTATACAATATTTTGGACAGAGGAGAGGCTTTACGAGTCAATACAGTTATGACCCACCCGGCTCCGCCGCAAAGGTGGAACTCGGTGCCTTTTAAAGAAGAAACAATCGAGAAGTATTTGGAACGTAAGTCAAAAGGCACGAGCATAGAAAAAGTATATTTTCATGGAATCTACTTGGTGAATTTGGCAAATCCAGACAGTCAAAAATTCCACCTTTCAAAACTCTCTTTATTGCACCATATGGAACTTATAAACGCGATTGATGGAAATGGAGTAGTTTTCCATACTGGAACATTTAAAGATCAACCAGACGAAAAAGTTGGATATGAAAGAGTAGTCTATGGAATCAATTGGATTTTTGAAAATTTAAAGTCTAAAACAAAAGGCAAGAAATTCTTGCTTGAATGTGCAGCCGGAGCCGGTGGAAAAGTAGTGGGCGATACCTTTGAAGAGCTTCAAACAATATTTCAGATGTTACCTAAAGAGGTTCAAGAAAATGTGGGCTTTTGCTTAGATACTCAACACATGTTTGCGAGTGGTTATGACATTGTAAATAATTTAGAAGGAGTAGTTAAACAAATGGAAGACATTTTGGGTATGGAAAATATTATAGCTGTGCACTTCAACGATTCAAAAACAGAATTTGCCTCTAATAAAGATAGACACGAAGATTTAGGCAAAGGTTTGATAGGTGAAACTGGAATGAAAGGCTTTTTAAACCATCCAAAATTAAAACATTTAGATTATATTCTAGAAACCCCAAGTCTAGACGAAGAAGTGGGAGCAAAAGAGCAGGTAGCAATATTGCAATCTTGGGCTGAAAATATTTAAAATTTAGATTAATATAAGCTAGCTACAACTACCAACCGATTTCTTTTTCGTGTAGAATATCCATATTGAATTTATTCTATAAAGTTTCATGAAGAAATTTGCAGTGATACTTATAATCTTGGTTTTGTGCACACTAATTGGTCTTTGGTCTCCTTGGCGATCCATAAACATAGATCTACCACAACTCTTTGGAATTTCTAAACAGGATTTAAAATCTGGACTTCAAGTCTATTCCTTAAGCGGAAACATTCAAATATATGTAGATAATCAGCTTAAAGGAGAAGTGACACCTGAAGAATCTCCTTATTTTGTAGATAATATTGACCCTGGGCAACATTTAATAAAACTAGAAAGAAAAAGCGAAACAGAATCTGCTTACTGGACTTTTAACAAGCTAGTTACCTTTGAAAAAGGTACAAACGTTGTAGTTTCTTATAATCTTGGCCCATCTGAAGTCTTTTCTGAAGGACACATTATTTATGCTGTAAATAAAGATTATACAAAAACGGAAACATCAATAAATGTTTTACTAAATATAGCCGAATTTAACATACAGTTTGATTCACTTCCTATTGAAAAAATTAGTTTTAATGAGTATTCATCTTTGCTAGACTTAACAAGGCAGCATAGTATAAAGCTAAGCAAGCCGGGATTTGAGCAACTTGAATTTGTAATATTGCCTTCTAGCCAAGAAGAACGAGATAAACTTAAAAATTACAATATTATGATAGAAGCACATTTAATGTACCAACCTGTCAATGTAGAAGATATTATTCAAAACCCAACAGAGCAGTCAACTCAAGAACAAATACAAGAATAAATAAACAAAATTAAAATATGGTAGCTCAACAATTTAGATTAAAAAATACAGTTAAATACCCAACATCGTTAATTTTTGGGGGTCTTTCAAGATTAGGTCTTGAAATTACAGATTCGTTGTTAGAGCAGGGTGGTTATGTAGTAATTGTAGATACTTACTCAGATGAAAATATAGCAAAACTACAAGTATTTCCTAAAGATAGTCTAATTAGTTTTATTGATTACACAACCCTACCAAACTTAGACGAAGATTTAAGAAGGCTTGATTATGTTTTCTTTTTTAACCATGAATCAACAGATTTAAATAGAAAGATTTCTACTCAAGAATTTTTGAAATTTTCTAACTATATAGATACCACACTAAGTTTAAGCACAAAATTCGAAGCAAAGTTTTTACTAACAACTTCAATTCGATCACATCAACTTAATTTACACAATGATGATTACAAACTCTATAACCAAGAACATCACAAAACATATTCAGAAGCAGATTTGCAAAGGCACTCTGAAAGTATGGTCATGGAATATATAGAAAAAAACAACTTGGATGCTCGAATTGCTAGATTAGGTGAGCTTATTGGAGATGGAATAGATTTTTCTATAGAAAGCTCATTTAACAATCTTATTTTAGATGCAGCGAAAGGCCAAAGCCTTAAATTACATAAAGATGGTTTAGAAACAGAATGGTTAGTTCATATACTAGATGCAGCTTATGGAATTATAAAGTCTCAATTTTCAAAAAATACTAGTGGCAAAATATATTCTGTAGCATACGAAAACAATTTCTCGCATTTATCTATTGCGTATAAATTACAGGAGGTAGAAGAAAATGCAGAAGAGATTGAATTTATAGAAGGCAGGGACAATTTGCCATCATTAAAAATATATAAACCAGCTCCAAACTTGGCAACAATAGGTTGGGCAACAAAAGTTCCATTTGAGAAAGCTTTAAAACAATCTGTAGCTGCGGCAAAAATATATTTACTAGAAAGTAGTTCTAAAACAGAAAAGAAAGATACAATTTCGGGTAAACTAAAAACTTTTTTTGCAATTGCAGGAAGTTCAGAATCTAGTACAACTAAAGATGAAACTGAATATGACGGACCAATTTCAAGATTAATTGCAGAAAGAAAAAAACAAGAAGAGTTAAAACAGCAAAGTATAGATTTCGCAACCAGTTCTATTAAAATAAAAAAAAGAAAAAAGGCAAGAACGTTTCAAGAAAAGTTTAGCAACTGGGCTTGGGAAAAATCCCTCTCTATTGGAAATAGTTTTGCTTTATTTAAAAACAAATCACCCATAGAATTTTTAGGTATATTTGTTGTATTTGGATTATTATTGTTTGTTTTTTTTACACTAATATCTCCACTACTAGTATTTACAAGAAATTACCTATCTATTAGTGGAGAGTATCAAAATACTGTAAACATAATAAAAAATAGCGAATGGTTAACTTCTTCAAATAATTTTAAAAAAGTAAAAGACACCTTGGATGAAAATATTCAAATACTATCAGGGTTTGATTCGATTTTTTCAATTACATCACTAGGAGATGAAAGTTCTGAAATCAAAAACGTTTTAAAAAATTATTCTGAAATCTTAGATGGTGCTAACGATATCTCATTTGCATTAAATCCGGTTAGAGAATATTTAAATAATTATCAAGGGAATTTACAATTAAGAACAAGCACAGAAAGCTATCTAAGTGTTACTAATACAGGAGTAGATTATGAAAATTTTTTGCTAGACTTTCACGATGCATATCCATATTTGCAAACTGGCATTCAAAAATATCAAAAAGGAGTATCTGACTTAAGAAAAACAAACATCTCTTTGCTACCAACTTTTATGCAACAAAATATTAGCGATATAAATAATGCTTTGTTTGCACTAGAAGATGATGTTGTTGCATTAGATAGGTTAGAATACCTAGAAGATATGCTTGGAGTTTACTTTCCAAGAACCTATGTTTTACTATTACTAGATAATTCAAGATTAAAAAGTATTGGGGGTGAGGTTTCTGCATATGCGCTTTTTACAGTAAAAAACGGTAGCATAATAGAAGTTACAGTAAAATCACCCGAAGAAACTCAATTCAATTTATCAAGTATAGATGATAGAAAACTTCAAGAAATTAATGCAAATAAATATAATTTTAAAAATAAAGATAACCTAACCTTTAACGACTTAACAAGCTTAACCAGCTTTAGCACATTTGCAGATTACATAACTCCAATTTTTAAAGATACATTTAATAGAGAGGTTTCGGGGGTCCTAGCTATAGATTACTCTTCGTTGCAAAATTTACTTTTAAATTTAAGTGATAAAGAAGAGGTAAACGTTAACAATGTAAATTTTGCAAGTGGTGATATTTTAAGAAATTTAATTAGTGCGCAAAACATTAATTCTGGTATAGATACTAAGCATAAAATTAGCGCACAATTATTAGCAAACTTAGTTAATCTTATGTTTAGCAATCCAAAGCAAAATATAAATACATTAATTTCCACTTTAGGCAAAGAGATTGATAATCAAAGTCTTCTAATTTCTACTCCAAACATAAAGTTTAACAAAATAGTAAAATCTCATAATTATGATTTAGAAAAGATTTCAGATTCAGATAGTTATGTAAAAATTGGGTATAACATAGATGATACTAAAGTCGTAAATATTGAAAAATACCCAGAACTTAATGTAGTAAAAGAGATAGCAATAAATCCTGAATTCAAACTAGATACTAAAGTAGTTGTCGATTTGCCACTATTGGGTAGCTCTCAGGAGTTAGTAGTTTGTATTCCTGCAAGAGTATTATCTAGTTCTATTAAAGTTACCGGTATCCCAAGTGCAAGGGTAGTAATCAACGATGCTCAAAATGAAAAATGTATAGTTGCAAGATCAATAACTGAAAAACAAATTCAATTTACATGGAGTTTAGATACCGTAAGTGTAGAAGGTGTAAAGCAACTTAAATTAAGTGTCGGGAAAATTAAAGGTACAAAATCATCTCTGGACTATAAAATTTCATTAGATAGCACATTAGATTTAGTAAAGTCACAGCCTTATGTCGCGCCACAAGGCAATACGCTTATATTCACAACCTTTTTAAACACAGATCAGATTGTAGATTTAGAGATTTCTAAATAAATCTATTTTAGATGAAGTAATTAGGCATAATTTGCTATAATTATTGGCTGCCAAATAATTTCCTGGCAAACATTTTGATCTTTAATTTATTGATTAAAGATTGTTACATGTGTCATAATTCAAAGTTAATTTAAGTAAATAAATATGGCTAAGACAAAGAAACCAACAATAGCACCAGAAAATGCTATTAAAATGACTCAAGAAGCTTACGATGAACTTGTAAAAGAACTTGATCATAGACAAAATACATTAAGAAAACAAATTGCAGATGAAATAGCTGCAGCAAGAGAACTAGGCGATTTATCTGAAAATCACCCTTATACAGCTGCAATGGAAAAGAAAGAGTTAAACGAAAACAGAATTACAGATATCGAAGACGTAATTATCAAAGCAGTAATTGCAGAAGAAAATGTCTCAGATCATTTTGTGAGTGTTGGTGAACAAGTAGAAATTGAAAACTTAGAAACTAATCAAAAAAAGACAGTTTTAATTGTTGGTTCAGAAGAAACCAGATCTGCAAATCCATTAGATGGAAAAATTTCCAGTGATTCACCAATCGGTAAAGCAATTATTAATGCAAAACTTGGAGATACTGTAGAAGTAGTATTGCCTACAAAAAAGATTAATTACAAAATTTTAAGATTTGTAAGAGAAGCTAAAAAGGCTGCATAAATATTACTAAGCCAGTCAAAACTCCCGGGTAACCGGGAGTTTTTTTATAACATTTGGTAAATAAAATATCTGCAAAATACTTTATCTTTCTTTATCAAATTAGTGTTAAGTAGTTGTTACAAAAGAGTTAAGATAACTATTGCCCCAAATATAACTCTATAAATGCCAAAATCTCTCAAACCTCTTCTTTTTAAAAACGAGATCATGAACTTGATTGCAAAATAACCAAAAACAAAAGAGGTAATTAACCCACTCAAATAAATTGGCATATTACTAGAAAGAGTGTTGCCGTCTGTCTGTATAAGATCAATTGTTCCAAAAAGAGCGGCCATAAGTGTTATTGGTATACTCATTAAGAAACCAAATTCAGCTGCAGAAACCCTATTAAGCCCAACCGCTTGACCAGCTAGAAGTGTAATACCAGATCTCGATGTGCCTCTAAAAATAGCTATGGCTTGAGCAATACCAATAATTAAAGATTTCTTAGAAGTAAGCTTTTCTAAATCAAATTTTTTATTTGTGAATAATCTATTTGCAAAAATAAATATTACTCCAACAAAAATCATTGCAACAGCAGTTAATAAAGTTGCAAGCTTTGCATTTTCTGGTGCGTCATAAAGTTGCTCTATATATTTACTTAAGGCAAATCCTAAAATCCCCGCAGGGATTGTAGCAATTAAAATATTTAGCATGGTTTTTAGTGAATCGTTATCTTCTAATGTATTAGATCTTTTTAATAATCTAAAAAAACTTATAAAATATTTAATTAAAGTTTTTCTGTAATAAATAAATAAAGCCAGTAATGTACCAAAATGTAAAAAAGTAATAAACCCTGTGCTTGGCTCGCTCCAGTTAAAAAATTTTGGAACTAGTTCTAAGTGCCCAGAGCTTGATACGGGTATAAATTCTGTTAAGCCTTGAACAATTCCCAAAACAATTGATTCTAATAAACTCATTTAAATATTGTTAATAATTAAGAGCAATAAATTAAAGTATATCAGAGAAGTTTAAAATCAGCCTATAAAAAAGTTGATAATAAAGATACATTAATAGTAGTATATAGTAATAGTTTTTAAAACCAATTTATGGGTAGTACACCAACCCCAGTTGAGCCAGTAGCACAAGCTCCAGTTCAACCTACTGCAACTCAAGTTGCAAAAAAATCAAATAAGAAATTACTTATTATTATTGCAATAGTAGTTTTGTGTTTGTGCGTTAGCTCCTTAATAGCAATAGTTGCATTTGTATTACCTAGCTTGGCTTTAATCCCATTCTTTTCTATGGGTGGACAAACAATTACTAATAACCCTTTAGAAAATACAACCGAAAATACATCAAATAACGATTCAGCTACATCGAACCCAGCAGATGATTCAAATTCTTGGTTTGATGGATATACTCAAACAGAGATACCATCAGATTTCCCATCAGATGTAAAAATATATCCTAATGCAGTTGCATACATGACTTATGCATCAGAAGAAGGTACAAGTGTTGGCTTTGCAGTACAAGCAAGCAATAATCAACTTTATAACTTTTATAGAACAGAGTTAGAAGATGCAGGTTGGGATATTTTATCTTCATCAAATGCAGAAGGTTATGCATCTTTCATTGCATCTAAAGGTGACAGAGGTTTGGTAATTACAATTGGCAATTCAGATGATGAATCTAGCGATACAAATTACTTAGGAATTGTTTATTATTAATAACTCAATTTTTAAATTAAGAATTTAAGGCCCCGACAAAGTCGGGGCCTTTACATTGCTATTTCATTATCTTTATTAGAAGTCTAAAGCTATTTTAAGTTATCTACAATTAAACTTCATATTTTGTTAATTTGATCGATTCTTCTTAAATGTCTTTCTTCGTTAGAAAAATTAGTGGTCAAAAATGTACTAACCATTTCTTGGTTTAGATCTTCTGAAATAAACTCTGAATCTAAACAAATCACATTTGCATTTTCGTGTTCTCTGGCTCTTTTTGCATGTTCAACAGTCGTTGCTAATGCAGCAAATATTCCACTGTATCTATTGGCTACAATTGACATACCAACTCCGGTTTTACAAATTAATATTCCTATACTGCCCTGATTATTTAAAATTTCTTTAGCAAGTTTTGTTGCAAAAATTGGGTAATCATCGGTTGGGTCTAGTTGATACGGTCCTAAATCTTCAATTTGGTGTTCAAAATTAGATTTAATAAATTCAATCAGCTTATTTTTTAATTCGAACCCGCCATGGTCGGAGGCTATAAATAGTTTCATAGTTTTTTGGTAATAAATTTATATTAAAGTTTATAGTGGAATGGTTAATGCGTCAATTAGTAATAGAATAATTCAATTTCTTACAATTTGAAAAAAAGTATTTGCCTAATTTAAGTATACATAGTGTTAAAATTAGATATGACCGATTTAGAGCTTGTAAAATCAAAACTAGATATTGTAGATGTTATATCTACTTATGTTCCAAATGTTCAGCATGCAGGTTCAAATTTTAGGGCAAACTGTCCTTTCCACAATGAAAAGACTCCATCTTTCATGATTAATCCATCATTGCAAATTTTCAAATGCTTTGGGTGTGGAAAAGCAGGAGATGCGATTAAGTTTATTCAAGAAATTGAAAGGGTAGATTTTCCAGATGCATTAAAAATAGCAGCCGAGAAAGCAGGCGTTCAGCTAACTGGCAACTTTCAAATTAAAGATACAAAGGCGGAAGAAGAAAAAAAACGAATTCTTAAAGCAAACGAATTAACCGCTAAGTTCTATAACTACATACTTAAAACCCATAAATTTGGTTTGCCTGGCAGAGAATATGCTCAAAAAAGAAAATTAGATGGGCAAAGAATAGACGACTTTTTAATTGGTTTTGCACCAAAATCTTATTCAATCTTAAAAAACTTTTTAAATTCAAAAGGTTTTACAGACCAAGAGTTAATTAAATTTGGACTTTTAGTAGATAGAAAAGGTAAACCAATAGATAAGTATAGAAACAGGCTTATGCAACCAATTTTTAATGTTCAAGGCGACATTATTGGGTTTAGTGGTCGTTATATTGGTGAAAGCAAATTTGACCCAAAATATTTAAACTCTCCCGAAACTTTGGTTTACAAAAAAAAAGAAATCCTTTACGGGCTTTTTCAAGCTAAAGAAACCATGCGAAAAGAAAATTTTGTTGTAATGGTAGAAGGCAATATTGATATTTTATCTTCTCATAGAATTGGAGTTAAAAATATAGTCGCACCACTTGGTACAGCTTTTACCCCCAGTCAATCTAAATTAATAAAAAGATTTTGCGAAAATATATATTTTTGCTTTGATACAGACTCGGCCGGCACCCAGGCACTTATTCGCGGTATAGAACTTGCCGAGGGTGCCGGCCTTAAACACAAAGTGGTTAACATAACGGGCTTTCAAGATGCGGATGAGCTTATTTGCAAATCTTCTAATCCGGAAATTTGGCTAGAATTAGTGAAAAATGCTTCTGATTCAGTTGAGTATTTAATTAAAAAGTTTTCTGACAATTTAGATTTGGGTACTGCACAGGGCAAAGCCACTTTTAGGGATCAAATAATTCCGGTTATAAACACTATAAAAGATGAAGTTACATTAACTCATTACTCAAAAAAGGTTGCTATGATGTTAGATGTAACTCCTGAAACCATTCTTAAAAAATTTAATAGTCAAGAAAATCAAGTCCATACAGTTGAACAATTACCCACATCAAAACATTCTTCTAAAAAAGATCAGTTCGAATTATATTTCTTGGCATATATAATTAATTTGCTAGATCATTCCATGCTTAAAGATATTCCAGAAGATATTTTTTCTAACCAACCATACAAAGAAATTTTCAAAATAATAAAGTCATCTAAACAAGATTACGACTTGGGTGAGATAGCTGAATCTCTGCAAGAATCTTTAAAGTCACATTTTGAGGAAGTGGTTTTATTAGATTTACCTCAAGGTGAAAAGGCAAAAGAGGAGTTTCAAAAAATATATTTCTCTATTATGAGAAGTTATTATTTAATGCAACTTAAAAAGCTCAAAATGGATATGGCAAAAGATGAAGATAGCGAAAATCTTTTAGCAGATTTAGATAAAACAACAAAGGCAATTCAAAAATTGGAGAAAACTAAGGGTAGAGACTTATTAAATTAGCCGTTAAAAAACAACTATAAAATAGTTGTTTTTTAGTAAAGTTATTTGAAAATGAATTATCTTCTTCTAGAAAATCTTTTGTTTTTATCCATTTTGCTAGAGAATTCATCATGAGCTGTTAAAGCGTATCTACCTTTAGCAATTCTCTTTTTTAAAACAAGAGCACCCTTTGTAGTTGCTTTTCTTGCTAAGAAGCCGAATTTTCTAATTCTTTTGATTTTACTTCCCTTGTATGTTGGACCTTGTGTCTTAGCCATTTAATTTATCTATAAATATATGTAGAATGAAACAGTGCAATTATACTTAACCAAATTGATAAACTCAAGTGAAAAACGCTCAGAAAAAAGGAGTTGTTAAAAACAGGACAAAGTTTTTACTATCATTATGTTCAATTTTGCTCTTATTACTCTTTTTATCTCAGTTTTATATAAACAATTATTCACAAAACAAGCAGGAAACAAAAACAAATACTTTGAAATATAACGATCCATTAACGTTATCTGAACTTCCAATGTTTAATGAATCAAAAAATAATTTAGATTTGCCAGAAAGTGATTACCAGCTTGTAGATACACAAAATTTATGGTTAAGCTTATTAACAGAAAGCTATCTAGATGTTGGGTTTTTAAACCAAAGCTTAGTTTTTAAAAGTATTACTCAGCTACCCACTAATACATCTAGCTTAAAAATATACAGTCCAGATAAGTTGATGTTTGTTTTGGAAAGTAGAAGTGGTTCTAGCCCAACGTTGATATATAAGAACAAAGGTGAGCTATTTGAAATTCTTGCATTAAATCCAAACGAATTCTTTACAGAATATTATTATTCGCCACTCGAGCAACTTTTTTATATCTCTAAAGGTAATTCTTCAAATGTTTTTACTTTTTTTTATTTAAAACAAGATGGAAGTACAGAAACCTTGCTTGAATCAACCTTGCCAATTAAGGTTTTAAAACCTATGTCTACATATTCAATAGTTTTGTTAAACAACGAATGCAAAACTTTAAACTATTACAGCAAGGAATTTCAGGATTTTGATTGCAATAACCTATATTTGAACCCTTCTAATTTAAATCTAATTTCAAAATCAAGCCAACTTTTGCTAAGTAAAGATAATCGGGCTATTACAATTTTTAATAGTAATAAAGGTGATTTTATAACAGGTGCTACATTTTTTAATAATGAGGTTTATTTTGTTTTAAATAATTCAACATTCTCGTTAAATAATACTGCTTACAAAATAATGAAATCAAACCTAAGTGGCAACTTAGAGCTGGTTACTACAAGTATTCCGGAGGGTGATATAGTAAAAGTACTTAATTTTAATGGGGTTATGGCAATAAATAAACTATTAGGTTCTTATCAAATTATAAAGCTTCAGACAGAAAACGTGGCATCTTACTTGCAAAATACCTGGACTAATGTAAATTTAACTAATAATTTAATAAAAAACATTGAAATATTAGGCCCGGATTATCAAATCTAGCAATTAGACCTTTTAATTTGAGAGATTTTTGATATAATTACGAGCCTAAATCCCGGCACGTTATTTTTAAATCAAAGGTTAGATTATGAGCCAACAATTAATTCAAGAAGTACATAAAAATTCTATTACAAAAAAAGTCCCAGAAATTAAACCGGGGTTTACAATTGAAGTAGATACAATTATTAGAGAAGGTAACAAGCAAAGAGTACAAAAATTTAAAGGTTTAGTAATTGCTATTACAGGAACTGGTGCAAATCAAGTTGTTACAATTAGAAAAATCTCTTATGGAGTTGGTGTTGAAAAAAAACTTTTGCTTCATTCACCAAATATTGGTGCAGTTAAAGTAATTAAAACTGAGCCAACAAGAAGATCAAAGCTTTACTTTATGAGAAGTAGAGTAGGTAAGAACGCAATGAGAATTAAAAAAGGTAAAGCAACTTTTGTTACAGATCAAGATGAATTTATGTCTCAAGATTTAGAATCAGAAATGCCAATGGAAGAAGTTGTAACTTCTGAAGTTGCAGCTGAGGTTGTAGAAACTCCAGTAGAAACAACTGAAACTCAAGCGTAATAAAAAACAAGAATTTAAAAAAGCTCCTGAAAAGGAGCTTTTTTTATATCTCAATATTATAGTTATAAAATAACTTTTGTTATGCTATAAAAAACATTTAGGCTAAAATAAATAGTTACTTGTTAAATAAAATTTATGGACAATTGTGTGTTTTGTAAAATAGTAAAAGGTGAGTTACCTGCACATAAGATTCTTGAAAATGATAATTATTTGGCATTTTTAGATATTTTTCCAAGAAATACAGCTCAAACTGTTGTAATTCCTAAAAAACATTTACACTCTAAACTTACTGAAAATGATAAAGACGAGGTAGTTAAATTAATGGATTTTGCGTTAGACGTTGCACAAAAGATAGAGCAAAAGCTACTAGAAGTTGAAAGATGCCAATTCGTTATTGAAGGTTTAGAACTCGATCATATGCATTTCAAACTATTTCCAGCATTCTTTCCAGAGCCAAAAGAACATGTAGTCAGTCAAAGTGGGGTTAGGGCAAATGAGGATGAACTTCAAAAGATTGCCAATGTAATTAATTCGTAAGTATGAAAGTCTCGTTACAGCTAGATAAGGATTTTTTAATTCTTAAAGAAAAAGGATATACCAAGATTGTTGGCATAGATGAAGTTGGAAGGGGTTCCTGGGCTGGCCCAGTCGCAGTTGGGGCATATTGTGTAGATTTAAACACCCAATGGATAAATGGCATAAATGATTCTAAGCAGGTTAGTTTAAAAAATCGAGAAAAGTTAGTAGATACTTTGTCTGCACATATTCATTCTATTCACTTAGGCTCCGTGGAAAATATAAATAAGTATGGAATTGGTAAGTCAATTACATTTTTAATTCAAGAGATTGTAGAAAAATATAATAATTCAGATACTTTCTTTTTAATTGATGGTCAATTTTCACAGGATTTTGGCACAAATTCGTTAAAAGTTATAAAAGGAGATGCTACTTATTATTCTATTGCAGCAGCGTCAATCTTAGCTAAAGTGTATAGAGACAATCTAATGAAAGAATTACATAAAACATATCCTCACTATGGATTTTTAACGAATGTTGGTTACCCTTCCAAATCGCATATTCAGGCGTTAAAAATCCACGGTCCAACACCAATTCACAGAACAAGCTTTACACCGATAGGAGAGATGCTAATCAACTCATAATAATATATGGTTCAAAACAATCTCATTTTAGTGTAAGATATTTTTGTATGGCAAAAATATATATTGTTGCTTCGGTGGTGCTTTTTATCTTATCCGCATTTGTAGCGATTCTTTCTTATGTGCAGTACGATAGAAGTGTTAACTATTGGGGAAATGAGTGGAATGGAAGTATTTGGCTAAGCTCTGGTAATAAAAATGTCGCTGATATTAGGCTTTCAAAACAAGGTAAGGTTGGCCTTGGTTATGTTGAAAATTTATATGATGGCATACACATTAAATTTTATGATAATGGCATTGAGCTTAATTCTATAATAAGCCCTAATGAAGTATCTATTTATAAATTTGATACTCAAAATAATTTAGTGCTTGCCAACTATTCGGATCTAGTTAATCGAATAGGAGGTATTGTAGATATTACCTACTATAAAAAATTTAGTTCCAATGCTATTTATGTAAATAATATAGTTTTATGAAGATTGCTTATATACTAATAAATATTTTAACCATAATGCTAATAGGTGCATCTATTTTCTTTTTCTTGATTTCTAGAAATACTATAAATAAAGGTGACTTTAATCTAGAATATGTAATATCTTTAGAGGATAAAAGTATTACATTTAAAAATAATGAACTTAATATTACAGATTTAGAAAATCAAGAATTTAGCATTAAAGCATCTAGTTATGTTGGTGATATAAAGCTTTTAAGTTCGATGTTTGGTGTTATAAAACAAGGAGATAATGAGGAATTATGGGTAAATAAAGGGGATTGTAATTATATATCTATAACATTTGTATCTGCGGATAAAATTAATAATTTATACTGTATTAAATCTATCTAATGAAACAAAAACTATTATTTACATTAATTCTGAGTGTAGCTTTTTCACTCTCAGGGTTTATTTTACCTGCTACACATACAAAGGTTTCTGCACAGGCTTGTACTTGTTGGCCTCCGGGAGCTACATCTGACCAAGGTTGTATGGCCTATGGATGTCCTACTGGAACAAGAAGGGTATGTAATTGCAATGCGGGAGGTTCAGGAGGTGCCTGCACACCCGTTGCAGGTTGTGGGTCAACTTGTGGAGGATCATGGAGCTGTTATTGTCAACCTGATGCATCATGCGGCGGCGGAGGAGGTGGTACAGCTTGCACACCAAATGCTCAAAGATGTAATGGTTGTGACAGAGTCCAATGCTTATCGGATGGTTCTGGTGAAATAATTATAGGTCCAGGTTCGTGTTGTACACCACCGCCCCCAGCATGCACTTCTACAGCACCTGCTGCAACAACCTTGGTGTCTCCTTCGAATAATGTAACTATACCCTCTAATTCTACGACGCTAAATTGGAATTCCAACAGTGCTTGGGGAACAGGATGTCCTTCAAACAATAATCAATACAGGGTGTTTTTAAGTCAAAATTGTACGGGAACATATACTAATATTGCAAATGTGGCCAGTTCTGTAACAAACTATAATCTATCGGGATTAACTTATGGAAGTTCTTATTGCTGGTACGTTCAAACTTCAAATGGAAGTCAAACAGCAAATAGTGCTGTTTGGAGATTCACAGTGAATAACAATCCCTCTATAACTAGTTCCACTTTTGGTGCAGATAGTTGTGGTTACAGTACTACAGGAAGGTTTGATTCAATATCCCCTAACAAAGTAAATCCTTTGACTTTTAATGTAGGTTTTAGTGATCCCGAGGCAGATTTATTATCCGGAATCTTTATAGGTTTTGTTCCACAAAGTGCGTTAAATGCAAATACAGTCACATATGACCAGGTGTATTCTGCAGCTACAAATAATAATTCAATTGTAACTTTGCTGGGCTATTCAACTGCTGGGGTTCTGCAGAATAACTGGAGTTATAATATGCAATCTGGTGGGGTTGAAGTTCAAAATACTCCTGGTACAGCGACCCTCTTAGGTGCAGGTACTACTTCTAAAGTTACATACATAAGTCCTGGTAATTGGAACAGTAGTGTTACTATTAGGTTTGGAAATACATATCCATCAGGCTTACAAAATGTTTATGTGATGGCAACTGTTTTGAACCCAGATGGAACTTATTCCACACCAAACCAGGGTTCATCGAGTTTATTAATGATGACTAAAGTGGCAACCTGGTCATTTGATATGACTAATCCAACCGGCTCAATTGTATTAAGCAACTATGTTGGCAGTAATTTTACTGCTGCATGGAGTGGTTCAGATGCAAGTGGGTTAAAAAATGCATATTCGTATATTATTGCAGGTAGTAGTGGATCGACACTAACAGATACAACTGGTGGATACGCAATTAACCCACTAGGCACTGCAGATATGAATTACCCAACACCTTCAAACGCTGGTATTGGAATTGCTAATTTGCCAACTACTAGGAATTATACATTTACAGGTGTGTCTGACTACACACTTAAACTAGCATTAGAAGACAGAGCTTGTAACGTTTATACTGCAACTGCAGGAGCAGTTATACCTACCTCATGGATATATTCTCGAGAAGGTATAGTTTCTGCAAATGGAGGTATTTTAAACATTAAGATTCCAACTACAGTAGGGTCAATGAATATTACTGATTTAATAACACCGAACCCACCAACCGGTAATAGTTCTTCACCTTATACAACCGCAAATAACTTTGTTGCAGAATCTCCATTGAAACTTGGTACAGGTAGTGTAATATCAGGGACTGGTACACTTCCTACTCCAGTAGCAACTATTTCTGCCAAAGATAGGTATACTTACAACTATTCTAATCAAGCTACGACGCCAGATACTAGATCAAATACAACTAATTGGTATAGTTATGTTCTAGATTTGCTAAATAGTAATAATGCAAGCAATATACTTGCAGAAGGAACTTCTGGTTCTATTTATATTAGCGGTTCGGTTAGCACCTATCTAAATGCAGTACTACAATTTTATAGAGGCCCAAGTGCACTTTCAGATACAACATCTATCTATACAATTCATATCCCATCTGGGCAAATGATATTTAATACCCTTAACTGTGATAGAAGAGTTGTATTTATCTCTCCAAACCCAATGACACTTGTTCCAAACATAACTCGTAGTGGAACTGGAGGGTGCATTTTTGTGTCTGGTGGTAACGTCACTGTCTCTGCAGGTGGAAACTTAACTACAACTCCGCTTGCTACGGGTGGTAATTCCTCTTACGATGTCATAAACGGTTATATAATTTCTAACGGAAGTTTTATATCAACTAAAGATAATGCTCAATCAGGTCCAAGCGATACTCCAGCTACAAGACAATGGGATGGGATGCTAATCAAAGGTGGTGTTTTGGCAACCAATGTAAGCTTAAATAGAAGCTTAAATTCTAGTGGAAATGCAGATCAACCTGCAGAAATTTATCAGTACGATCCATTCTATTCACTTACCTTTAAAGATGCATTGGCAAGCAGATTCTACACAATTAGAGAATATATTCCATAAGATTAAGGTGTAGTATATAATTCTTTAATGATTGTAAAAGAACTAAACCTTGTCCATCAAGAAAACCTTGTAGTTGAAATTAAAGAAGACACAGAACTACTCTTTAAATATGTTGGTATTAAAGATACCCAATTTAAAACTAAGGTTACTTTTCTACATAAATTACCAAATATAAAATCTAGAATAAATATTAGAGCGGTAGTTTTTGATAATGCTAAATTTGATCTAGAAGGTATATTGCAAATAGATAAAGGAGCAACAGGTACGGATACTTATTTAAAAATAGATTGTTTGGTTGTTGGAGATAATTCTTTTGCAAGAGCAATTCCATCTTTGGAGATAAAAGAATCAGAAGTTAAAGGAGGTCACGGAGCGACTATAGGTTATATAGATGAATCCCAACTTAATTATTTATACTCCAAGGGTTTAAGTAAACATATTTCAGAACAGCTTGTAGTAGACGCCTTTATTAATTCCTAAAAAGTAATATAATGCACTTACCTAACTTATTAAATTTTATTTTTAGCATATGTCAGATGTATCAAGTTCTCCTGTTCAACCAGTAAGCCAATCTACTAAAAAAAGTAATACTGGCAAGATTCTAATTGGATGTTGTTTAGTAATTTTAGTTTTGTTGTGCATGTGTTGTGGTGCAGTGTTTTTGCTTTTTGGAACAACAGCAACAACTGCCATGACAGTTTACAATAACGTACAAACATCATTAGTTAAAGTGTGTGATGGTCAAGAATCAGATTTAAGAAATTTTTACGATACAAGAACTACTCAAGAATTTAAGGCTCAAACATCTTATTCTCAATTTAAATCTTTTTATACAAACTATAAAGATATTATTTTAGATTGCCAAGAATTAAAACAAGGCACTTTCTTTAATAACAAAATTAATGGGTTACAAATTAATATGGAAACAGTGAATGGAATACAAACACTTAGCGTACAGTATCCATCAAAATCTTACACTGTTAGTTTTCAATTTGTTCAACAATCTAACGATTGGAAAATTAACACTATTGAAATTAGGTAATCTATTATAATAACTACTCATTGAAACTTTAGCGAATTTTTGGGATAATCCGTAGCAGATTTTTATTCGTATCCCAAGGTTGGTAGTTTTATATTATGGTAATCAATTTGCCAAACTAAAAAACTTACAACTTTTAACTTATTTACTTAAAACTTTAATATGGCAAGTACAGTAGACTATTCCAAGGTTAAGGACACAAAGTTCTATAGAAACATTGGAATTATTGCGCACGTAGATGCTGGTAAAACAACAACTACAGAAAGAATTCTTTTCTTTACAGGAAGAAAACACAAAACAGGAGAAGTTCACGAAGGAGCAGCAGAAATGGACTTCATGGCTCAAGAAAGAGAAAGAGGAATTACAATCCAATCTGCAGCTACAACTGCTTTTTGGGAATTAAACGGTCACCCTTACAGAATTAACATTATTGATACACCCGGCCATGTTGACTTTACAGCAGAAGTAGAAAGATCTTTAAGAGTGTTAGATGGAGCAATCGTTGTATTCGATGGAAAGATGGGTGTAGAACCACAATCTTCAAAGGTATGGTTCCAAGCAGAAAAATATAGAGTACCAAGAATGTGTTACGTAAATAAACTTGATAACATTGGTGCAGACTTTTACAAATCTTACGGTACAATTGTAGAACACTTGAGCGACCATGCTGTTCCAATTTCATTACCATTTGGCTTAGAAAACGATTTCAAAGGAATTATTGACTTAGTAAGAATGCAAGCTAGAGTTCATCAAGATGATGAAGGTAAAGTAGTAGATGTTATTGATATTCCAGAAGAATACAAAGCAAAAGCAGAAGAATACAGAACAAAATTGATCGAAGTTGTTGCAGATGTTGACGATGACATTGCAATGAAATACTTAGAAGGAGAAGAAATTTCTGCAGAAGAATTAGAAGTAGGGGTAAGAAAAGCAACATTGGCTTTGAAATTGTTCCCAGTAATGGCAGGTTCATCTTTGAAAAACAAAGGCGTTCAAGCAATGCTTGATAACGTTTGTAGGTACTTACCTTCCCCTCACGATAAATCATTTACAATTACAGATAAATCTACCGGAGAAGAAAAAATTTATAAAGACGAGGTTCCTGGTACAGATCCAAGAACAGGTGAAATCATTACTAGAAAATTATCTGACACAGAACCATTTGCAGGTTTAGTATTCAAATTAGCTATTGACCCACATGTTGGTAACTTATCTTTCTTTAGAGTTTACTCTGGTAAACTTCAATCTGGTAGTTATGTATATAACTCAACTACAGGCAATAAAGAAAGAGTAGGAAGAATTCTTTTGATGCATGCTAACCACAGAGAAGAGGTTCAAGAGGTTAGAGCAGGAGATATTGCTGCAATTGTTGGTTTAAAAGATACAAAGACTGGAAATACAGTTTGTGATGAATCTAAACAAATTAGATTAGAATCAATTGAATTCCCAGAACCAGTTGTGAACTTTGCTATTGAGCCAAAAACAAAATCTGACCAAGAAAAATTAGGTGTTGCATTAGGTAAGTTGGTTTCTGAAGACCCAACATTCAGAGCAAAAACAGATGAAGAAACAGGTCAAATTGTTATTTCAGGAATGGGAGAACTACATTTAGACATTAAAGTAGATATTTTAAAAAGAGAGTACGGAATCGAAGTAGCTATGGGTAAACCTCAAGTAGCATACAGAGAAACTGTAGTTTCTGATGGTGAACATAGAGAATTGTTAAAGAAGCAATCTGGTGGAGCTGGTCAATATGCAGATATTGCATTTAAGATTCACCCACAAGAGAGAGGTGCTGGATATAAGTTTATAGATAACATTAAAGGTGGAGCTATTCCAAGAGAATATATTCCAGCAATTGATAAAGGTATTCAAGATGCTCTAACAAATGGTCCATTAGGTGGATATCCAGTTGTAGATGTTGCTGTTGAAATTACAGATGGTTCGTACCACGAAGTTGACTCTAATACAGATACATTTAAAATTTGTGCTTACTATGGTTTCAAAAACTTAATGAAAGCCGCAAATCCAGTATTATTAGAGCCGATCATGGCAGTTACAATTAATGTTCCAGAAGAGCATGTTGGAGCTGTTACAGGTTATTTATCTTCTAAAAGAGGTATTATTAAAAACCTTTTACAAAGAGGTAAGACAAAAGAGCTTGTTGCAGAGGCACCTTTGGCAGAACTTTTTGGTTATGTTTCAGATTTAAGAAACTTAACATCTGGTACTGCTGCACCTAATATGGAACCTTCTCACTATGCAGAAGTTCCAAGAAATATTATGGAAAAAGTATTAGCTGCTAAATAAGTTTAACTAAACTTTAAAACCCGCCGAAGAATTAAGTATTCGGCGGTTTTTTTTGCTTTCATTTTATAATGACACTTATCTCATAGTAAAAACTAGCTTGAAGATAAATAAATTTAGGGAATATAATGCAATATTATAATTTTTTAAGAAATTAGCATGTCATACGATGTAAGTTTTGAATTTTTAGAGCATAGTGCACATTCTACTGTTGAAGGATCAGTTTTTCGTTTTGCTAACAAACCAATTGAAAATGAGTTTGGGTCTCTTCTAGGTCAATTCCCAACACTAAAATCATCTTGGGATCGATTAAGTATTGCCTTGGATTTATCAGAATATAATCTTGCACAAAAAAGTTTTAGAGATAATGTAGCAATTTTGGTAGATCAAAATTTATTATCTAGTGATTCTGCAGATTATTTAATTAGCATTCAAATACAACACAATTTGTTCACCCATCTGAGGACGAACTATAGATTCCAATAATATTATATTTATAAAAAGTAAAACTATATGGAAACTGCTAACGATGAAACAATTTATCAACATACTAATTTACCAGATACTCTAGCTGCTGATTTGATGAAATCTTTCTCCAGAGCTAGGGATCAATCATCTGCAGTAAAATTTTATAAACTTTGGCTCATGTATTCCGAAGTTTATCCAGAAAGTTATTTTGTTGGGTCATTTAACCTTGCTTTAGATAAATTGGATAAAAAGTTTGGAATATTTAGTGCGGTAGCTAAAACAGAAGAAGCTTAATTACTTACATTTCTAAATATTGCTCGCTAATTCCATAGTTGGAGTTGTTTATCTTTAATAAAATGCACTCAATAAATTGAATATCATTTTCAATATCTATTAAACTTCTATCAAACCTGGTAGATTGCCCCTTTTTCATTCTCAAAATTGTAAGTCTTCGTTCTGTAGCTAATTTACGAGATAAAATTTGAAATCTTCTCAATATTTGATCAATAGACATATTTGATCCAATAGCTAATACCTCCTCGATTAACTGAATATGTTCATTAAGGATATGGATATTTGCGTTAAGACTATCACTCACATCGGGTGCATCATGATCAGTTTCCACTTGAGTTTGAAAGTTATCCCTAAGTCTTACAAACCCATCATGGAGTCTTATTAAATCAGTAAAGGGTAGGGAATTTGCAATACCATCTTTTAATGTAAGGCTAGAAGTACTAGTTAGGTCTAAAGCCATTTATTGTGTCTTAAATGCTTAGAATCTTACCACTAACTTAACTCAAGTAAATACCTTATAGAAATTTTTAAGTATTAATTTTGTTTTGAAGTTTTTTTATTGATCTATTAATAAAATAGAAGATAGGGCTTTTTATATTTAATTTTTCTTTAATAAATGGCATATTTTCAATAGTCTTGTTATAAGCATTATCAATAAGTTCTGGAAATTTATCGTAAGAAAACGGCCCAGCATCTAACCCTAAATTATCTATATGAATATCTAATGGGTGTGCCAAAGAATCCACGGCTCTATAATTTTCTGCAGCAATTAAAATAGGATCTAAAAATCTAGATAAAAGGCTGGTATGATTTTCAAGGGAATGCATTTTGCCGGCTGATAGGCCCATAACAACGTCTGCACCCTTACGTCTTAAAAAATCTGCACCATATCCAGCCGTAATGTCTCCATCAATATAATATTGACCTTCAATTTCTATTGGTGGCATGTAAAATGGGAACGCACAGGTTGCCATAATCAATGGTTTAAGTAATCCTTTTTCAAATATTTCAACTCTTCTGGTATTTAAATTAGTTGCTTGAATATATACAGGTATTTTCAAATCCTCAAGTTTAATATCTTTTAATATAGGCTCTATTTCAATTTCTGCTTTATGTATTCCTAATAGAGTTAATTCTTTTAAAGATTCTAAAGAGATCATATTTTTTAGTTGAAACCTACTTATAATCTCTATTATCTCTTTCTCAGGTAAGTTCATTCCATAAAGCACACCAATATTTGCACCCATGCTAGATCCAATAATGTAATCAATCTGAATGTCTTCTTCTCTTAGTGCTTTAAATACGCCAACATAACCAGTAGCTCTGCCGGCACCACCTCTTAACGAAAGTCCTAACTTTTTTTGATTTCGCATAAAATAATCGAGAGTATTATTCTAATTTACCCGAAGTAGAGAATGAGTTCAATGATTTTGTTATGAAGATTACCAACCTCCACTAGATCCACCTCCGCCACCTCCTCCAGAGAAGCCTCCAAAAGATCCACCTCCACCACTCCAACCAGAGCCTGAAGATGATTGAGTAGGGAAATTGAATGCTGTTGTAGTGGTTGTTGTAAAACTTCTTGCAAAAGAGCTAAAAAAGTAAGCATTGTAAATTGCATTTACATTAGACCCTTCATACCAATCAGGTGCCTTGTCGTACAAACCTTCAAACTTTTTTGCCCACTCATCCTCAATTTTAAAAACAATTGCGTAAGATAAGTATTTTTCAAACTCTTCTGGCCCTAAGTTTTGTAATCTGAATCTTTCTGCAGTATGCAAATACATTTTAAAGCCCAAAATCTTTGCATACACTTGGCTACCAATTTCGGTTTTCGCAGGCATAAATTTAGCAAAAATAGCTAATGCTAATCCTAATATTGCAAAGGGTAGAGCAATAGTAAACACGGTAAAGTAACCCAATAACTCTGTTAATATTCCACTTAAAATAAAAAGCCCAACTACAGAAAAAGCTAATAAAAATATTCCAAAGCCTACGTATTTTGCAATTGTACTTTGTGGTGACTCTTTAAAGTAGCCCTTAGTAACCATCTCTTTATAAATAGAAGATACAATTGCATTGTATTTATAAGGAAAAGTCTTAATCATCTCTTTTGTTGTAGTAGACTCTTTCCCGTTAAAAATAGCTTGTAAAATATCTCCTTCAATTTTATCTAGACCATCTTTTTTATCTGTCCTAATCAATTCGTATTCTTTTTGTCCAACTGTTATCCCTAAAACTTTTTCCTGTTCTTTATCTTTAATTTTTAAATAACCTCTATAAGCTAAGTCAATAATTGTACCAGCAATATCTTCTTTATCTACACTTTCATCTTTTAAAGAACCAAGTAAATAAGGCCTAACTCCTTCAGGTGGTGTAAATTCTGGGATTATTGTCTTTGGCATATTTATATCTTTACCTCGTTTTCTTAAATGTCTATAAGCCAGAATAATAAATAAAGGAATAAAGAAAATTCCAAGTGCAAAGAATATTTGGTTAGCTTTATCTATCAGAGATAGTAAAAAAGATTGTTCCAAGTTATAGCTTCTATCAATTGATTCGCTTTCTTTTATACTAAACTTTTCTGTTATAGTGTTAAACCCAGTCCTAGCAATTTCCAATGTATGATCTCCTGGGGTTATACCTCTTAAAGTGCCGCTCGTAGAATTTTGAGCAACCAAATACCCATCTAGGTATAAATTCCCTCCTAGTGGGGGATTGGTAATTTGATAATTCATTTTTCCTGGTAATTTAACCTCACCTTTCTGAAAAGGATAAGTTAAAGTTATTGCTCCATAAGAAGCTAAATTTTTTAAATTCAGTGTAAGCGTATCAGATTTGGCACCACTAATAAGAATATCTGTAAATGGCAAAGAAGTTAGTACTTGAAGATTATCCTCATTAACTTTCACCCCATCTGGAAAAGTTATGTTAATTTTAGATGTTTGAGTTACCCCACCTCTATCTTCTGGTAATAAATCCCAATAAAAATATGGGCGATTCTCAACTTCTTGTATTCCGCCAAACACAACATAATTAATTATCCACCCAACTTTATAGTTGCTTACATCTTTCCCATCGGGAAAGATTTCCCACTCAACTCGATAATAAGTGCTACCGTTTTTTTCAGTGGTATAAAAATTTAGATCATCAAATGGAATTTGGGAACCATCAAATTTTGTAACATTTGTAACTTCTATATGGTCAAACCCTCCGCAGGTTAAGCCTTGTTCTTCGCAAATTGCCAAACTAGCACTATCTACCAATGTGATATCTCTTCTTAAACCATGGAATTCTCCGTTGAATGTGTATTCTGCTGTTTCAGTGACATTAAAAGTGGAGTCTTTATTGATTGTAATATCTACATTTTGGGATATTGCCTGTTGAGTAAGTGCAAATGTCTTGTTAGGAAAATATATAAACAAAAATCCAATAATTAGGAATGTAAATGTAACTAAGTTTTTCATATTTTGATATTTAAATTACAATCATTTTACCCCTTTTAGTTTATCAAACAAAGTTATTTGTATTGTGAAAATTGGATTGCTAGGACTGGCAGTTACTAAAAAAAATGATATAATCCTATCGCATTTAATAAGTTGGGGTAATTTAATAGGAATTTTAATTACACTAACTTAAAACTACAAATGCCGAGGTGGTGGAATTGGTAGACACCCTAGTCTTAGGAACTAGTTCCCGTCAAGGGAGTGCAGGTTCGAGTCCTGTCCTCGGTATGTTAATTTAAAATTCTTTCCATGAAACTTATAAATACCATTCAAGATTCTTATTATGGAGTTGTTTCCTACATATATCAATTCCCCTCTGGCTTAAGAGTATTTCACGCAATTAATAAAAATACAGTAGATTTTAAACTAAGTATAAACTTTAAAGCAGGCATGCTTTTAGAAGATCAAATAAATGTACCTAGGGGTACAGCACATTTTCTAGAGCATCTATTAGTATATGCGTCTAATAAAACATTTGACAGTAGGACTGAAATGGATAAGTTTAGTTTTGGTAATAGTAAAAGACCTGCGTTTTGGTTTAACGCATCTTCAGGTTACAGATTTATTACTTTTGATGCGATTGGACACAATAAAGGTGCTGATAGAATGTTTACATTGTTAAACGCTCAGTTAGACTACGATTTAGAAAAGTTATTTGAGGCCAGTGAAATAGAGAAGCAAAGATCAATCATTATTAGCGAATTAAAGCGAAAACCAAGAGAGGACATGGACCCAGGTTTGCTGTACGACAAATTGTTCATGAATAGCAGTAACCCTCTTTTTGCACAACGATCTATAGGAACTCTTGAAAGTGTTAGTTCAATTACAAAAGATCACTTAAGTCTTTTCTTGCAAACATTTTTTAGTGTAAATAATGTGGTGGTGGGAATAGAGTCAAATTCAAAGTTGACAAAGAATCTTAAAGATAAATTACAAAAGCTAGATAATACCTTTTCTAGTTATAAAAATTCATTTAAGACCGATTATAAATTTAAGCCACTAGATTTTGATTTTAGATATGGACATTTTAAAGATATTCATAAACAAGATGTTTTTTGTAGCTTTAATTTATTCCACGATACCGATCCAACAAAAGAAGTTGATTATAAAAAGAATGCACAAAGATTTATGGTTTTGGATTTAGTTGGAAGAGTAATGAATGAATATTTAAGAGAGCAAAAGATGTTAATTTATGGCGCAAAAACATTTAATCAGTTGCTATTTCCGGGTGTTTTAAATAAAGGTTTTAATTTTAATGTTCCTGCAGAAAAGTTGCTTGAAACCTTTGATGCTATTGAGTATGTAATAACAAAATATGCAAAAGAATTTATAAACTCTTCTAGCGGAGAGGAATTTTTTGAAAGCATGAAAAGTAAATATATTTTCAAAAGAGATACTTTGTTACCAGATACCTACACAGAAGATAGAGCATGTGATATTTTGAATGGCTATTTTATGAATAATGATCAAGATTTGTTTGAGAAGGAGATTCTTAAAATGACAAAAAGTGATTTGATTAAATCATTTGAAAGCCACTTTAAATTACCAAGTGGAATTTGGCTAGTATCTTCTTTAGAAGACAGTGAAGTCTTAAAGATATTTGAGACTTCTAAGCTTTATTCTTTTCTTAAAAATAGAAAGCATTAGCTATCTAAATCTTTATTCTCAGAAATTAATTTAATCTCCATTATTTGCTTTCGAATATCTTTTAAAGATACTTCTACAGCTCTTAATCTAGAAGCTACTTTATAATCTCTTGGGTCAGAACCCAAAAAGTAGGTAATTGGTTTTTTAAATAAATCTGCTAACTGCATTAATTTATCAATAGGGGGTGCAATTCTTCCAGATTCGTATCCGCTAATAGTTTTATCAGTTACACCCAAAGAAACTCCCACTTGTAACTGCGATAGTCTTGCTTCGTCACGGGCATTTCTAATTCGCTTTCCAATCTCTTTAATCATCAAAGCGCGCTTTTGTTGTTCTTGCAGTAATATATCTGACATACTTGGATTCTATCAAAAATAGAGTTAATTTAAAATCTAAATCGAGTATAATCACCTAGAATTATTCGAATGAAATATGAATCAATACGAGCCTAACAAAATTTATACAGATGAATTTGGCCGTCCAAGTGGTATTTTTTTAGTAGATAAACCAATTGGCAAAACTTCTCATGATATGGTTTATGAATATAGAAGAAAGCTTCAAACTAAAAAAGTTGGTCATGCTGGTGCATTAGATCCTTTTGCATCTGGATTATTGATTATTCTTGCAGGTAAAGCTTTAAAGCTTTCAGAATCTTTTTTAACTTTGCCAAAAGAATACGAAGCAGATGTGGCTATAGGTTTTAGGACAGACACTCTAGATACAGAAGGTAAGATAGTTGAGAGTAGTAAGTTACAAGATTTAACTTCTTCTGAAGAAGATATTAAGAATGCATTGCAATCTTTTACGCCAGGCTATTTGCAAGATGTACCTATATATAGTTCTGTAAAAGTTCAGGGTGACAAATTAAGAGAGCTTGTTAGAAAATCAGATGATCATAAGATTATTAAACAAGAAGATGGTTTTTCAAAAGTTCAGTTTCTTAGGCAAGGTGAGGTTTGGAAGGAGATTAATATTCCACAAAAAGAGGTTAAGATTTACGGATTAGATATTTTAGAGCTTAAGAAGGTAAGTGTTAAAGATTACAATTTTGATAATCATTTTAAAGAGGAGCTTCAAAATAATAATATTACTGAATTTTATTCCTTAAAAATTAGAGCCCACGTTTCTAAAGGCACATATATAAGAAAGCTAGCAGAGGACATTGGTGAAAAGCTAGAAGTGCCTGGAATGCTTGTTGGGTTGAGAAGAACGAAGGTAGGGGAGTATGAGCTTTCATAACTATTTTTCATTGTCTTCACAATATCATTGATCTCATTTACTAAGATGTATAGAATATCTTAATGACTGATTATTTAAATCCATATTTTTTAGGAAGTTTATATTTTCTGTGTGTTTGGCTAGTAATTCTCTTTCTAAATAAGAATGATAGAAAAGAGCAATTTTTAATGAGCTTGGCAGGTGCTTTGTTGGGTCCTTTCGTTCAAATAATGCATTTGACTGATTGGTGGGCTCCTAAGTTCTTATTCGCTAATAATCCTCACATTGAAGATATTATTTTCGGTTTTGCCGTAGGAGGAATTGTAGCTGTTGCTTATAATGTTTTTTTTGTTAAAAAGTATGCACATACTAGAAATAGTCAGAATCCATCTCACTACTATATTATATTGTTGGTAATTTTAAGTATGTTCGCATTGTTTGGATTATTTTATTTTTTTAATATACATTCATTCTGGTCAAGCATCATTTCTTGTTCAATAATGTTCTTATTTGTAGCAATCAAAAGACATGATTTAATTGTGACTATGTTTGTTAGCGGAATTATAATTATGATTCTAGCTTGGCCTGCATATATTATCGGACTCCAGATGAATCCAAACTGGATAGAATCTGAGTGGGCACTAACACAATTGTCAGGTTTAAGATTCTTTGAAATACCAGTAGAGGAATTTATATGGTTTTTCTTTGTCGGATTGGGTGCATCCGCGATTTATGAATTAGTATTTAGTATTAGATACGTCTACCGAAATTCGACTAAATATAATAAGTCACATAAAAGTTGAAAAATTATATGAATATAACAATTAACTAACAAAGAAGAACCGTACCCAACTTTAGTCCACCGGTGTATACTATTAATATGAATAAAAAAGTAATAAACATATTAATAGTAGTTGTCTTAATAATAATAGTTTCTGTAGGTATTCTTTTTGCACTTGATAAAGTCACTGGTTCTAATACCTTTGAATCAATTCAAAAAGCAATTGATAATCTACAACCAAAACCTCAAGAACCTGAAGAAGTCGTAGATACAACACCTTTAGAAATCTCTTTTGAAACTAAAGAGGCAATAATTTACGAGCCAACTACTGCAATAACTTTAAGCGCAAATAAAGAGATAGAAGTAGAAGATACTAATAAATACAATCTTGTATTAACCCAATTAGGTCAAACAGATGAAGGAAAGAAATACTATCTATATGCCCTAGAAATCAAAAATATAGGGATAGGGGAGGCTAATTTAGCAATAAAAATTCAAGATAAGGCCGGTAATAAAAGTGTGGTAGGAGTTTTAATCACAAGAGAAGACTTTACTATGCCATTTGGATTAAAAAACATATCGAAGTGGGAAAATAGCTCCTACACTGCTGACGGTGATTCACTAAACGCAAAAGTAAATAAAGAATATAAACTGATTGATGATTACGCTCCAGCAGATTTAAAAAACTTAAACCAAGATTATTTACTATATACAAACACAGGTAGCATAATGCTAAGACAAGAAGCGGCAGATTATTTAAAAGCTATGTTAGAAGCAGTAAAAAAAGAAACAGGAAAAAACATAGTAATAGCATCTGGTTACAGATCTTACTCAGAGCAATTTAGTTTATATGTAAATTGGGTAAGGCAGCTAGGGCAAGATGAAGCCGATAAAGTTTCTGCTCGTCCAGGGTTTTCAGAACATCAACTTGGGACTGTAGTAGACTTTATAGAACAAGAGAGCGGTTTGTCATTAACAAATGCATTTGATCAATCAACAGCAGGAAGGTGGCTTTTGGAAAACGCATATAAATATGGATATGTTCAATCTTACCCCGAAGGTAAAGAGGGGACAACAGGCTATTCTCACGAAGCTTGGCACTGGAGATATATAGGTATAGATAATGCAAAATCACTTAAAGAAAGTGGGCTGACATTAAAAGAGTGGTTAGATAAATAATAAAAAGTTTACTCCCACACAACACAGTTAGTCTTGACGTTAAGAATATCAGTAGCAATCAGTAATATTTTTTCCTGACTCCATATATCATACAATTCTATTCTTTCATTTCCAGAAATTAGCCCTTTGCTCAACAATAATAAAATATCTTTTTGAAGTTCGTTAATATAGGCATTAAAATAGGTTTGCAAAGCTTTGTTCATAATATCTTCGTAAATGGTCTCGTCTACTCCCATCATTATTGCTATTGGTTTCCCAATAAGCCAGGCTTCTAATTCTGTCCTCCAGATTAAGTTTACTCTTTTCAAAAACTTATAAAATCTTTCAATATAGTATTCATTCGTACCGAACGATGCATCAACTTGATAAGATGCAAGTCCCTTAGGATCAGAGGGATTATTTAAATGCCCTAGTTCATGAGCCAAGTATATTGCTCCTTTTGGGTCTTGCAATAAAAAGGGGATGCTAACTTCTACAGTCGTTCCAAATGCCGTAAACATACCGTACTCGGTTTTATTTGTGGTGTAGAAGTACCCATTTTCCGGTAAGAATTCGTTTAAGAGTATGCCATTGGAAGTATAGATCTGATATTTATAAATTATATATCCTGAATAATCCCTAGTCTCTACAAGTTGAATTTTAAAAGAAGTCAATTTTTCTGGAACTTCATCTATCTCGTTAAGTAGAGTTTTTGTAAGTCCAACAGTTGTATCCATAAAGTAAGTAAATTTTAGCATATAATTCAAAACTGCAAGGTTTTAAACCAATCTATTAAAAGAAACTCTGAAAGGTTTCCAGAAGACTTTATGTTCCAACTTACTCAAAAAGAGTTTTCAAACTTGAGGTCACAAATTGTGACCTCAAGTTCTATAAATTATGGCGGTACACGTTTCCTTCCTTTTGGATTCACCGAACAGGGTGTTGCAATGCTATCAAGTATCTTAAAAAAGTAAACGTGCAATAGAAGTTAATATCTCTATCATGAGAACATTTGTTCAATTTAGAAAATATCTTTTAGAACATCAGGATTTAGAGCAAAAACTTATCGAATTAGAATCAGATATAAAGCAAAAATTTTTTGCCCAAGATAAGCAAATATCAGATATATTCAAGCTTATAACACATATGCTTAAAGAGAATGAAGATCAAAATCAAAAGAAAATTGGATTTGATGTCAGCACAAAGATGTGAAATCTAATTATTTTATGTGTAATAGCCTTGTCCTGCTTTAGGGATAATGCTATAATTCTTCGCTTTACCCGAAATAAAAATTGTTAAAAAACATTTGCAGTAAAGCAGTTTTTAACATATAATACCGACTTAGCTAAACTCAAATAAACGCTTAAGTTTGTAATATCGTTATAGTAAAATATAATTCAATAATTTATTTTTTAAACTAAAACTATGGCAGAATTCGTAAGAAGCAAGCCACATGTAAATGTTGGTACTTTGGGTCACATCGACCACGGTAAGACTACTTTAACTGCAGCATTAGTTGCATATTCTCAAAGAAAGGGTTGGCAAAACTCTGGCAAGTCATATTCTGACATTGCAAAGGGAGGAATCGCAAGAGCTGGTTCAAATAAAATTGTAACAGTTGCATCTTCTCACGTTGAATACGAATCCGAGACAAGACACTATGCACACATCGACTGCCCAGGTCACAAAGACTATATCAAGAACATGATTACAGGAGCAGCTCAAATGGATGGAGCTATTTTGGTTGTATCTGCAGAAGATGGACCTATGCCTCAAACTAAAGAGCACTTGTTATTAGCTTATCAGGTAGGTGTAAAGCACATCGTTGTGTTCATCAATAGATTTAAAGATGACATGGATGCTGATTTACTAGAATTAATCAAAGAAGAAGTAAAAGATAACTTAAAGAAATATGGTTACGATGCAGAAAAAGTTCCATTCGTAGTAGGATCTGCTTTCTACGGTACAACTGGAGAAAAAGACGGAGACGAAACAATGGCTGCATTACTAAAAGCAATGGACGAAACAATCCCAATGCCAGAAAGACCATTAGACAAACCATTCTTAATGCCAGTTGAAGATGTATTCTCTATTGAAGGTAGAGGTACTGTAGCAACAGGTAGAATTGAAAGAGGAAAAGTACACGTTAACGATGTTGTTTCTCAAATTGGTTTAATGGAAGGTGCTAAAGATTTGACAATCACAGGTGTAGAAATGTTCAAGAAGCAATTACAAGAAGGACAAGCTGGTGACAACGTTGGTTTGTTAATCAGAGGTATCAAAAGAGAAGATATTGAAAGAGGTCAAGTATTAGCAGCTAAAGGTAGCATTAAAGCTCAAACAGAATTTAAAGCAAAACTTTATGTTCTAAGTAAAGATGAAGGTGGAAGACACACTGGATTCAGAACTGGATATAGGCCACAATTCTATATTAGAACAGCAGATGTAACAGGAGAAGTTTTACTTGCAGACGAAAACGCATTAGTATTACCAGGTGATAATGCTGATGTTGTTGTTAAACTACAAACACCAGTAGCTTTGGAACCTCAAATGTCCTTTGCTATTAGAGAAGGTGGTAAGACAGTAGGAGCAGGTGTTGTTACAGAAGTTATTAAATAAAAAATTGAAATCGGTCCCGACAAGTCGGGACCGATTCATCTAATAATTAAAAATGCTCTTTAAATAATTAATATGCAAAACAAAATCAGAGTAAAAATTAAAGGTTATGATTACAGAGTGGTTGATAAAGCTACTCAAGAGATTTGTAAATCAGTGGTAGAAACAGGTGCTAAAATCAGAGGTCCTGTACCATTACCAAATAGAATTTGGAAAATGGCAATTCACAGAGGCCCACATATTGATGCAAAGTCTAAAGAGCATTTCGGATTAATAGAACATTTAAGATTGGTTGATATTTTAGAACCAAACGCAAAAACTATAGAATCATTAACTCACATGCAATTACCAGCAGGTGTTGATGTTGAAATTAAGTAAATAATATTATGAAAACATTTATAGCTAAAAAAATAGGAATGGTTCAAGTCTTTACAGAAAAGGGAGACTCAAAACCAGCAACAGTTTTAGATATTTCTGAAAATTATGTTGCAAGAACAATTGAAGTTGATGGAAAAAAATTCATAGAAGTAGGTAAGGACAAAGTAAAACATCCAACAAAATCAGAACTTGGAAGTTATAAAGACTTAAAGTTTGTACCTAGACAAAAAGCTAGAGAAGAATCTGATTCAACAGATGTTCAAGTTGGAACACAATTAGAAGCAACTTTGATCTCTGTAGGTGACACAGTAGAAGCTACTGGTACTACAAAAGGAAAAGGTTTTGCAGGTGTAGTAAAGAGGTGGGGTTTTAAAGGTGGTCCTAGAACTCATGGTCAATCAGATAGAGAAAGAGCACCTGGATCAATTGGTAATAGAACAATCCCAGGTAGGGTTTACAAAGGAAAGAGAATGGGTGGACATATGGGTGTAACTACTAAAACTATTAAAGGTTTAAAAGTTTTAATGGTTAACTCTGAATCTAAGACAATAGTAGTAGATGGTAGCGTAATGGGCCCAAAGAATTCATATTTAGTAATTAGAAAGAAGTAATATCATGAATTTAGATATCTTTGATTTAAAAGCAAAAAAAATCGGTGATTTTGAAATCTCAAACGAGTATAAAGATGCAAAGGTAAACAATGCAGTTTTATCTCAATATGTTTATATCTACCTTTCAAATCAAAGAGAGGGTAATGCTCATACAAAAGACAGATCAGAAGTAAGTGGAGGTGGTAAAAAACCTTGGAAACAAAAAGGAACTGGTAGAGCTAGAGTAGGATCATCTAGATCTCCTATTTGGACAAAGGGAGGAATCACATTTGGTCCAAGAAATGAAGTAAATTACAAAAGAAGAACAACAAAAAAATTTAGAGCAGTAGCTTTTAGAAATGCACTATCTTACTTAATTCAGTCTGAAAATGTAAGAGTTATTAAAGAAGCTGATATCAAGTCAGAAGAAAAAATGACTCAAAAAGCAGCTGAAATATTAGTAGCATTCAATAGCCCTAAAAAAGTAACTATAATTACAAGTGAAAAAAGAGATTCTTTACTTAAAGCTTTCTCAAACATTAAGAATGTAAATGTAGTTACAATATCAAAAATTAACCCGTATTTACTGCTTAATGGCGGAGTAGTTTTCTTTGAAGAAGCTGCTTTAAAACATTTTGAAGAAACATGGGGATTAACAAAATAATATTAAGATTAATAAAATGATAGTTTTAAAGAAACCGATAGTAACAGAAAAGAGTTTGAGAGAGTATAAAGAAAACAGAGTAGTAACTTTTTCTGTTGACTTAAATGCTACAAAAATTCAAATTCAAAAAACAGTTGAAAATGTATATGCTGTTAAAACACTAGAGGTTAGAGTAGTTAATAGACTAGGTAAGGTAAAATATAGTAGATTTTCAAAAAAGAAAAGTAAATTGCAAGATCAAAGAATTGCATATATTAAATTAGATAATAATCAAAAAATAGATATTTTTGAACAATAAGGTTATATACCATGGCACTAAAGAAATTTAACGCAACAACACCAGGTTCACGACACGCAATATTAATCGATAGATCAGAATTGCATGATGGAAGACCATATTTACCATTGGTAAAAAGCCTTAGAAGCAAAGGTGGTCGAAATAATCAAGGTAGAGTAACAATGAGGCATCAAGGTTCTGGTGCAAAAAAACAATATAGAGTTATTGACTTTAAAAGAGATAATCATGGTGTAGAAGGAACTATAGAAAGGGTAGAGTACGATCCAAACAGAACAGCATTTATTGCATTAGTAAAGTTTGCAAATGGTGACAGAAGATATATTCTTTCCCCAGATGGACTTAAAGCTGGCGATAAAGTAATGAGTGGTGAAGAAGCTCCTGTATCAGTTGGAAACGCATTACCATTAAAAAGCATTCCTCAAGGTACAATGGTACATGCTGTTGAGATGTGGCCAGAAAAAGGTGCATCTTTAGCTAGATCAGCTGGTACATCTGTTCAAGTGATGGGTGGAGACCAAGGATATGTTCAGCTAAGATTACCTAGTGGAGAAATTAGATTAGTGAGAGAGACTTGCTATGCTACAATAGGCACTGTAAGTAATCCTGATAATAAAAATGTAAAATTAGGTAAAGCAGGTAGAAGAAGAAATAAAGGGGTAAGACCTTCAGTTAGAGGAGTGGCAATGTCAATCAAGCACCCTCACGGAGGAGGACAGGGTAAGGGTGGTAGACACGGTACAGGTGGACCTAAGAAGGATAGATGGGGTAATCCAGTAGGAACAAGAACAAGAAAAGGAAAGAACGTAAATAATAAATTTATAATTAGAAGAAGACAAGAAAAGAATAAATTTAAAGGTTTTAAAACAATTATATAAAAAGTAATAAGTAAAATTATGTCAAGAAGTTTAAAAAAAGGACCTTATGTTAATGAAAGATTATTAGCTAAGGTAGTAAAAGCAAAACAAACAGGAGACAAAAAAGCAATTAAGACTTGGTCAAGAGACTGTACTATTTCTCCTGAAATGGTAGGTTTTAACTTCGAGGTTCATAATGGAAAATACTTTAACAAAGTTTTTGTAACAGAGTCTATGGTTGGACACAAGTTGGGAGAATTTTCTGTAACTAGGAAATTCACAGGTCATAGCAAGAAAGGAAAAATAGCTAAAGCAACAGGGGCAACAGGTAGAGCAGCATAATTTTTAAATAAATTGTATTAGTAATTAATAATATGAAAGTCAAAGCAGTAGCAAAAAGAGTGGGAGTGTCAGCAATTAAAGCTAGAATAATCGCAGATACTGTAAGAGGTATGAATGCTAAAGATGCAGTAGGTATTTTAACATATGTATCAAAGGGATCTGCATTGCCTGTTAAGAAAGTTGTTGAAAGTGCAATTGCAAATGCTAAGACTAACTACAATTTAAATGAGGATACCCTTGTTATAAGTGAAATTAGGGTAGATAAGGGCCCAATTGCTAATATAAATGCAAAAAGATTTGAAACTTTAGGTAAGGGCGGTTATGCTAGATTCGATAGAAAATACTGTCATATTACAGTTTTATTAGAGGAACGAAGTTCTACTGCAAAGGTAAAAAAGACTAAAACAATAGATTCAAAAAAATCAATTGTTGCTGATTCTACATCAGAAGACTTAGAAAAGAAGAGCGTTAAAAAAAGCAAAACTGCTAAAAAAGCAGAGTAAAACAAGAGATTTGATGGTATAATCTCATGCACTTTTAAATGGTAGGTTAAAGGTTAAAAGCTAGACTTTTAATCTCTAATTTGTAATTTAATATAGACTAATATGGCTCGAGGAGCTCACAAAATAAATCCAATAGGATTTAGGCTAGGGGTAAACAAAAATTGGAAATCAAGATGGTATGCTAATAAAAATGATTATGCAGACAGATTCTTGAGTGACATTAAGGTAAGACAGCTTGTTGAAACAAAGCTTAAGACTGCAGGTGTTGCATCCGTAGTTGTTAAAAGGTTTACAAATAAGACCCTAGTGGAAGTAAGTGTTGCAAGACCTGGAGTGGTTATAGGAAGAGGTGGAGCGGGTATTACTGCCTTGAAAGATGACTTAACAAAATTGTTGAAACATGATGTTGATGTGAAAATCTTTGAAGTTAAAAACCCAGATACAGTTGCTAAATTAGTTGCAGAAAATATTGCTTTGCAATGTGAAAAAAGAGTTAACCCTCAAATTGCTGCAGCAAAAGCGGCAGAAGCTGCAATGGGCAATGAATCAGTTAAAGGTATTCAAATTTGGATAGGTGGAAGAATTAAAGGAGCAGATATTGCAAGAGTTGTTAAAGTTAAACATGGTGTAGTTCCAAGACATAGTTTAAGAGTTGATTTAGATTACTCAGCTGCAAGAGCTCAGGTTCCTGCTTTAGGAGTACATGGTATAAAAGTTTGGATTAACAAAGGAGAAAAAACATCATATAGCATAGATTAATATAAAAATTTATATAGTATAAAATGTTGCAACCAAATCAAAGAAAATACAAAAAAGAGCAAAGAGGAAGAATGAAAGGAATTGACTTTAGAGGTTCCGAGCTTGCTTATGGAGAGTTTGGAATTCAATCACTTGATAGAGGTTGGCTTAAAGCAAGAGAAATAGAAGCAGCAAGAAAAGCTATTGTAAACTACACAAATAGAAAAGGTAAGTTATGGGTTAAAGTATTCCCTCACAAACCTTATACAAAAAAGTCAGATGAAGTTGTAAGAGGTAGCGGTAAAGGAGAAGTTTCTTACTATGTTTCTGTAATAAGACCAGGTAGAATTTTATTCGAACTAGGTGGTATTCCTGAGGAAACAGCTAAAGAAGCATTAAGACTTGCAACAGCTAAGTTATCTTTAAAAACAAGAATTATTAGTAAAAATTAATGAGCGAAGTAAAAACATCAGAAAAAAAAGAGGCTAAAGTTGTAGATAAGAAAGTTTCTAACACTAAGACTATCTCAGAGCTTAGATTGGAACTTCAAAAGTTAATACTAGATGTAAGATCTGGTAAGGAAAAAAATACATCTTTAATTAAAAAAACTAAAAAAGAGATTGCAAGATTATTAACTAAATTAAAAATTAATAATGGAAAATAAAGTTAAATCACAAAGAGAGTTGGTAGGTATAGTAGAAAAGCTTAGTGGAGTAAATACTCTTAAAGTAAGGGTTGAAAGAAAATACCCACACACAAAGTATGGAAAAATTATTAAGGAACATAGAAGTTATTTAGTAAATTACATTTCAGAAAATTCACAAGTGAAAGTCGGAGATGTAGTAACAATTAAAGAGTGCAAGCCTTTCTCAAAAAAGAAAGCTTGGGAATTAGTTACAAAGTAAAATAAATAATATGGTACAGAAATTATCAAGATTAAAAGTTGCAGATAATACAGGAGCTAAAGAGTTAATGATAATTCAAGTTCTTGGCAAATCAAAAGGCGGAACTTTTCAAAAGTTTGGTTACTATGGAGATATTGTAAGCGCATCTGTAAAAAAGGCCATGCCAAATGGACAATACAAAAAAGGAGATGTAGTTCATGCAGTTTTAGTAAGAGCTGTTAAGGAGTATAGAAGAAAAGATGGTAGTTACATTAAATTTGATGATAACGCAGCCGTTTTAATAGCTAAAGATACAAAAGATCCAAAGGGAACTAGAGTTTTTGGTCCAATTGCAAGAGAATTAAAAGAAAAGGGATTCAATAAATTAGTTTCAATGGCACCAGAAGTTTTGTAATAATAATTAAATTATATTAATAAAAATGTTGAAGATAAAAAAAGGAGACAATGTTTTAGTAATGAGAGGTAAAGATGCTGGAAAGCAAGGTGAAGTTTTAAGCATTGTTAACAAAGAAAATTCAATAAGAGTTGTTGTTAAAGGTATTAATATTGTTAAAAAGACTCAAAAACCAAATCCACAACTAGGTATAGTAGGTGGTATGAGTGAAAAAGAAATGTCTTTAGATATTTCAAACGTTATGGTATTAGATAAGAAAACAGGAAAACCTGTAAGAGTTAAATTTAAAATAGACGAAAAAACCGGCAAGAAAAGTAGAGTTTCTGCAAAAACCGGAGAAGTTATTTAAATAATATGACAGAATTGCAAACTAGATACAAAAAAGAGATTGCTCCAAAATTAACTGAAAAGTTTGGATACAAAAATCCTATGTCTGTACCAACTATAGAAAAAATAGTAATTAATGCAGGTATCGGAAAAGAATATAGAAACAATACAAATGTAGTAGAGGAAATGGTAGATGTAATTTCTCAAATATCAGGTCAAAAACCAGTTGTTGTGAATTCAAAAGAAGCAATTTCAAACTTTGGATTAAGAGAAGGTACACCTAATGGAATAAAAGTAACACTTAGAAAAGACAGAATGTGGGATTTCTTATATAAACTTATAGGAGTAACACTACCGAGAATCAAGGACTTTAGAGGTGTATCAAATAAAGGTTTCGATGGCAGAGGTAACTATTCATTAGGAATTAAAGAACATACAATCTTTCCAGAGATTGATACAACTAAATTATCTAAAATAAGATCTTTGCAAATTGTTATAAATACAACTGCAAATTCTAACGAAGAGGGTCATGCATTATTGGAAATGCTAGGAATGCCATTCGAAAAGAAGAATAGGTAATTGAATTAACTAGATTATAAAGGTATAATACGCGATACTATGGCTAACAAAGCAAAAATTGCAAAAAACACAAAACAAAAAGTAATGCTAAGAAACGGCAATAGCCCTTTCAAAGCTGTTAAATATAGAAACAGATGTGAAATCTGTGGACGACCAAGGTCTTATATTGGTAGATTTAAACTCTGCAGAATATGCTTTAGAGAAAAAGCTATGGCAGGTGAATTACCAGGTGTAAGAAAAATGACTTGGTAAAAGATTGCTTATGTCTGATTACTAGACCAAATCTAGTAATTTGAAATTAGCAATTACGCTTTAATAAAGCTAATTCAAAAATAGTTATTAAATAAATAGAGTGGTTAACGATCCTATTGCAGATTTTCTAACTCAAATTAGAAATGCGCAACAACGAAAAAAAGATGAGATTACAGTAAAATCAAGCAAAATGCTTGAGTCTATTGCAGCTATCTTAAAAGAAGAAGGTTTTGTAAATGACTTCAAAGTTGAAGAAAATGAGGTTCAAAATGAATTAGTTGTTTCATTAAAGTACGTAAACGGAGAGGGTGCAATTAGAGAATTGGCTAGAGTTTCTAAGCCAGGTATTAGAAGGTATTTAGGCTACAAAAACATTAAGCCTGTTAAAAAAGGTTTAGGTGTAGCTATTATCTCAACTCCAATGGGTGTTATTTCTGACAAAAAAGCAAGAGAACACAAAGTTGGTGGTGAGTACATTTGTTATGTCTATTAAACATGTCTAGAATCGGTAAAATGCCAATAACAATCCCAACCGGAGTAACTGTAGAGGTTACAAATGGTGGAGAATATGGCTTTAAAGAAGTTATTGTAAAAGGTCCTAAAGGAGAACTAAAAGAATCTTTAAAAAGAGGTGTTAATGCAGAAGTTATAGAAAATGAAATTATTGTAACAAGAGATAATGATTCAAAACAAAACAGAGCATTTCATGGCTTGTTTAGAACATTAATAAATAACATGGTCGAAGGTGTAACTAAAGGTTTTTCAAAGTCTTTAGAAATAGTTGGAATTGGTTACAGAGCTGAGATGCAAGGTGCAAATTTAATTTTATCTGTGGGTTACTCACATAAAATTAATTACCAACCACCAGTAGGAATTAATATTTCAGTACAAGACCAAACAAATATAACTGTAGAAGGTGCAAACAAACAAGTAGTTGGAGAAGTTGCATCTAAAATAAGAGGATTTAGAAAACCTGAACCTTATAAGGGTAAAGGTGTTAGATATAAAGGAGAAGCTGTTAGAAGAAAATCAACTAAAGCAGGTGCATAAAATATAATAAGTTAAAGTAAAAGTAGCAATTAGAAAATATGAAAAGATTTATAAAAAAAGCACAAAGTAGATTAAAGAGAAAGATGCATATTAGAAAAGATATCTATGGTACAGAATCTAGACCTAGATTATCTGTATACAGATCAAATAATCATATTTACGCTCAAATTATAGATGATGTAAATTCAAAAACAATAGTATCTGCTTCTGATAAATTATCTACAGAGAAAGGTACTCCAGTTGAAAAAGCAACTAGAGTAGGTGAAACTTTAGCAAAATTAGCAATTGCTAAAAAGATAGAAACTGTAGTATTTGATAGAAATGGATTTAAGTATCATGGAAGAGTAAAGGCAATTGCAGAAGGTGCTAGATCTGCTGGCTTAAAATTTTAATCTAATAAATAATTAAAATATAATGAGTGACGTTACAACAACTGAAACAAAAGAAGTAAAAGTAAATATACAACCTCAACAAGGTCAACAATATAACGGTAGACCGCAAAGAGGCCATGGTAGAAACAACAACAGATCAGATAGAAGAGATAAACCAGAAAAGGAAAAAGACCCATTTGATTTCAAATTAATTGAAGTTAGAAGAGTTAATAAAATGTATAAGGGTGGTAGAAGAATGAAATTAAGTGTTGTAGTAGTAGTTGGAGATAAAAAAGGACGAGTAGGAATCGGATTGGGTAAAGGTGATGATGTAAAAACAGCACAAGAAAAAGCTATTTCACAAGCAAAAAAGAACTTAGTTTTGATTCCATTAAAAGGAAATACAATTCCTCACGAAGTAACTCATAAGTTCAAATCATCTAGAATCATGTTGAAACCAGCAGCTCCAGGTACTGGAATTGTAGCAGGTTCTTCTGTAAGAATGGTTGCAGAAGTAGCAGGTATAAACGATGTTTTATCAAAAATTTTAGGTGCTAATAACAAGATTACAAATGCGTATGCAACAATTCAAGCTTTGTCATCTTTAAGAGCAACAAGACTTTAAATTAATTATAGGTAATAGAATGTTAAATAATTTAGTATCACCAAAATCAACAAGTAAATCAAAAATAATCGGAAGAGGTATGGGATCTGGAAAAGGTGGTCATACTGCAGGTAGAGGTTTAAAAGGAGCTACAGCTAGAACAGGTTATCAATACCCTAGAAGAACATTCGAAGGTGGTCAAAATCCCTTATCAAGAAGATTACCTAGATACAGAGGAGACGTTAGAGGTACAACTAGAGCAGCTTTTACAGCTGATATTCAAAATACACCTATTAAATTGAGTAAAGTTGCTGATTTGGCATCACAATTATCAAAAACAGAAATTACTCTTCAAGACTTAATTGAAGGTGGAATTGTTACATTAAAATATAATAAAACAATAAAACCTAAAATTCTTTTAGACAAAGAAATTTCTATAAAACTTAACATCAAAGGTATCCCAGCTTCAAAGTCTGCAAAATTAGCAATTGAAAAAGCAGGTGGTTCTATTGAAGATTAATAAGCTATCCCATTAATTGAATTTTTTTAAGATATAGTCTTCACTATTCTCTTATTAGCAGAATAACGTTAAATCTGCTTAAATATTGATTCACGATATTGGGTTTCTAATGTATAATTACCTACATATTTTGTTTTTATACCTATGAAATTAAAACTATTCAAATCTAAAGAAGATAATTATTCTAAATTTGATTCTGGCTCTAGTAAATCTAAAAGCTTTAAATCAAATCCAATAAAAAGAAGTATTAATAAAATATCTAAATTCTTTACTAAAAACAAAATAGTAAAAGTTATTACAAATACATTTACTAAAGATATTGTTAATAAGCTCTCGCTTACACTGGCAATTGTAATAGTATATCGATTTTTAGCTGCTATCCCACTACCTGGAATTGATATGTCTGTCTACAATTCGAATTTTGCAGGCGGGGCTGGAAGTCAGTCAAATGCACTTTTCTCTTTATTTACAGGTGGTCAGCTAGACTCTCCAAGTTTGGTTGGTTTAGGTTTGGTAGCATATATTAATGCTTCTATTGTCATGCAACTTTTACCTTATGCTATACCAAGACTTAAAGAAATTCAGCAAGAGGGAGAGCGTGGTAGACAAGTTATAAACCAAATAACAAGATTAATAACATTGCCATTATCTTTTTTCTATTCAATTGCATATTTAGTATATTTATCACAAAGAGATGTTGCCAATCCTCAAAATTTAGCTACCGTTGCTAGCGATCCTAACCATGTTCCTTTGTACTTAATTCCTCATGCAGCAGGTACAACTTGGCCAAGTATAGAAAAAATTATATTTATGGCCGTAATATTAGCTGCAGGAACAATGTTTTTAATGTGGTTATCTGAATTAATAACAGAAAGAGGTTTGGGTAATGGTTCCTCAATAATAATTACAATCGGAATATTAGCGAATTTACCTACATATATATCTTCAGACTTTGCACAAGCTAATATCTTGCAGGTATTAGCTAATATTTTCCAAGGTAGATTTGAATATTTACGAGACCCGTACTTTATTGCAATTATTGCAGTAATATTGGGTTTAATACTTGTAATAACTGCATTGGTATTTATTAATGAATCTCAAAGAAAAATAGACATAAGATATGCAAGGAGGGTAAGGGGAGAAGAGGGTGGACAAGGGTCATTCTTGCCTATTAAATTTACAATAACCGGGGTATTGCCAGTTATTTTTGCAACATCTTTGTTATCAATTCCTCAAATATTAGTTCCACTTATAGAAAATTCAATAGATTCAAATAGCGCTGTAGGGTCATTTATACAAAGTATAAAAAACGGATTTTTATTTGCATCACAAAATGCAGCAATAGATACAAATGATTTAATATTTATAATCGTAGAGTTTTGTTTGGTTATAGTATTTGGATTGTTCTATGCATTTATTGTTTTAAACCCTAAAGAAACAGCAGAAAATTTGCAAAAATCCGGAGCCTTTGTTCCTGGAATTAGGCCAGGTAAATCTACAGAAAGATACATAACAGGAGTGATTTTAAGAATATCATTTGTTGGGGCAATCGTGTTGGCTATAATTTCAATTATTCCAATAGTCTCAAGAGATTTATTAATTTCAAGTACCGGAAATTCTTTACAAATTTTAACTGGTATTTCCGGAACCGGAATTTTGATTATTGTCGGAGTTGTGTTAGATACATATAGACAATATAAGTCATTAAAAGCAACTAGAGGTTATGATAGATATATAATTTCATAATGAAATATAATAATATCTTTACAAGCACATCTGATATTAGTTCTATAAGAGAAGCTACTAAAATATCTTCACAAATTTTAAAAACTTTAAGAGACTCTGTAAAAGGTGGTTTAACTGCAGAAGATTTAAATGCTTTAGCAGAATTGGAATGCAAAAAATACAACGTATTGCCAGCATTTAAAGGGGTAGAGGGCACTAAAATGCCATTTGATAAAGCTGTCTGTATCTCCATTAATGATGAAATACTTCACGGTAGACCATCTGATGTTAATGTAATTAAAGAAGGAGACATTGTGAAAATTGATTTTGGCATAATTCATAATGGTTTTTATACAGATCATTGTGTAACAGTTGGGGTAGGAATACTTTCAAAAGAAGAGGAACGATTAATAAATACTGCAAAATTATGCATAGATGAGGCAGTAAAAGAGGCAGTGGTTGGAAATTATACAGGAGATATTTCCTATGTGTTAGAAAATATAGCAACCCTAGGTGGTTTTAATTTTGTAACAACTTATTGTGGTCATGGTATAGGTAAATCACTACATGAATCCCCAGAAATCTTATCTTGGGGAGATAGAAAAACAGGAGTCAGATTACAAGAAGGAATGCTTTTGTGTATAGAAAATCAAATAACTATGGGTAGTGCTAAACTTAAATTGCAACCGGATGGTTGGACTTTAAAGACAGTAGATAAAAGCAAAGGGGCCATGTTTGAACATATGGTCCTAGTTGGTAAAAATTCCCCAGAAATTCTTACAATATTAGACTGATTGTAGACTGTTTAAGAGCTTTAGAATATAATCTAAGTGTGTTAGTTTTAATTATTATTTTTATTTAAATGTCAGATGCAAGTACACCAGCACCAGTTTCAAGTGCACCAAGCAATGATAATGTAATGGCAGCAGTCGCAACAATTCCATTAGTTGGATTAATTATTTACTTTGCAATGAAGGATTCTAGCGAATTTGTCAGATTTTATGCAAAACAAAGTATCGGTTTATTAATTTTAGAAATTGTAGTGTGGATTGTAACTGCTGTGATAGGCGTAATTCCTTTCTTAGGCTGGGTTATAGGTCCAATTTTGGGTATGGTAGCAAACCTTGGTATTTTAGCAATATGGTTAATTTTGTTAATTAATGCATTACAAGGTAAAAAATACAGATTACCTTTACTTGCAGATGCACTAGATCAATACATTAAGTAATACTTAATTTGAAAGTGTAAGGTTTTTGTAAGAAATTTTAGGTAAATTAGTTTTATGAAAATAAAATTAATTTACCTTTTTTTATTGCTATTAGTAAGCTTTTGTTTACTAATTATTAGCTCTAAAATAATTAAGGCACAAGAAGTTACTTTGTTTATAAGTGAATTTTTGCCGGACCCCGAAGGTTCTGATTCTGGGAAAGAGTGGGTAGAAATTTTTAATAATTCAAATCAAAGTCTAACTATAAGTGCATGGAAAATAAAAAATACTTCATCTAGCGGTACTGTTAGAAATATAGTTATTCCAAATGTTACTATAAATGCAAACCAGTACTTATTAATTGCAGATTCTAGTAATATAATTTTGCCAACTGCGAATAATTCAATAATAGTATATTTACCACTTGGGAATGTTAATTTATTTAATACAAATTCCAAATTAGAGTTAATAAATGATTTATCTATAACTGTAGATTCACTAGATTACCTATCTTCGTCTGAAAATATAAGCTGGGAAAGAACAGGCCCTTATTGCAGTATTTTAGAAAAAAGTTTAACTGCAAATACATTAGGGCTTAATAACTCTCAAACTTCTTCACAGTGCTGGTCAATAACTCAAATTGCAAGTTACCCAAATCAAAACGAGCAAATACAGACTGTCGTATCAGAACCCATTGTCTATCTGCCATCTTATCCATCAACACCTCAAGTAATTACGGAAGGCTTTTATAATACCAAATTACAAATAACAGAAATATACGCATCTCCACAAACAGGGGAAAAAGAGTGGGTGGAAGTTTACAATAATAGTAATGAGACAATAGAACTAACACAATTCAAATTATCTGAAGTAAATAGCTCAGATGTTTATGAGAAGTTTATGAGTTTGAATGGGCAAATAAATCCATATCAGTATTTGGCAATCGAAACAAGCACCATTACTTTAAATAATACTGGCGATCAATTAGCATTATTTTATAAACAAGAGTTAATTGATCAAATAGACTACCCAAGCTTATCGAAAGGGGAGTCTTACTCTAGGGGTTTTAGAAATAATCAGTATAGCAATGATTGGTTTGTAACATCTAAAGTTACAAAATCTAGTTTGAATGCAAGTAACGAAATAGAGTTTATTCCATTAAGTCAAATTACCAACTACCAAACTGGAATAGTAATTAAAACAAAAGGGTGTATTAGTTTTATTAAAAGTGTTATGCCAGATAACTATGCTTACTTTATTAGTGATACTTACAGTTTAAAAGTTAAATTTATAGATGATAGTGATTTAAATATAGATGATTGTTTAGAACTTACGGGTAAGCTTATTAAAACAAGTAAAGATAGTTACTTTTATGTGTCTAGTTATACTTTTTTAAACCAAAGTTTAAACAATAATTATATAAATATAAATGGTGAGACAACATTTATTAACTTTGAAGGCAAATACGTTAGCCTAAGTGGTGTAAGTATTAAACGTAACTATACTTATTCACTTTTGCTTTCTAATGACTTAAAAATGAAGTATCCAGAAGATTTTGACCCTAATGATTATTCATCTGAAGATAGCATTAATATTGAGGGAGTAATTATAAAGTTAACTAATAGTTATTATATTTACCCATTTACTATTGAAAAAGAGCAAAGTGTATTGGGAGCAATCAGATATTCAGATGAAAATCTCTCAAATAAGCTTTCAGGTAATAATAATTCTAAGACTGTCGAACAAAATAAATTGAATTTAATTCAGCCAAATACTATAAAGATTCCAATAGCATACTTTCTATTACTTTTATGGATTTTAGCGCATATCGTTATATTCAATAGAAATATTATTGCTTTAAAATTAAAGGTAGATAAATTTATGAAAGAAAGGGTAAAATACATGAATGCCAAAACAACTTCATATTTTGGGAAAGACATATTTCATAGAAATTTTTCCAAAGAGACTACTAAAATCTAGGGTTATTATAGAGAAAGATAAGCTAATTATTTTTTTAGCAGAAAATCAAAATCAATCAGAGGCTTACGTTTTATTAGAAAATTTTTTAATAGAATTTGCAAGATCTTATATAACAAAAAGAACGGATCTATTTTGTAAACAATTTAGCTTTGAATATAATCGAATAGCTATAAAGGAACAGCGATCTAGGTGGGGTAGTTGCTCTAGTTTAAAGAATCTAAATTTTAATTGGAGATTAATTTTTGCTTTACCTTTAGTTGTTGATTATGTAATTTTGCATGAGTTAGCTCATACCAAGCAAATGAACCATTCAAAAGCATTTTGGGATATAGTAGAAGAGTGTATGCCAAATTACCTGGCATGTAGAAATTGGCTTAAAATTAATGGAAAATCTTTATTCTCAGCATTTTAAATTATACTTTATAAGTAATTGAATTTGAGTTTATGTCGTAAATTCTATTATTTGATTTAGAAGATTAGTCCTTAAATTCTTATTAAAAAAGCCCTCCTTTCGGAGGGCTTAATTTTATGTTCTTCTACTTCCTTGATCTTTTTCCTTTAGCCTTATTACTTAAATCATCTATTATACTTTCTTCATAAGGTCTAAATTGAACTTTGACATTATTAACTTTCCCATTTACAGAATCAAATACAGAACCAACTAGTTTTTCAGATAACTGATATCCAAATTTAGTTCTATATACCATCACTCCAAGAGTTATAAACATTAATCCAACTAACAACATTCTTGCATCATCAAATATACCTGTGTTTGGTATAGCTGTTGGTGTGCAGTTTAGCAATGTTCTTAAGTCAAATGTTGTGCTGTTATCTTGAGTTGTTGATGTGTCATACTGCAATTTAGCTTGGTTAACTACACCTGGTGCTGTGAATGTTAACAAATTAGCCCTTGGAATTGTTAACGAATAAGTAAATGTTTTTGATTGACCTGCAGTGTATGTTCTAGCAGTAGTATCACCAGTCCAAGTAATTTTACCTCCAGATACAGAACTGTATGTTGGATTAATATTAGTTGGTTGTATTCCTAGTGTTACTGCATTTGCATCATATTTGTCTTCTACAAAGTCAATTACTCCTGTTACACTACCAATGTTTTTAGCTGTAACTGTATAGTCAATTCTTGCATCTCCATCTGCTTCGCAAACAACTGCACCACTTTTTACTACATTAAATAATGGTTCAGCTTGAGCAGTTTGAGATACTGTAATGCTTTCTAAACATTCTGTTGGTGATGTTAATGCGGTTGATCCATCTAATAATACTCTTACATCATATGATCCAGCAGCTACTCCTGTTCCATTTGGTGCTGCAGATTCCCATCTGAATGTATATGTGTGAGTGCTAGTTATTGCGTCAAATGAATATGAGTATGCACTTACCAACGAACTAGATGTGTTTAATGCATCTCTTCCAACTGGTGAGCCAGCTGTTCCTACTCTTAACCTTATATTTGGATAAGGGTTAGTTGTAGCTGGGTTTTGGTATTTCAAAACGTATTCTAAGTAGTTACCTGTACCACTTGCTATAGGGTCATTTCCACTTTCAGTTAAATCAATACATTGTGCTGCTACTACTGTACATGTTGCTGTATTTAAAGATACAGGGTTTGTATTAATTCCGCTTGTTGTTAAATAAACTCTTACATAATATATAGTTCCTTGTTGTAGTGTAAATGCTGTGCTACCTGTAAATCCAGTACCGTTAGTTACTGTTGTTCCAGATGGTACATTTTTGCTCCAATAGGTTGCAAAGTTTGATGTTGTTGATATATCTACTCTTACTGCTTGAGCAGGGTATGTTCCCATGTTCCAACTTATTGTTGCTGTAGGTACTGTTGATCCTTCTGGACAAGTAGATGCTACAGTTGCAGTTGGGTTCGTTTCTGGTGTACATGTAGGTGATGTAGGATTATCAGGTAATCTACATCTATTTTCTGTACCAATGTTATAACAAGTCAAACCACTAGCACATAATATATTTGAAGAATTACAAATCTCATTACACTGAACAGTTTGAGTTGAAGGTGTATTTGGTGGATTGCCTGGAGTTGTAATTACCGTTGATGAGTTGAAACACTCAGGTTGAGCTCCACACGATGCACCCTCTCTATAGCATTTCACTGCTCCATTAACGCTATAGCAATTATCACATTTATTACCACTTCCACCGCTAATTACATTACCACAACCTAGGAATCCGCTGGATGCAAGAGCATAAGTCAGTGTCCCATCAGGAAGTTTGACTTCTTGACATTTTCTTAATGCCGCATTTTTTCTACATTCATCCTCTGTAAAACAAAATGCATCCTGTAAATTCTTTTGATCTGCCGTAGCACAGGAAGCACCGCAGGCATCTGTATTTATTATATCTGTTTTCCATTGGCCTAGTTGACTACATTGTACACCACTTGTTCCACCAGTACATTTCCATGTAAAAGGAACACAAACTCCACCAGTAGGTATGGTACCTTTACTACCTGGAGAAGTACATGCAATAGTAGCCCAAACAGACTCTTGTTGAACTGTTGAACCATTTTCGTTATAACCACACCTAAATCTACCATCAATACATGAATAACATCCAAGTCCAATTCCACAGCCATCAGTTGCTGCATCACCAGGTGTACAAGGGTCACCTATAGTTCCTAAATTAGATCCGTTATCGGACCCGCCAGTTACACTACCATTACTTGCTGTACAAGATGCACATGCTGGCTCATCTTTTGAACCTGTTGAACAACTAGCATTAGATTCTCCAGGATCACATCTTCCATCGTTTGGTCTGGCTGGGTTAATAGGTTCTCCATCTCTTGTTGTGGTTCCACAAAATCTATTTGTAGGGTACCATGATCCAGCCCTACATTGGTATTCTGCATTATATTGGTCACAAATAAAACCTTGATCTGGCGTGCCATTACAACTAGTTGTACTACCAGTTGGAATTCCATTACCTCCATTAACTTGGGCAGAAAAACCTCCGCACTCTGGCCTAGCTGCAAAGTAGTCAGAACAACCACAACCACAAGATTGCGAGCAACCCCATGTGCAAGCACTTGAGCTATCTGGGGCAAGGCCACTTTCTTGTGAAAGTCTATAAGCAATGAATAAAGAAACAGCAGCCAATACTACAATAAGTAGTATTAAAACGATTTTGAATACGTTCTTAGTTTGAACTTGTTGCATTGTTTTCTCCATTAAATCTATTATTAACACCAATCATAGTAGTTAAAATTGCAGATGCGATTGGTTGAGTTACACTTTGATTAAGCTCCACTAAGTCAGAACAGTCTCCAAACCCTTCATAAACTATAGTTGCATATTCAAAGTCGTTTTGCGTATGAAAAATATTAGTTCTGCACCAATTAGAACCGGTCTTATCAGAACCAAAAAAGAAATTAGAAGAATAATAATTACCATTATCAAACTCTTCTAAAATAAATTTATTATTAATTCTTTCGTACAAAGAATCTGCAGAATCATCTATATAAGAAAACTCATTATAAGCAAAAAGCTCAAAATAAATCTTTTTTGTACCCAAAGTGTAAGTACAAGAAATAGGCATATAATCAAACCTAGAATTATTAGTAGTAGGAATATCTTTATTTTTATAAATAATTAAATCCTCTGGAGAATTTTGAAAAATAGTTTGCCCCGAAAAAACATTTGTACAATCAAGATTTGTAAATGCCTCTACAACATCATCATAAGCGTCTCTAGTTGCAGTATCTCCAAAACCTGCAGCCCCAGAATTATTTGGTGACTGATTATTTTGCACAAGTTGAGCAAGCAAAACTGCCAACGCTCCAATTAAAATAGTCACTACAATTAATGCAATGACGATTGTTTTTTTTCTGTTGTTATTCATAAAATTGTATATGTAGATCTACTTTTACCAGTATACAGAAAACGAAATAAAAGTAAAATTAAATAAAAAACATTAGATATATTAGCTAATATAAATTATCAGAATTAAATAAAGAAATCTAGCCTAAAATTAAATGCTTAGCTATAATTCAAGTATGCTACAAATAAAAAACTTAAATATAAATTTGGCTCAAGGAAAAGAGATAGTTAAAAACTTTAACTTAACGGTTAATCCGGGTGAAATACATTTACTTAATGGCAAAAACGGAAGTGGAAAATCTACATTGGTAAACACATTAATGGGTAATCCAAACTTTGAAATAATAAGTGGAGAAATACTTTTAAAAGATGAAAATATACCTGAATACATTTTAGAAAAAATTGATAACGAGTTCGTTACAAAAAACGAAAAAGAAATAACTATAAATCTCACACACTTAGAACCAACAGAAAGATCCTTGTGTGGCTTATTTTTAGCAAATCAGTACCCAATTGAAATCCCAGGCGTTTCTTTAACAAGTTTTTTAAGATTAATATATAACGCAAGAAGACCAAAAGAAGAACAATTACCTGTTTTTAAATTTAAAAATTTATTATTAGAAAAAGCAAAACTAATAAATTACCCGGAACACCTATTAAAAAGAAACTTAAACGAAGGTTTTTCAGGAGGAGAAAAAAAGAAAACGGAGATACTTCAAATGTTAGTATTAGAACCTAAATACGTATTTTTAGATGAAATTGATTCTGGTTTAGATAAAAGCTCTGTTCAAGAAGTTTTTACTGGAATTTCAGAATATAAAAAACTATTCCCGCAAACTGCATTTATAATAATAACTCACTACGATAGAGTAAAAGAATTCTTAAAAATTGATTTTGAGCATGAAATGCAAAATGGAGAATTAATTGCATAGCCCTTCTACAAAGATTTTATAGCTATACTTCAAATCATAAATTTGAAAACAACAACTTATTAACATATACTATAGTCGCACAAACTATTTAAACTGTTAAAAATTTTTGTATGGCAACGCCAAAAACAGAAGAAAAATCTTTACCCACATCACCTTTGCTAAACGCACAACCACCAAAAACAAGAAGCACTATAAATCTAAATAAAATGGAAGAATCTAAGTTTACACATAGAAGTGAAACTAAATCATCAGAAACAAGCTCCTTAAGAATAATTGCCTATGTAGCAGTTGTTATTGTGGTAGGAGTAGGCGCTGCATTATTGGCTAGGCAGTTAATGGCAAATAATAATACAGTAGTTGAAAGTGAAGATACTCAAGAACAAGAAACTAATACACAACCAGTTTCTTTCGCAACTTCAAGTTATTTGGTAGATACAATGGTTAAAAGTGATAGTAGTGCAACAAATAAACCAGAAAATTCAGATTTTAAAACATCATCTTTACTAAGCTTGGGCACAAATAATGTAAACATGGTAAGTGCAAGTTTAGATTCAATTTCGTATTCAAAATATCAAACTTTTGCTAGAACAACTTTTGTTATGAGTACTACTGAAAATAAGTTTCCAAAAACTAATATTTCGTATGACTCATCTAAAGATACTTTAAGTTTGGAAATAGTGGGTTTAGCAAATATTACAAGTGAATTAAAAGAAACAAAGAATATTAATGATATTGTTGAAACGATCTCTTTTGATGAATCTACTGGAAAGTTTACCCTTCAGTTTTCTCAAACAAGCGTATATAGAGTATATGCAGTAGAAGATACATTGTTTGTAGATATTAGAACAGAAGATGAATATACCTCTCAATCTAACGAAGAAACATCAACTTCAAATGAAGATACGGATACATCTAGTCAAACTGAAACTAATACAAATACCAATTCTGGTTCGACTACAACAACAGATTCAAGTAAACCAACTGCTCCTCATTATGAAAATGATTTTTCTCAAAACACACAATACGTTTCTAGCAAAGTTAATACAAAATCAATTGCATTAAATAATTACTATACATGGGACGAAGGAACATTTTTTGAGTTTAGTTGGGCAGAAGAAGACAAAAAAGGAGATGATTATGTCCCAAATGCTAAGGCTTATTTAAAAGAAGAATCAGGCACAAATTATTTGTATATAGAAATTGAAAATCTAACAAGGGCAACATTGCCAGGTGGAATAACTGCAGAGGAGATCGCTACAAAAACGAGTGTGAATATGGCAGGTGCAAATTTTGTAGAATTAAGTTTGGTAGAATTTAACCAAACAACCGGAAAAGCTATTTACAAGATTGAGTTAAAAAAGAAAGCTAATTTTCAATTATTAACTCAAGAAACATATTTGGGTGATACACAAATTCTAAGCGTACAAATTAAAGACTAAATATCTTTTCTAATAAGATAACCCCGGGAATTGTGAAAACTTTTCCCGGGGATTTTTTTGCTTTCGTGTTGAGGAATTGGGTCAAATGCATTTACAGTGTGATCGGTTTAAATTGACTTCATTAACAAATCAATTGACTTTAGCTTTTTTCCTAAAACTTGACTCAGCCAGTTTAGGTGAATTCTAAACATAGAATTAGAAAGTTCCTCTGTTAAATCTAATCTAAGTGCATTTTTAAGAGTAGAGTTTAATAAAAATCTTTGAGATTTATAAATCAATGGATTAACTTTATTATTTTGACTGGCTGCATCTTGCGTAACATAACCAATTGCATCTTCTGAAAAATAACCTTCACCCACTACAATCGGGTCTCCTGTATTTACATAATAATTTATTTCTGGAAGATTACCTGAAGCCTCTAAAACTTTAATAATAAAATAGGAAAGAATTAAAGTAATTTTTGAGGGTTCTGTATTCAATATCTCATTGAAAATAAGGTAAATATGAGGGTCGGGATTCTCTTCAAAAGAAAAGTTATCTATAATTTCACAAATAAATTGAAGCGTTGTTATGGATTTTAAATCTGTTTTCCATTTGGCAAATTCGTTCAATAAGTTAACCTCGGTAATCAGTGGGGTTGCATATCCACTTATCATACTTGCTTTTATTAAGTTGCCGATTTCTATAGAGTGGGCCTTTCTGCTATTTTGTTTTTTAACACCTTTAGCAATTGCAACAACCTTTTTCCCACTCTCATCTAAAATACTAACCACTTTATCTGTAGCGCCAGAATTATAAGTTCTATAGATTATTCCCTTTGTATTTTGAGAACGTGACGTCATAAATATCTTTTACTACTAATATAATAGCATTACAAATTGATTTGGTGATGACAAAGAAAATAAAGTATGAAATACTAGTGTTTATGTACGCGAGTCAACTAAATATTTTAAAAAATATCTTTTGGGAATTTGATATCTCTTTGCTTGATATTACTAAGCATTCTGTATTTATTATAGAACGAACATTAGAAAAGGGGAGAGAGGAACATGTGAGTTCTCTTTTTAAAATATACTCAAAACACCAAATACAAAGTGTGTTAGAATCTTCAAATAACCTTAGCTTTAAAACTAAGAACTTTTGGAGTTTATTCTTTAAATATGCCCTTACATAAAAACACACTAAATACTCAAAGCTTTAAACTTTTAGAAAATATAAATTCACACCCTAATTTTAAAAACTTTTATTTAGCTGGTGGAACTTCTTTGGCATTACAAATTGGCCATAGGGAATCAATTGATCTGGATTTTTTTTCAGGAGTTGAATTTCCTTTTAGCCTTATAGATTCTATTAAAAAGCCATATCAGGCTATATCTATTCATAACAACTCTATAGAAGCCGTTATGGATGAAACCAAGATTTTCTTTTTTTATTTTGCTTTCCCAAGGTTTAAAGATATTAAAATTATACAAGGAATAAGATTTGCAGACCCGATTGATATTGGATTAATGAAGTTACTAGCCTTGCAAGGCAGAACAACAAGAAAAGATATTATTGATTTGTTCTTTATAGATAAAGAGATAATCAATTTAGAAGATTTAATGGAGATTTTCCAGTATCATTATCCTAAAGAGAAATTCAATTCAATAGACAGTATTAAAACATTGATTGACAGTAGTGTTCTAGATAGTCAGCCAATGCCTAAAATGCTTGTAGATTTTAATTGGGAAGAATCTAAAATTGTTGTAATTGAAAAGTTAATAAAATCTATATCTAAGTATTTAATAAAATAATATGAACAATAGAGTAGAAAATAAAATCGTTTTATTTGAAAGTAAGGGTTCTAATTCAGACTCATTAAATTCAAATGATATTTTAATTGCGGAGTTTAATTATGCTATGCAAACAGCAAGCCAATCTAACGAAGATAGGGTTAAGATTTTTCAGTTTGTTGTGGCAAATATTTTAACAATAGCTGCAACGCTTTTCTTTTCAGAATTTGCACAAAGTGATTTTAAAAAGTTAATGGCATTTGTATTTGTCTTTTTTATGGTTTTTGGGGTTATATCGTTACTTCAGCTTTCTAGGTTAAGGCTGGCTTGGATAGATAGTGTAAAAGCGATGAATAAAATTAAGGATTATTATATTACTCAAAACGAATCTTTATCTGAGGCATTTTTGTGGAGAACAAGTACCATTCCTAAAGCTAAAAAAGATTTATCTTTGGCATATTTACTTGCACTATCTTTAATGATAATTAATGCTTTGTCTACAGGTATTGCTTTGCAGCTTATATTCTCAAATTATCTAGTATCAATATTGGGTTCTTTTATAGCTTTTGTAGTTCAATTAGTTATTTGGAATAGAGTATTGGGAAAATAAATATGAAGGAATCTTTCGAAGAAATGCTAAAAGGTGGTCATCCTAATTCTTTAGGTAGAACTTTGGAAGTTGTAGAAATAATTGAGAATGATCCCTCAAAACTTGAAGAATTGTATGGGTGTTATTTTAGTCAAGATGAGTTAGTAAGATTAAGAGTTTCCAACGGTATCAAAAGAATTTCGCGAGAACATAGAGAGTGGCTTATCCCGTATATAGATAGGCTTTTGAACGAAATATCTAAAATTGATCAAGCTTCTACAAAGTGGACTTTAGCCGAATTATTTAGAACATTAACAGAATTTATGAGTCCAGAACAATATTCTAAATCTAAATCTATTTTGAAGCATAATCTAGAGAACGATAAAGACTGGATTGTAATTAACTGGACTATGCAAACTTTGGCAGAGTGGGCTGTTACAGAGCCTGATTTAAGAGAGTGGCTAAAGCCCAGATTAGTAAAGTTCTCTAAAGACAATCACAAATCTATTAGTGGTAGGGCAAAAAGATTATTAAATGAATTAAACTATTCTAATCTCCATTAATCTTTGTACTCTTTTTTCTGTAGATGGGTGTGTAGAAAATAATTCTGTAACACCACCACCTTTAAACGGATTCGATATATATAAAGATGACATTGCAGGGTTCCCTTGCTGTAAAGGTATTTGCCTTGATGCTTGGTCTATTTTAATTAGCGCATTTGCCAACCCATTTGGATTTTGAGTATATTTAGCTGCGGTTGCATCTGCCTCATATTCTCGGGACCTGGAAATAGCAAGTTGAATTAATGTTGCCGAAATAGGTGCTAGTATTAGAATTAATAAATCTACAATTGGACTTCTGTCTCTATCTCCACCTCCAAAGAATAAACCCAGCTGTGCTATTGAAGAGATTGCCCCTGCAATTACTGCAGCGACCGTTGCTATTAATACATCTCTATTTTTAATATGGGCTAATTCGTGTGCAATTACCCCTTCAATCTCTTCTTTACTTAGCATTTGAACTAAACCACTTGTAACGCAGACAGAACTATTTCCAGGTCCCTTGCCTGTGGCAAATGCATTAGGTTGCATGTTTGGTGAAATGTATAGTTTTGGCATTGGTAAGCCCATTTTGCTGGTTAGTGATTCGGTTATTGAAAATATTTGAGGACTTTCATTTTTCGAAAGAGGTTTCGCACCATTCATCATTAATGCAATCTTGTCCCCAAAAAGATAGGCGAAAATGTTGGAGAAAATTCCAAAAAATAAAAATATTATTAAGCCACCTCTTCCGCTAATTAAATAACCAATAACGCCTAGAAGGGCAGTTAGCGCGCCAAAGAGAATGATTGTTTTGAATGTTGGTGAAAGTCTCATATTGTATAAATTTAGATCTAAAGTATAGGTCTAATTAATATTATACAAGAGTTAGCAGTTAGTAATCAAGAGTGATAATACGAGATCTAATGTCATGGCCCGCCTAGCATAAACGTACTAATAGATATTACTGCTTCATAGTTACCTTCGATAAATGCCTTCCAGCAAGCTATTACAATAATGGAGTTTACTATGCAAAAGAGTATAATCTTTACCTTAGTTTTAATAAGTTCTTCTCGTTTATGTGCATTTTTGATTTGCTCACTTCTTATGAAATCGTTATTGAGCGTTTTTATCTCTATCTCTTTTTTCACTTCTCTTACGCTTTTTTTTACTTTAGACATATTTTCTATTTAATCTTGTTCTATGTCCCGAGTCTTCTTACATTCTCTAAATTTGTCAATAGACAACAAAAAAGCCAGAACATTTTACTTCTGAATAAAATCCATAAGTATGGTTGTTCTAGCTTTTACTATTCCCTTATTTAAGGGTTATTGAATTGTATCGTAGAATTTTTAAAAGGTAAAGTCTTTTTTATAAAGGCATATCTAATCTTCTTACAACTGCAGTTACAAAAGCTCTGTTTCTAGAACCTGTTAATGCTGTAAATAAGAATTCTGGTAAATGCGATGTATGAGTGTCTTGCAAGTACTCTAGTATAAATCTTACAAGCATGTGTAATTCTAATTCAATCTTATCTTTTTTAACGCCTTCGATAAATTTAAAGAAATTTTCAATATCACCACACATTAAATAAAGTTCTGCATTTTGGAACCCTGCTTGATCTTTATTTTCTAAAAGGTTGTCGATGTTAGCCTTAAAGCTTTCGTAGTCTTGAGTTACAGCAATTGTTTGTGGAATTTCTAAAGCATCTATACTATCAAGGTATTCTCGAATTGAAAGTTGCCCGGTGTAAATACTATCGTAAAGTCTTTCGAACTGAACTAAGAAGGATTTGTCAGCCGCTGTTAACACTACCTCATCTGCATCCATATAAGGAAGTATAATAACTATTTGTGTTATTATACAACTTTTATTGTTTATTTTCCAGAAAATTCTGACAAATCCTTGTGCTGTTGGCTTTTAGAACTCTAACGATTCTACAAATGAGTCACAAGCTTTAAGTCCAGATTCAGAGGTATTGTTACAAATTATCTGAAAAGATTTCTCTTGAACACCATCTTTCTGATTACTTAGCACAGGTGATGCACATATCTTCGTTCCAGGTTTATCGCTACATGACATGTATCCATCTCCCTCAAAAAACTTGTTTGTATAAAATACAGTGCCTTCTTCACTTTTTACTCTATAAATGTCTCCTAAAGCGGTGTCCTTATCAATAAGGATCCTTTCAGAGAAAGCGTAGTTAAAAGCTTCGTACGGTAGTCTAAGTGTAATGTCTAAGCTCTTCGAATCAGTGATATTAATACCCGTAAATGGTAATCCGTTAGTGTTCTTGATTTGAGTACCAAGGGCATCTTTATAGGTTAGCGCAGTAAAACTGGATGACGGAATGAAATTGTCTAGCGCCTCAATTACATAAGTTTTTCTAGTTTTTGTTTCCACTGAAGTTTCAGGAGTACTTGGGTTAGGTTCACCAACTGCAATTCCATTTTGACCCTTGTCATCAAGTGCAATTGCTAAGTCACTTTCTAGTTTAAGAATTTGAGAATTTAAGTCGTTTACTTTTAATGTATTTTGGAATTGAGCATTAGAAATATATGCTAGTAAGACTGCTGATGTTGAAAGGAAACCAAGGACAAGTATAACTAAAACGAATATTAAGATGTTTTTCTTCATAGAATATATGTAAATTAATAACTATTAGTAATAGTTAGTGTACACAATACTTATTAGGAAATCTAGATTATCTTATACCCATTTGCTGTTTAGCAAAGTCGGTAAGGTTTTCACGCCTTGCCCAGTCTCTTTGGGTCTTAGTTAAGAATTGCTTTCTTAACCTTAAATTTTGTGGAGTAATCTCTAAAATCTCATCTTTATTTAAGAATAGTAATGCAAACTCTAAAGTTAACGGTTTGATTGCCTTTAAAGATGTTTGTGTAATTTCGTCGTGTTTCATTCTAACTGCAGACTTTTGTCTTTCCTTTACAGGGTTAACTTCTAAGTCGTTCTCGTATTTATGAATACCAATAATCATTCCTTCGTAAACTTGAGTACCTGGTTCTATAATTAAATCTCCTCTTTCTTGAATAGTATTTAAAGAATAACCCATTGCAACACCACTTTCAGATGAAAGTAGTACGCCTCTTCTAAACATCTCTTCTTGATGTGTATATGGAACGTAATCTAAAAGGAAGTTGTTAATAATCAAGTTACCTTTTGTTTCTGTTAAAAGTTTTGTTCTTAAACCTAGTAAGTTTCTGGTCAAAATTTTGTACATAAACTTAGCTTGATTAGAGCTATCGTCCATTTCAAGACTAACAAGTTCTGCTTTTCTTTCACTTAAAGCTTGGGTAACAGTGCCTTGATATTCTGTTGGAACTTCAATGTAAAGCTCTTCTAATGGCTCCATCTTTTTACCTTCAATCTCTTGCATAATAACTTCTGGTCTTCTTACCTGAAATTCGTAACCTTCTCTTCTCATTGTTTCTATAAGAATTGAAAGTTGAAGTTCACCTCTACCTGCAACGGTATATGCACCTCCATCAAGTTTTGTAATTTTTAAAGAGATATTGCTTTCTGCCTCTCTATCAAGTCTTTCTTGTAGTTGTTTAGAAGAAACAAATTTACCTTCTTTACCCATGAATGGGGATGTATTAGCTTCGAATTTAATTTGAACAGATGGATTAGAGATTTTAATTTCTGATAACTTTTCTGGATTGTTACTAGAAGCTATAGTGCCTCCAATTGCATTAATATCAATTCCTGATACTCCAACAATATCTCCACTTGATGCTTGGTCAATGTACTTAAAACCAAGTCCATCTCTTGCTCTTATTAGTTTAACTCTACCACTTACTTTTTGATCTTTTATTAAAACAACAACGCTATCACCAATTTTTACACTTCCTCGTTTAATTTTACCTACCAAGAATTTTCCTTGATGAGTATCTTGTTCTACATTTGCAATTTGCATTTGAAAGTCGCCCTCTTCGATTTTTGGAGAAGGGATTGTTTCTACAATTCCATCAAGTAATGGTCTAATATCACCTGGAATAGAATTTGAAATAGTTAAATCTCCAGTTGGCATTTCTGTCCACGCTTTTCCCTCTCTTCCAATTGCATAAAATACAGGGAATTCAAGTTGAGACATATCTGTTGCTAATTGCAAGAATAAGTCGTTAACTTTGTCTAATGCCTTTGATGGATTTGCGAATTTCTTATCAATTTTATTTATTACAACAATTGGTTTCAAACCTAGTTCTAAAGCCTTTTTTAATACAAATTTTGTTTGAGGCATTGTTCCTTCTTGTGCATCTACTAAAAGCAAACAACCGTCTGCCATGGTTAAAGTTCTTTCAACTTCGCCTCCAAAATCTGCGTGGCCGGGTGTATCGATAATATTTATTTTGTGCCCTTTGTAATTAATTGCAATGTTTTTAGCCAAGATTGTAATACCTTTTTCTCTTTCAAGTTCGTTTGAATCTAAAATCATCTCTTGATTCATCTCTTCTTGATTATCTCTAAAGATGTTGCTTTGTTTTAAAAATGCGTCAACAAGAGTAGTCTTACCGTGGTCTACGTGTGCAATAATTGCAATATTTCTTATATTATCGTTCAATATCAGGCCTTTAAAAAGTAACTGGGTATTTTACCACTTATTGGCATTAAAAGCACTTCTATTATTGGTTTTGGGAGAATAGAATAGCTCTACAAGATTTATTAAGCTAATAGTGAAGCTAATAAGAATTCCAATTAAAATCAGTAGGAAAACTAGACCTATAGATAGTGTATCCTGAGAGCTTAGCTTTTCAATTGACTGCAATTTATCTAAACTCAGGTTTAACATGCTTAAAACTATTATTGGAGATATGGTTATTGAATTGTGTAACATGTGCAGGTATATTGAATATTTAAGTCCGTATACAGATCTAATAAATGCAAACAAAGCTCCGGCTAAAAGTTGTGGTGCAATTAAAAGTGGTATTAAAAACCAAACCTTTTGCAAGTCTGTATAGTTGCTAATGTGAGCAATACCAAATAAAAATATGCTTAAATATATTAAGACTCTAAAATGTTTTGTGTACCATGATTGGATTTTCTCTTTTTTTATTCGCTTTAAAACTATAAATGCGGATAGTGAAACAAGTAGCGTCAAAAGTACTCTAGGTAATAGATCACTAAAAAAGTTTTGAGGTAAAAAAGAGGGTATTAATCCAATTAATAAACCAAGGTTTAATGCGGTTTTTATATTTGAGTATTTAAGACCAAGTCTAAAGGTTAGTTCTTCTGAAATCGGACCTATAAAGATTACTATTAGTATTATAAATAAGAGTGATTCTGAGCTAACTAATTGAGCCACGGCATTGTCTTGGGTATTAAACCCTGTAAATGAAAGGCTTATGGCAAGTATTATTCCTAGCAAAATTATTATTGAAAAAACGAAAGTGTATAACCTTATAGATAGAACTATCTTTTTTAAAAATGATGATTGGTCTATTAAGTCATATTTTGGTTTATACAAAAATTGTATAAATTTGAATATCAAACTTTGTTTGTTAAGTTTAATCTTTTGAGAATTCTCCACCTTGTTGTCTATTTCTTTTTTCAATTTTTTTATCTAAATATTTTACAAGATTCTCTACACCTAATCTTACTTCTGGGCTTAATTCTACATTTTGGGTGGCCAAAGCAAATTCTTGTAGGGCTGTTTTTGCCAAAAAATAATCAGTTTGTTCTCCATTCTCATTGCTGATTTGATAAAGAAAATTGCCAACTATTGCCAGGTTGCTAAATCTTTTCGTTGTTCCTTCGTCTGTCATGGTTGTTTTATAAAAGTTGAATTTATTAATTATGATATAGAAAGTAGAGTGCAATTGTCAATTTTAGCTTTTATTGCTTTTATGCTTTATTTATAAGAAAATTGAAGCTGTTTTAAATTTAAGATTATGATTAAAAAAAAGAAGTCTGTTAAATCAAAAAAGGTTTATTTTTATCAAGATTTTGTATCGCAAGATGAAATTGATTTTCATAAATTTGGGCCATTAACTGGTTTTGATATTGAAAAATTGCTGTGTAACTTTTTAGAAGATTGTTATGTTGCAAAACTTGAAAAGGTTTTAGTAATAACTGGAAAGGGTAATATAGTAAGACCAGCTGTAAATAAATTGTTAAAACAAAACAAATATGTACAGTCTTTCAAAAGCGCTGGTTACTTTAATGGTCAAAGTGGGGCTTTTGAAGTTGAGTTGAAAGGTTAGGATTCTAATCCTTTTTTTCTCATAATGGCATATGAAATTTTACTTTCAAGTTCATGCAGGAATGCATATCCATTTAAGTTATCTTTAAATAATTCAGCAGTAACATCATATCTATATTCTTCAGGTGAGCTTTCGTCAATTATAATTTCACTAGTGAAAATATCTCTAAATTTCAAATTTTGCAATAAGGCATACAATTCTTCCAAAAACTCTAACTCACAATCGAGTGGAAATAAGTTGATGTACCCTAACAATAATTCGTAGCCTGAATCAGTATTTAAGTATTGAATAAATTCAATATAATTTTTTTCTGATGGGTCTTTAGTCAGTCGTTTTAAAGAATCTTCCCAGGATTGGATTTTCAATTTCATTTCATCTGAAAATATTTGCTTCCCATTTGCAAGAACTATTCTTGAATCTAATAGAAGTTTTATTATGCTTTCATCTAATAAAAACGATATGTGGTATTCAGAAACTTGAGGTCTTACAAGAATTTTTCTAGTTTCATTACATTCCGCTTGTAAGGTATGAATCATCCATCTATTAGCTCTCTTTGTGCCAAAGTTTAATCTTTTTGAAGACTTATCGCATTTTCTATCTTTGCCGTTTTCAAATGGGGAATTCATATTATTCTGCTAAATTAAAATATCTTTTATTAAGTAAATCTGCGAAGTCTTCCCAAGCTTGCTTCGGAATTAACCTGTCTTCAAAATCAATAAGCTCGGTTACATTAAATAAAGCTTGAATGTCTTGTATACCAAATTGATCGGGGAAAAATAATATAAGTACAAAAAACTCAAAAAAAGCTTCTTTTGTAAAATTCTCATTTCTGTATAATGCCGCCATTATAGAATCTGAAAGCACGTTCTTGTGGTGAATAAACTCTTTCAAGTTTGAGATCTTATCATCTATGTTTTCGCTATTAATCATCAAGGCTAATCGATAAGGGCCCATCTCTTGTAAAAGTGAGTCTGGCATTTGGGATCGATTTAATTCGTAACATTTACTCTGTAGACTATGTAAAAGCTCCTCTTCATCAATTTCTCTGCCAAATAAACTTTGATAACTAGCTTTGTATAATTGATGGCATGAAGGTTTCTCGTTTAAAAAAACTTCATTTCCCGGTCTGGTTTGAACTTCACATACTCTTCCTGAAGGTCTCCAGGCAGAAGAATTGTTACTAAAAGTTTGTTGACTCATATTGTTATTAGAATATGGTGACAATTATACCTCGGGACTTGCGAAATTTTCAATTAGCTTAATTCTTTATAATAGAAAATTACAAAGCTATAATAATCTTCTTAATAAATTAGTTTCCTATGATATACTTTTTAAGTTTTTAAACAAATAAATATGAAAACCAAAAATCTAGTTATAATATTATTAGTAATCGCAGGTGCAACTTTTTTACTTATTAACCCATCACCCACTGTGAACAACCAAAGAACAAATACATCAACCGCAAGTAATTTTAGTAGCAGATTAGAATCTAGAAGTGCAGATGAAATTTTAGGAGATACAAGAACTACAGAATTAAAAACAGAAACGATATTAGAACCAACAGACGCTACAAGCAAGCAAGTTGCTAATGGAGATAGAATATCTGTACACTACAGAGGATGGTTAGCAAAAGATGGAACCGTATTTGACCAATCATTTAATAGAGGGACTACATTTAGCTTTACAGTAGGTCAAGGCGTAATACAAGGTTGGAGTTTGGGAGTTGTTGGAATGAGAGTTGGAGAGGTTAGAAGATTAAAAATCCCCGCTGAATTAGGTTATGGAAGTACCGGTGCTGGAGATTCTATACCCGGAGACTCTGATTTGATATTTGATGTAGAACTTGTTAGTTTTAATTAATTAAACTTACAATAGTACAAGAAACGGACCAAGCGTCCGTTTCTAACTTAATAATTTTCATTAAAAAAAAGATTTTGTTATAAAAATATTGTACACTTAGAGTTGATAATTAAAAGATAATGAATACAAATCCTTTTTTTGATCCGGAACCTAAAAAAAAACCAAACTTATTTATAGCATTACTGCAAGGTTTAGTTGTATTAACAGCAATAGTAATAGTTCTGTATTTGTTTGTAATAACCCCAAGTCAGGTGGACGGGCCATCTATGCAACCTAATTTTTATACTGGTGAATTATTATTAACAAACAGATTAGTTCAGTGGCTTGGCGCTACAGAGGTTGGAAAGAGCATTGGAGTAGACTACCAAAGAGGGGATGTTGTAACATTTCAAAAGCCAGGATATAGGGAGTTTGTAAAAAGGATTTTAGCTTTACCAGGAGATAAAATAGCTGTAAGAGATGGTCATATTTATATTAATAATCAAAGACTAGAAGAAGACTATTTGCCTCCTGCATTGTATACTAATGGCGGAGATTTTATTGTCGAGGGTGGAGAAAGTATAGAAGTCCCACCAGGTTATTATATCTGTATTGGAGATAATAGACCTGCCAGTAACGATTCAAGATATGCAGCAATTGGTTTAATAGATAGAGACTGGATTAAAGGAAGAGTGATATTAAGATTTTATCCATTTGAAAAATTCTCCATAATTCCAACCGGAAAATATGAATTAGTATTAGAAGATAATGTTTAAACCCGAATCAACACTTACAAAATCAATATTGGATTTTATACAAAGCATAATAATTGCGTTAGCTATAGCTATCTTTTTATATCTATTTGTTGTAACTCCGAGTGAGGTAGAAGGGCGATCGATGGAGCCCAATTTCTATACTGGTGAAAGGTTATATACTAACAGGCTTACACACTGGTTTTCAGAAACTGACTTTGGCAAAACACTTGGCTTAACTTACAACAGAGGTGATATTATTGTGTTTCAAAAACCAGGCATGGATATGTTAATTAAAAGGATAATTGCATTGCCTGGAGAAACTGTAGAGCTTAAAGACCAAAGATTTTATATAAATGATCAGCTACTAAATGAGCCCTATTTATCTTCGGAAGTTCTTACTAAAGAAGGTTCTTTTTTAAGAGAGAACCAAAAGTTAACTGTCCCTGAAAACTCGTATTTTGTAGCAGGGGATAATAGACCGGTAAGTAATGACTCTCGCTACATTGGATTTATAAAGACGGATTGGATAATAGGCAAGCCTTTTTTTAGAATTTGGCCACTAGATAAGTTTGGCACAATTAAGTAATACTTTCCCCTATTCAATTTTTCTGTAATAATAAGAAAATTATATTTTATTTAACATTTAATGTTTAAAAACATAACAATCGTAATCTTGCTGATAATGGTATTAATACTGGGTGTAACCTCAGGAGTTTTTGGCTATCTATACTTTACCAAAAATAATGAGTATGCTGATTTGCTAGCACGAGCACTAGAAGGTGGCTCTGACATTAGTCCTGCAACTGAAGAAGATTCTGCCACTACACCTACAATCATTACTTTCGAAGACACACCTTTAGATGTCTCATTTAATTATCCATCTACATGGAGTTTAGCAATGGGTACAAATGTTAGCGAAGATTTTGCATATGAACCTGTGTATGGAAGAATCTTACAAAATTACAAGGCTACTTTAACAAAAGGTACATCTGTTCTAACATTTGAGAAAAATTTAGGGGCAATAGATGGGTTCCCTAGTTTGGTAGATAAATCCACAGTAGATTTTGTAGAGGTTAGTGGAGATTTAATTAGATATAAACAACCTGCAGAAACAAAATGGAAGTATGTACAATGGATGAGTTGTGATGACTTTGCAGAGATGTTTGGAAGCCCAGCGGCAACAGAAGTTTGTTTATCATCTTTTTACCCTGGGTTTGGCAATTGGGCAAACATTGCATACATAAGTGCATCTTCAGAAGCTGATCTTTTAGAGGCAGATCAAATTGTTGTTTCTGCACTTAACTAAAATTCAAATAACTACTATAGGTCTTTACCAAAAGACCTATAGAGAACTAATATAATAAAGTAATTAAGTGAAGTGGAGTTAAATTCTCCCGCTGTGCCGCAACGGTAATGTTTAGATTTTACTAAAACAAGCCCGATCCTTACTTATAAAAACTATCCCGCGCAGGAATCATAAGTTAATAATTTTATGAACTCCTGTGAAGGAGTCTTTTTTTACCTTGAAAAAGGTGTAATTTATTTTTTATTGTTTGTTTATGGAAAAAAGACCTTCGCAGAAAAACATTTTGGTTGCAATTTTTGCGGTAATTTTAGTTGGTGTATTAGCGGTTAGTGGTGTTACTTTAAGAAATACAATAACTCAGCAATCACAAGTTCAGGGTGCACAAATAGTTAATGATCAGGTTTTTGATTTGCCTGTTAAGCTAATACTAAGTAATGATCAAGAAGTTACATATTCCATGAATGCAAATCTAGATGAAACATTATTTTCTGTAATTCAAAGGTTTGATCAAAATAATGATGATTTTGCTATTGAATATACCGAATACGAAGGTATGGGTGCATTTATTACTAACTTTAATAATTATACTATCGATGCAACTACTCAATTTTGGGAACTTTCAATTAACGGAAACTCAAGTTTAGTAGGTCCAAGCATGTACAATGTTCAAAAGGGTGATTCTATAACTTTTAAGCTTACATCCTTTAATTAATTTTTTATTTTCTCAAGTATGAAACTTCAAAATAAAGATTTTATATTTGCAATAATAGCTGTTATTTTGGGAGTTTTAACTAGAACTATTTTTGACTTAGGTCAAAATATTGAAATGGTTACAGCTTTTGCTATTGTTAGTGGTTATTTTTTTAATAATAAAAAATTAGCCTTTGCAGTTCCTTTAATTACAATGATTGTTTCAGATATCTTTATTAAAAATACTAATATATTCTTATTTACTTGGAGCGGCTTTTTATTTGGTCCAATTGCAGGTTCTTTATTAAGAAGACTAGTTAATAAGTTTAAGGGTAATTTTGCATTAGGCTTAGTTGGTTCTCAGGGTTTAGGTGTTGTTAGTACACTAGTTTTCTTTTTATGGACTAATTTTGGTGTTTGGTTAATAGGTAATATGTACGTTAAAGATTTAAGTGGTTTAACATTAAGTTATATTAATGCTATTCCATTCTTAGTAAATCAATTGGTGGGTAATTTAGTAATTGTTCCAATAGTATTTGTGTTGGGGACTGTTTACTATAATTACGAAAAGATTATTAATCCTATAATAAATAAAAGCATTGAGTAATTAAAATAAACAATCTAAAATCGAGACGTTTAAAACTCAATAAATGTCTAACACTGCAGTAAGGCCAGAGGTGTCAAGTCTAGAGAATGAAATTAAATGTTTAAATTTACCCAGAGGTATAACCTTAGCAAAGGGTTTTGAAAAATTCCCTAATCTTGAAACTATAAGATCTTACATAAAAACTTGGACATATGAATTTGTAGAGAGGTTAATAGCAGAAGCTCAAAATTCTGAAACAAATAATTTTACAGTAATTGATGCATTGTCAGGCAGCTTGCTACTGCACTATTTATATTTAGATTCTATAAAAGATAATCCTCAACTTAAATCAAAAACAAAAAACATTTATGCAGTTCAAATTCCAGGCGTAAAAACTTCAAGTGGTCAAGATAGCAAGCGACATCTAATATCTGACTACAGTGATGGAGACACTCGTTTGATAGACGATATTGTGGATACCGCTGTAAGCTCAGGAGATATTGAAAATACGGTTAATAATGATGCATATAGAATGCGTGCCTTAAGCTACAAAAGTTCAACATTGAAAAATGCCCACCCATTAGGAAATGGAAATATTCCATATCATGTATTTGATGATGAGTGGATTGCAACTTGTTTTGGAATGAATAGTGGTTTGGGAGACACTGAGTATAGTAAAAGTAATGAGTATATTAGAGCCAGAATGTATGAAATATCTATCTTAGAACGAACATGTTGTCTACCATTAGCCTTAGAAGATAGATTAGTAGAAGATTGGGGAGAAGAAGAGGTTCAGCAATATATAGACACACTTAGATCGAATTCTATTTTTCAAAATGGTGAAGTACCGACTGAATTAGCAAATATGTATAATCATGTAATCGAATTTAAATCAATTGCAGAATCTAAAGGTGCTAATGAAACACAAATTGCAAATGCAGCTGAAAATTTATGGCAAAAATTAAAAATTCAAGAAGCAGTCATTTTAAAAGTGGTAGAGGCTTAAGCTTTTCCTCATAACTTTAAATTTTATTTCAATTTAGGGCTTCGCAATTATTTTTTCTAGTCTTCCGAATTTCCACGAATAGCTTTTCTAGAAATAAAACACTTACAGTATGCTAATTATTGAATTTTGCTATTATCTGCTATAATATACCCAAAGCTATCTTTAACTTTGCTTTTGTGCATTTCAAATATGCAAATGCTTAAAGTAATTTTGGTAGCGAATGTTTATTTTTTTTATTATTTTGATGGACGACGTAAATACAGTAGCACCAGTAGCAGACGAAGCTACAACACCAGTTGCAACAGCAACAACAGCACCAGCAGTAGTTTCAACAGTTTTTGTTGGAGGATTAGCTTGGGCAACAGACGAAGCATCTTTAAGAGCACATTTTGAAAACGCAGGTTTACAAATTGCAGCTGATGAAGAATATACTAACGACAGAGGCGAAGCTCGAACAAGAAGAGCAGTAACTGTTGCTAGAGATAAATTCGATGGAAGAGCAAAGGGATACGGTTTCGTAAACCTAGTTTCTTCAGAAGAAGCAAACAAAGCAATCGAATTGTTACACGAAACTGAATTAGACGGTAGAACAATTAGAGTTCAACTTAAAGAATCAAAACCAAGAGAAGACAGACCAAGATCATTCGGCGGTGGAAACCGAGGTGGTGATAGAGGTAACTTCAACAGAGGCGGAAGCAACGGAAACTTTAGAAATGATAGAGGAGACAGAGGCTTTAACGCTGACAGACAAAGTAGAGATTTCTAATCTCAATCTAGTTTGAATTTAAATCCCCCCGATGTATCGGGGGGATTTTTATACTTAAATTAATCTTTAATTTAAGCCTCGCTATCACTTTCAGTGTAATATATTTCCCAATTCTGTGGAAGGAAGGGGTTAAATTTTGTTTTTTCTACAAACAGATCAATCTTTCTTCCATCTGGCAAAGTTAGATCATGTGCAATACATATAAGATCTGCGTTTTGACTTAACGTAATTCTGATTTCGTATTTAAAGGAATCTCCAATATGATCAGTAAGATCTTTATCATTTGTTAGAATCGATTTAATATATTTACCCATATTAGGTTTACTGAGAGGGGTGCCCCTGAATTCTTCAAGCTCTGCTCCTACGATAGATGTTTCGGAGAATCTTCTGTTTATAACATTGATTATATGTTGAATACCTAAAAGAGTGTTTTGTCTTATTGATTCTATTAAATGATCTGAACCACCTGGCATAGTATTAATTTAAAAAATAAATATCTAAAAATTATGCTTCTGC